>CAYZYS010000059.1:0-13266 GCA_964482605.1 uncultured Bacteroides sp.
AAGTTTCAATTGATAAAATTGCACTTGGCATAATTGAAAATGATATTGCGGTTGTATTGATGAATTTACTGGAAAATGCCTATAGGGCTGAATTAAATTCAAAAGGTAAGGAAATAAGACTGAATATGCATTCTTATAATAGTATGTACAACATAATTTGTAAGAATAAAATAGATGAATCTGTTTTAGAAAAAAATCCTGATTTGGTAAGCGACAAAGGTGATTTGGTTAACCATGGCCTTGGCATTGTTGAAATAAAGAATACCATAAATAAGTACGATGGAATGATTGACTTTTTGGAAGAGGACGGTTATTTCGTGGTTCATATGATGATTCCATGTGTGGAGGGTATGAAATGAGCAGGGTTAGTAAAGAAAACGCAAGTGTCATGGCAAAATATACGGTAGAACGTCAAAATGCACCAATTGCTGGAATGGGTATTATTTATACTTATGCGGATGCCAGTCATAGTTTTATGACAAAGGATGTGCAGTACTTTGTGACTTTTCTGATAGGGGAAAAGCAATTGGATGTTCAAATGGAAAAATCCATGTATGAACGTATGGATGAGGGGGATAAGGGGATTTTGGAACATCGAGGCAAGGAGTTCATTAACTGGGAAAAGATGAAATGATGTGATGCCGCTAAAATTGGATAATCACCACACGCTCTCCTGCTTTCTCCAACGGTAAATACCCTTTACATTTCCTAATAATAATTGTATAATTACGGCAAGTAATCTTTAATGTCGATGAAGATCATTCAAGAGAACCCCGCGGAATCAGAGGATTGGAGCTGACTTAAGAGTCGCTCTTGACATAGCAAGGATGGAGGAAATATGAGAGAAAAGTTAATGACGTTGTCGCTGACGGTGCTGCGTGAGATTGGCAAGGACAAGGACATCAAGGGCTTGTCGTCCATGAGGAAGCCTGACCTTGTTGAAGCCATAATCAAGGCATCCAAGGCTGACGGGACCTATGAGGCTGAGGAGCAGAAGGGCGAGCAGGAGAGACGCAATGCAAGGGAGAATGTGCGCGGCGGACAGGGCTCCGATTCACGCCAGCAGTATCAGAGGCGTGATGAGCAGGCACAGGCAGCGTCCACTGATTCTGCCGAGGTTTCAGAGAAAATGGTTGAATACAAGGCACAGGTTTACGATAAGACCCTGCTTGACGATGGACCGTGGGCTGACGGCATACTTGAGGTAATGTCAGATGGCTTTGGCTTCATCAGGTGTGAGAATTTCCTGCCGGGTGACAATGACATATACGTGTCGCCGGCACAGATTCGCAGGTTCAACCTGAAGACCGGGGACATAATCAGGGGACCGAAAAAGAGGAAACTCCAGAACGAGAAGTTTAGCGCCATATTGTACATTGACGAGGTGAACGGGCTGGACCCACAGGAAATAGCCAGAAGAAAGCCATTTGAGTCCATGACGCCGATATTCCCGAATGAGAGGCTTAGGCTTGAGCCCAATTCCAGGTCGGTTTCCATGAGGATTGTGGATTTGTTTTCACCAATTGGACGCGGGCAGCGTGGAATGATTGTCTCACAGCCAAAGGCAGGTAAGACGACGCTCCTCAAGGACATTGCGAAGTCAATAACCAGGAATAACCCTGAGATTCATCTGATAATACTTCTCATTGACGAGCGTCCTGAGGAGGTTACGGATATCAAGGAATCCATTCAGGGCGACCAGGTTGAGGTTATCTATTCCACCTTTGATGAGCTGCCGGACCGGCACAGAAGGGTGTCCGAGATGGTCATTGAAAGGGCAAAGCGCCTTGTGGAGCAGAAGAAGGATGTCGTGATTCTCCTTGACAGCATCACGCGCCTTGCAAGGGCATACAACCTCACGGTGCAGGCAAGCGGACGTACATTGTCGGGTGGTCTTGACCCAGCTGCGCTTCATATGCCTAAGCGGTTCTTTGGTGCAGCCCGCAACATGAGGGAGGGAGGAAGCCTTACGGTTCTTGCCACTGCACTGGTTGACACTGGCAGCAAGATGGATGACGTAATCTTTGAGGAATTCAAGGGAACAGGCAATATGGAGCTTGTGCTTGACAGGAAGCTCTCGGAAAAGAGGATTTTCCCTGCCATTGACATAGCCAAGTCCAGCACGCGAAGGGATGACCTGCTTCTTACACCGGACGAGTACCAGGCGATGGAGGTTGTGCGCAAGGCACTTAATGGGCTTAAGGCGGATGATGCGGCAGAGAGGATTCTTGACCTGTTTGTACACACCAAGAGCAACCAGGAATTCATACAGCAGGTTAAGATGCACAAGATTTTCTAAAATGTTCTTGCAATTGGAATGTTGTTGTGATACAATGAGGAAGTTGTTTGTCAGGAATGAGATTGGCAAGCGCTGATTTTTATTGATAAATTGTGAGTTTTTAAGATTATTCAGTAAAGTAAGAGGTGAGAAGTAATGAGAGAAGGAATCCATCCAGAGTACTATCAGGCAAAGGTTGTATGCAACTGCGGCAATGAGTTTGTTACAGGTTCAACAAAGCAGGAGATTCACGTGGAGGTATGCTCCAAGTGCCACCCATATTATACAGGCCAGCAGAAGACTGCTGCTGCTAGGGGACGTATTGACAAGTTCAACAAGAAGTATGGAGTTGCTAACTAATTTGCTCAGATTGAATTTAATGAGAAGCTAGGTTGGTGAATGATAAGGTTGGGATGTGAATCTCAACCTTTTTTACCATTCGGAAATACTTTGACAAGGAGGCGGATTTCCATATGAAGCTATCAGGAATAGGGGGACAGGCAGTAATAGAGGGTGTCATGATGCGGAACAAGAACCGTTATTCAGTTGCCGTCAGAAGACCTGATGATGAGATAGAGGTCATGACACGGCAGTGCAAGCCGATTGGCACGGGTGCGCTGTCAGGGATTCCGGTTATACGCGGTGTGGTTAATTTTGTTGACTCCCTTGTCCTTGGGATTTCAACACTGACATATTCATCAAGCTTTTATGAGGACCCGAAGGAACAGAAGCCGACAAAGGCGGACAGCGTGGCGAAGGCGGTATTCAGGGAGAAGCTGGATTCCGTCATAATGGCGGTCACGATACTTGTTTCGGTTGCGCTTGCGGTGGGGCTTTTCATGGTTGCGCCGTATTTCATATCAAGGCTTTTTGCAAGGGTGATTGGCTCGCAGTGGGTTCTCAATTTGGTTGAGGGACTGGTGCGTGTTGCAATATTTATACTTTATCTTGTCCTCATTTCTATGATGAAGGACATTAAGAGAACCTTTATGTACCATGGGGCTGAGCATAAGTGCATCAATTGCGTTGAGCATGGGATGGCGCTTACCGTTGAAAATGTGAGGAACAGCTCAAGGGAGCACAAGCGCTGTGGAACAAGCTTTCTTTTCATTGTAATGCTCATAAGTGTGATTTTCTTCATATTCATAAGGCTGGGCAATCCATTTTTGCAAATATTGGTCAGGCTTCTTTTGGTTCCCGTGATAGCCGGTGTGTCATATGAGGTGATTCGCTGGGCGGGAAAGAGTGAAAGCAAGGCTGTCATGATTGTCAGCAAGCCGGGGATGTGGCTTCAGCATTTAACGACAAGGGAGCCTGATGACGACATGATACGTGTTGGAATCAAGGCTGTTGAGGCAGTGTTTGACTGGAGGAGCTTCCTTGATGAATATTATGCCGGCGTGGCTGATGAAGACATACCGGAGGAGGCATATTATTACCTTGACGGTGAGGAGCCGGAGGAGTTCGAGACGGAAGCTGAGGAGTCCGGTGACGTGGAGGCTGAGCCTGAAGATGCCATACACGCTGATGACGTTCAGGAGCCGGATGACATTTATGGGGAAGACGCGCAGGCTTATGGCGACGTGGCAGAGGCGGATGACGTGGAATTTTCAGAAGCTGGTGCTGATGAGGACATGGCAGAGGCGGATGATATGGAATTTTCTGAAGCTGGTGCTGATGAAGGCATAGCAGGGGTGGATGACATGGAATTTCCTGAAGCTGAGGCTGATGAGGACATATTGGACGGAACACAGGCCGATGCGGATTACCAGGATGATGACATAGAGCTTGTGGGCGGGGATGAAGCTGAGCTTGAGCCTGAGATTACCGAGGCTGGTGATTCGGATGACATGGGCGTTGAGGTTCCCATATTTAAGCAGCGTGAGACAGAGGTGACAGGGCGTAGAAGAAAAAGACGGTGAGAAATGGATTATCGGGGACTTTTGCGCAGGGCAGAGGATGAATTAAGGGCTGCGGGCATAGATGACTGGAAGCATGATGCGTGGGCGTTGATGGAGCATGCCCTTGGGATTGACAGGCTTGGGTATCTTCTTGACGGCGGCAGTACGGTGGCTGCGGATGGTGAGAATGAGTACAAGCGGCTTGTGGGCCTGAGGTGTTCGCATGTGCCGCTGCAGCATATCACGGGCAGTGCGTGGTTTTATGGAAGGGAATTTGCTGTTACGCCGGATGTGCTTATTCCGAGGCAGGACACGGAGGTGCTGGTCGGGGAGGCACTTTCACGCCTTGAGGGGGGCAGTGTGCTTGATTTGTGTACGGGTTCGGGCTGCATTGTGTTGAGCCTGCTTTTGGAGAAGAGTGGCTTAAATGGTGTGGGAACTGACATATCGGGTGCGGCACTTGAGGTTGCAAGGCGCAACGGGGAACGGCTTGGGGTGGACTGCAATGCATCAGGTGAAGCC
Source organism: uncultured Bacteroides sp. (assembly GCA_964482605.1). Classification (GTDB taxonomy): domain Bacteria; phylum Bacillota; class Clostridia; order Lachnospirales; family Lachnospiraceae; genus Bacteroides_F. The sequence continues at coordinate 4,702 of CAYZYS010000059.1, forward strand.
TGTACGGTTGATTTTAGGCAGGGTGATTTGTACGGTGCGTTGGGTGAGGGGGAGACGTTTGACATGGTTGTGTCAAATCCGCCATATATCCCAACAGGGGATATTGAAGGGCTTGACCCGGAGGTCAGGCTTCATGACCCAATGCTCGCCCTGGACGGCCATGAGGATGGGCTTTATTTTTACAGAAGGATAATTGACGGGTGCGAAGGGCATCTTAAGCGGGGCGGCTGGCTGGTGCTTGAGATTGGGATGGACCAGGGGGCTGCGGTTGCGTCAATGATGGAGCAAAAGGGCTTTGGTGACGTGCTTGTAAGGAAGGACCTTGCAGGGCTTGACAGGGTTGTACTTGGAAGGCTGTGCCCGCACTGCTGAAGCACATTGTGTACGGGGCATTCCCCGGAATAGTATGAATTATGGAGAATTGAAATGGAAGCATTTGACAGGCTGGAGGATTTGGTTAATCGGTATGAGGACATAACGGCGGAGCTTAGCAGCCCTGATGTTGTAAATGACCAGGACAGGTTTCGCAGGCTCATGAAGGAGCAGAATGACATCACGCCAATCGTGGAGGCATACAGGGAATACAAGGGCTGTAAGCAAAGCATAGCTGACAGCCTTGAGATATTGGATGAGGAGAGTGACGAGGAGCTCAAGGAGCTCGCAAAGGAGGAACTTAATGAATCCAAGAAAAGGCTGGATGAGCTGGAGGATGAATTAAAGGTGCTTCTTCTGCCAAAGGACCCTAATGATGATAAAAACATCATTGTTGAAATCCGTGCGGGTGCAGGTGGAGATGAGGCGGCGCTTTTTGCTGCGGAGCTGTTCAGGATGTATGCGCATTATGTTGATGGGAAGCGCTGGAAGCTTGAGGTGATTAATTCTGATGAGACCGGCATAGGCGGCATGAAGGAAGTGGAGTTCATGGTGACAGGGCAGGGGGCGTATTCCGTGATGAAATATGAAAGCGGGGTGCATCGTGTCCAGAGGGTGCCTGAGACTGAGTCGGGAGGAAGGATTCACACCTCCACCGCGTCTGTTGCGGTCATGCCAGAGGCGGAGGAGGTTGACATCCAGATAGATGAGAAGGACATCAGGATTGATGTCATGAGGGCATCCGGTAATGGCGGCCAGTGTGTCAACACCACGGATTCAGCGGTGCGCCTAACGCATTACCCGACGGGAATTGTGATATATTCGCAGACGGAGAAATCTCAGATACAGAACAAGGAGAAGGCATTTGCCCTGCTTCGCGCCAAGCTTTATGACATGGAGTGCCAGAAGGCGCATGACGCTGAGGCGGATGCCAGGAGGAGCCAGATAGGAACGGGCGACAGGTCAGAGAAGATAAGAACCTACAATTTCCCTCAGGGAAGGGTGACTGACCACAGAATCGGGCTTACGCTGTATAAGCTTGACAAAATCATGGATGGTGACATACAGGAGATAATTGACGCATGCATTGCTGCCGACCAGGCGGCGAAGCTTAGCCGCATGAATGAAGAAGGCTAAAAAAACATAAAAAACATAACAACTAGTATTTGCATATTTTGTCAAAAAAGAGTACAATAAAATTGTTATTTTGTATGTATTTTTGTGCGGGGGAAGAATAAATGTCACAGGCGGGTGGTAGTGTTGTAGGGGGTAAGAAGTCACGGTTTCTGTTCAAGAGGCGTGTGACCTTGGATGCAAAGCTGAATGTTGTCATCGCCAATAAGGATTTTTTTGCATATTTTGAAAGCGCAGACCTTAGGTGCCATCAGTTCATTAACTTTATGCCGGAGGAGGAGCAGGAGGCATTTGCGGCCTTTGTCACGGGGGACGCTCCTGACCGGGACAAGGGAAGGGTATTTCATTTAAAAAGGAATAACGGTGAGTACAGGCTTAACATTGTGAGAGTCATTGGGGTGGATGATGACAAGGACAATGGCAGGCTGTACAACCTTGAAACGATAGACATATTTGAGGCGATATACATTAACGACAAGGCGGTCATTGATGAGGAGAAGGTGAGGCTTCTACTCGGCATGACAGACGAGTACATGTTTTCATACAGCCGTCATGACAATCTGTTCATGATGTTCCATTATGACGGGATTCAGAAGATTCTTCTTTACCGCATGGACGTGGATGACTGGAAGAAGGAGATGATTGATTCAGGGTATGTGCCTGATGACGAGGAGCCGAAGCTTGACCTGCTCATATCCAAGATGAAGTCATATTCAGATGACATTGAAGTCAATTTGACCTGCGGGATAAGGACGCTCAATGACAAGGCAATGGAGGATGTGTGCTTTCGCGGGCTGTATTTTGACGCTGATGACGATGCTGAAAAGGCGGTTATCGGGAGGGTGCTCACGGCAGCCAGCAATGATTACGTCAATGATGCCAATGAGCTGATTGGCGAGCTTCACAAGGACCCGCTGACGGGCGTGTTTAACAAGAAGACCATAACTGAATATGCGACACAGAAGCTCCTGGAGGAGAGGAATGACAATGTTATTCTTGTGATAATGGATGTTGACCATTTTAAAATGGTTAATGATACATATGGCCATATGTATGGTGACCAGGTGCTTGCCAGGGTTGGTGAGCTGCTTAAGAGGATAGTTGCCGAGGACGGCGTTGTCGGACGCTTCGGCGGTGATGAGTTTATGCTGGTGCTGACCGGAATCAGGGGCGTACAGGAATTAAGGGGTATGCTTAGGACCATCAGGGACCAGATTAAGCTTGAGTTTTCAAAGGATTTTGAAGGGCTTAGCATAACCTGCTCAATGGGTGCCGCAATATCCCCAAAGAGCGGGAAGACATTTGAGGAGCTGTTCTCCAAGGCTGACTTCTGCCTGTACATTTCCAAGGAAAAGGGACGTGACAGGTACGTGTACTACCGTGAGGACATGCACACGGACGATTACATGGAGTTCAAGTCCAAGAAGGACAACGTGGGCAAGAGCGATGGACGTGAAATGAAGGAGCTTCGCTATATGGCGCAGTTTGGACAGCATGTGCTGGTTGACAAGGATGGTGCCATAAGGGAGCTCATGGACCATATGATTAACACCTATAAGCTTGACAACATAACCGTGTTTTATGGTGATTACCTTGGGACGCAGGTTATAATGGGGACACCGCTGAAGGATGGCGAGGATGCCATGTATGCAAGGGAGGAGTGCTTTTCAAGGCTTTTGCAGAACGGAACCTACGTCAAGGCGGATTTCATCAACAATGTTGACCCTGAGATGAGGGAGTTCAGTGATGAGATGAAGAGGAGGGGCATAGGCTCCACGCTTCAGTGCGTCATAGGGACGCCTAATAACATAAAGGGGCTTTTGACCCTTAACAGAACCACCTCGGCAGCCAAGTGGGCTGAGTATGAGGTGAACTGTGCCGTGATGCTGGCGGCGTATTTGTCGGCATTGATGACAGGAGAGAAGCAGTAATATGATTGACATTGAAAATATGTTTGAAAGGGCACAGGAGAGGATAATCAGGGACAGCATAATGTCCGATGAGTTCCTTGATTTCATACATAAGAACAGGATGCCGCTGGATACGCTTTTTGCGTATTACAGGTGCGCCTCGATGGAGATTGAAACCAAGTTCAAGGTGCTCAATGAGGAGTTTTCGCTGCAGTATGACCGCAATCCGATTGAGAGCATCAAGACGAGGATTAAGTCGCTTGACAGCCTTGCAAGGAAGATGCACAGGAAGAATCTTGGCTTTACGGTCAAGCAGATAGAGGATAACATATATGATGTGGCAGGTGTGAGGGTTGTCTGCTCATTTCTGGATGACATATATTTTCTCGCTGACTGCCTGCTGAAGCAGGATGACATTACGTTGATTGAGTGCAAGGATTACATTGAAAAGCCGAAGGAAAGCGGTTACAGGAGCCTTCACCTCATTGTGGAGGTGCCGATTTTCCTGCAGGATGAAAAGAAATCCATGAAGGTTGAGGTTCAGCTTAGGACCATCTCGATGGACGGCTGGGCAAGTCTTGAGCATAAGATGAGGTACAAGAAGAATGTACCGGACTCCGAGGTGGCATTTGTGGAGTCGGAGCTTAAGAAGTGTGCGGCGCTCAGCGCAGAGCTTGACGAGAAGATGAGCGGAATAAGGAAGCGCATTGCACAGGTGGCGTATGATGAAAAGGATGGGAATGCACACAGGAGAAGCGTGGCGGGACTGATTTGATGTGTGTTCGTTGCGAAAGGGCTGCCGTTGGGATTGTATGAGCCGTGGAATGGGGGATGGATATGAATAAGCAGATTATTATTTCGATTAGCCGTGAGTATGGAAGCGGCGGACATGAGCTTGCGGAGAGGCTTGCGGGAATATTTGACCTGCCTCTGTATGATTCAGGGCTTTTGAAGAAGGTGCTGGAGGAAAGAAACCAGGATTCAGGGGAATATGAAAAATATGATGAGAAGCCGAGGAATCCACTGCTTTCAAGGACGGTGATGGGTTACAGCAATTCACCGGAGGAGCATGTCGCCAACCTGGAGTTTGACTATATCCGTGCAAAGGCAAAGTCAGGGGAATCCTTTATTGTGGTTGGGCGGTGTTCGGACAGCATCCTCAAGGATTTTGAGTGTCTGGTTACGCTGTTCATCAGGGGTGAGATGGCAAGCAAGATTGAGAGGATACGTACCATTTACAAGCTGACTGCAAAGGAGGCTGAGGATACCATAAGGCGCAATGATAAGATGAGGAAAATGTATCACAATTATTACTGCCAGGAGAAGTGGGGGGATTCAAGGAACTATGACCTGTGCATCAACAGCAGTCTTCTTGGCGTTGAGGGCACAACGACTGTGCTTGAGAACTTCATAAGGCAGAGCCAGGCTGTTGAAGATTGATGGCGTGGTAAAATGAGGCTGGATATGCAAAGAACCATATGGGAGATTCCCATATGGTTCTTTTTTACTGCAGTGCTGACAGCCATTCCTGTATTACATCACCGCAGCCGTCTGCGTCAAATTCGCTTATTGCATTCTTGAGCTTCCCAAGGCGTTCTGCATCACCGTTCTCCCACCGGTAGGAGTCAAATGTGTTGGAGAGGCTTTCCGCTTCATCCATGTCAAGGTTTTCGAGGGCATCCTTCAGGCCGCTTAGCGTCTTTATGAGCTCTGCCTTGCCAATAGGCTGCTTGTCCGCATCATCAATGGTGCTTTCCTCATCCTTTGCAAAGTATGGCGCAAGGACTGATTCGTAATATTTATACATTTGGAGCATACCATCAGTATACTTGTGGATTACTGAGGCGTTGCGCTCGTTGCCTGCCTTTTCCATCTGTGCCGCCGTGGCTGAAAGCTCAAGCGCCCCAATCTGCTTTGAGGCACTCTTGAGGGCATGTACCTCAATCGTGTATTCAGGCCAGCTGTTGCTTGACTCATACTGCTTGATTAACTGGCATTTCTTGTCAATGACCTTGTAGTAGTCCTCAAGCACCTGCCAGAACAAATCCTTGCTTCCGAGAAGCTTGAGTGCTGATTCGGTGTCAAGTCCCTCAATCTGTATGTCGTCGGCATCCTCTGCGGAATCTGACTTTGACTGTATGACGCCCGTCGCAGGCTGTATCTTTTCCGCAGGAAGCCAGTGCTTGAGGCACGACATGATTGTCCTTACCTCAATCGGTTTCGGGATGAAGTCATTCATTCCCTCCTCGAGGAACATTTCCTTGGTTCCGTCAACGGCATTCGCCGTGAGTGCTATGATTGGAACGTCATTGTACTCCTTGTGGAGACGCCTTATTATCCTTGTTGTTTCGATTCCGTCAATCTCAGGCATCATATGGTCCATGAATATCAGGTCATAATGCTTTGAGGATATTTTCTCTATGCATTCCTTGCCTCCTGAGGCTGTGTCTATCTTCATCTGAAGCGGCTCCAGCAGTCCGCAGGCAACCGTCAGGTTGATGGAATTGTCATCAACCACCAGAATCTCCGCATCAGGTGCGATGAATTCAAAGTCCTCAACCGGACCATCCTCATCCTCAAACACAATCTTCTCGCCATTGAGTATTGCCGCAATGTTGAGTGAGAAGAACGGCCTTTTGATTATCTTGAGGTTGGGAATCTGGCTGCTTACCGAATCATAGAAGCCAATCATCATTATTCCGGTTGTTGACGTGTTTGCCTTCAGGAAATATTCAATCTCAGGTGTAAAGCAGGCATGGTCAACAAAAAGGAAGTCAACATTTTCAGGGAGATATGAAAGGTCCTCGATGGAATCAAGGGATATGAAGGTTCCGCCGAAGCGCTTGATGTCCCTGCCAATCTGTGCCATTTCGTTCTCGCTCTTGGTAAGGCACGCCACTGTTGCGTTGGCGTTCTTTCTTATGACAATCCCCGGCTGCGGGTCAATCACGGTCTGCGGGATGTTGAAGGAGAACGTGCTTCCTACGTTGTATTCACTTTCAACGCTTATGCTGCCGTTCATCAGTGTTAAAAGCTGCTTGGTTATGGCGAGCCCCAGGCCTGTTCCCTCAATGTTGCGGTTGCGCTTGCTGTCAAGCTGTGAAAATGACTGGAACAGCTTGCCAAGCTCCTCCTTCTTGATGCCTATTCCCGTGTCCTGCACGGAGCACAGCAGGTTGACCCTGTCACCTGGCAGCGGCTTTGCTGATATTGTCACGGTTACCTTTCCCTTTTGGGTGAATTTCACGGCGTTGTTGCATATGTTGATGAGAATCTGCTTGATTCTTGTATCATCCCCAAGCAGCGTGTGGGGGATGTCAGGGGAAATGTCCAGCACAAGCTCAAGGTTTTTCGTCCCGATTCTGGTCATTATTATGCTGGCAACGTCATTGAACACTGACATGGGTTCATATGGTGCGACGGATATGTTGAGCTTGCCGGATTCAATCTTGCTGAAATCCAGTATGTCATTGATTATTGAAAGCAGTGTCTTGCCTGAAGATTTAATCTGCATTATGTACTGTCTTGCAGATGGCGTCAAATCTTCCCTCAGCGCCATCTCAGCCATGCCGATTATTGCGTTCATCGGGGTTCTTATCTCATGGCTCATGTTGGCGAGGAAATCGGATTTCATGCGTGCTGCACGCATTACCTCATAATTGCCAGCAAGGAGCATATAGCCGTTGTTGGCTATCTCTGACAGGGTGTTGGCAATTACATAGAGAAAATTGGCGGTTTTCTTCATGCTCTTGTCATCCATGTAGGGGATGCTGTTGGATGCCTCAAGGTACTTGACGGGGTCTAGCCCAAGCTCCATGGCAATTTTCACGATGTTCTCAGGCTGCAGCTTTCCGTCCAATACCTGTCCGCCCACAAGGGAGCCAATCATTTTGCCGTTGACAGTGATTGGTGCACCAAAAACTATGAGACCGGCATGGCAGTGGTAGGTGCATGAGCATCCGTTTGCCATTGCCATCTCAGCGCCCTTCTTGTTGCACTGCTGGCATCTTAACTTACCTGTTGGTGTACTCTGTGTAAATTTACCGCAGAAATCAGTGAAATTAGAACCCTTGGTCACGGGAACGCCATTGGCATCCGTGATTATGGAGGAGACATTTGCCATATTGGCAAATGCATCCTGCATCTTTTGGAGGACATCAAGGTCCACCAAATCCGTCAACGTCAAATTTTCTTCCATAACTATCCCCAATTAAAAATGTATTTTTATCCGATAATCCCCTTGACCGTGGAAAAAAGCTTAGCCCTGTTGATTGGCTTGAGGAGGTATCCCTGCGGCTTCATCTTCAAAACCTTGGTAATCATGTCCCTGTCGGTGACACCTGTGAGGAATACAACCGGAATGCTTGCGGTTGCAGGGTTGGAGCGCAGGTGCGTGAGCACTGCGGGACCGTCCTCCTCAGGCATGGCGTAATCCAGCAGGATGAGGTCGGTTGACTTGTTCTCAAGAAACCTGTACGCCGTCTTGCCGTTGATTGCCGTTGCCACGTCATAATTGTCGTGCAGCAGGTTTTTCAGCAGCTTAAGTATTCTTGCGTCATCATCTATTATCAGGATGTGCTTGCGGTTTTCCTCAGGCATTATCCCAAGCAGCTTGTTGATTGATTCGTCGGTGAACTGCTCGCCCTGCACCTGCTTAAGGAGCTTCTGCTGGTTGAAGTGGTTCACGATTCTCTGCTGGAGAGTGAGGGCATTCATCGGCTTTACAAGCACCAGGTCGGCTGTCATCGTGGTAAACCTTGCAAAATCCTCACAATCCTGTTGGTCGCCTATGATGGCAAAGGGAATGTCAGACTTTTCAAGTCTTGGCTTAATTGCTGTCACGGAGGCAACCCTGTCCCTTGTCTCGTCATTCAGGCAGTATATTAATATGTCAGGCTGGAAGTACCTCAGATGTCCGAGAATGTCATCATTGTAGGTGGATGACGACTGACATTCGAAGGTTTCACTCATCTCGTTGAAGAATTCATCTATGACGGGCATGTTGTTGCGTCCAACTAGTAGTACCTTATACTTCATCTTACTCTCCATTCCGCAGACGCTTGTCGTCGAGGAGCTCACGAGAAATCTGCGAAGGCAGTTTCTCGTGTAGCATCAAGGCTACTTTGTGGCGCCTGCGTCACAAATAGCC
>CAYZYS010000060.1:0-13183 GCA_964482605.1 uncultured Bacteroides sp.
AATGCAGGATGGCAGAACCAGTACAGTCAATGAGGTAAGGGAAAAATTAAAAAAGAGGAGAGAAGAACGTGGCTAGTTAAGATGGATTGGCAAAGTTTATTTAAAGGATAAATGGTTGAAATCAAGTCTGCAATATCTTTGCACATAAAAAAATACAATACGTTATTTCATAAAAATATCCCCTTAAAATACAATTAAAAATCATAATAGCGACATTCTTATCTATCGGCAAGCCGCAAAACTCCACTGGTAACACAATTCAAAATTGTTGATATAAAAATATGTGCAATATATATATATATATATATATTGACAATTCATGGCCACGGCGTTACACTGGTTTTGTTTTTTACAATGAAGGGGATTAGGGTATGAGAAAAGATACGGAAGACAGGGAAGTTAATGAGGAAATGGGAGCAGGCGGACTGGCCGGCATCATCAGGAGCAAGAAGTTTCTTAGGTATGCAGGTATTGGGCTGGCGGTAGTCCTTTTGATGACTGCGGTGGTGATATTTGCCGTTGTGCATGAAAGAAACAAGGATTACCAGCTTAAGGCGGATACAATGACCGAGCTCCAGGTGAATACAAGGGAGGCTGAGGAGCAGACCACTCCTGATCCTGTGTATTCTGATTCATTTTACGAAACCAATAATCTTGACTTTGCAAAGCTCAAGGAGAGCAACTCTGACATATATGCATGGGTTGAGGTTCCGGGAACCTCGGTCGATTATCCGGTGTTGCAGCATGCAACGGATGACAGCTATTACCTTGAACACAACATGGACGGCAGCAAGGGATATCCCGGCTGCATTTATTCGGAAAATATCAATTCATTGTTCTTCACGGACAGGAACACGGTGCTTTATGGACATAATATGAAGAACGGGACAATGTTTGCCAGCCTTCATGAGTATGAAGACCCTGTGTTTTTTGAGGAAAATCCATACATATACATATACGCACAGGATGGCAGGAAGCTGACATACAGGATTTTTGCGGCATACAGGACGGATGACGCTCATTTGCTGAAAAGCATAGACATTAGCAATGATGAGAAGTTTGAGGCATATATTGGCAGCATATATGAACACAACAGCATTAATGACAATTATGACACTGATGTGAAGGTGGATGCGAAAAGCAAGATTTTGACGCTTTCCACCTGCAACAATGACAACAAGGGCAGGTATCTTGTACAGGGAGTGTTGGTGGAAAATGCGCAAGAGGATTAGCAGGCTTTTGGCTGTGCTGCTGTTGTGGTTTGTGGGCATTGTGTATAAATGCATGGCGGTTGTCCTTTCATTGACTGTTGTTGGGAGTGTGTTGCTTGTTTATCAGGGCAGTGCCACTGCAAAGTCACTTGGCATTACTTCGGGGCTTGAGAAGAATGTAAGGTATGGCGGCGAGAACTACGAGTATGACAGCAGCATAAGAACCTTTTATGTGATGGGCATAGATAAGCTGTCGAAGGTGGTTGACAATGACAATGGTTTGGCGGGGGGTCAGTCTGATGCCAATTTCCTTGTGGTTGTAAGCTCCAAAAGAAAGACCATACAGGTGATACAGGTTAACAGAAGCTGTATGACTGATGTACAGACCTATGATTATTATGGTAACAAGGATGCCAGGGTGACTGCACAGCTTGCACTGGCACATGCATATGGCGGCGACGCCACCGTTAATGCACTTAATGCGGTGCGCAGTATGTCGGGGCTGTTCTACGGGCTTGACATTAATGGCTATATGGCTGTGAACATGGGTGCAATCAAGGAATTTAATTATCTTGTGGGCTGTGTCACGGTGCAAAGCCTTGAGACATTCTCCGCGGAGGGGAGAGACTTCGTTGAGGGCGAGACCTATGAGCTTGATGGTCTGGGCTCATATCTGTACCTCCATTACAGGGATTTGGAGAGGTTTAACAGCAATGAATCAAGGGCGAAAAGACAGCAGCAGTATTTGGGGCTGTTCAAGACGGCATTGATGGACACGGTGAGGAAAAATCCTGCGGCGCTTTTGGATATGTATGATGCCGCCGGCGGGTATATCACCACGAACCTTGGTGCAGTTGAGCTGCTTTCATGCATGGTGAGGTATGGAGGATACGATTTCATGCCTGATGGGATGCTTGAGGTTCCCGGAACCACGACTCAGGGACAGGTTTTCGAGGAGTTTAATGTGGACGAGGACGAATTCAGGAAGCTCGTGATGGATATTTTTTACATTCAGAAATGATAGCAAATGCGAAAGCATTTTCTATAAACGAAACCAATAAAATTAAGGAGGATTTTATGAAGAAGAGTTTAACATTATTGCTTAGTCTTATGATGATTCTGACATTCACAATGTCAGCATTTGCTGCAAGCCCAACGGCTTCCGGCACATCAACGGCTGCCGGCAAATCAAGCCCGACATCAACAGGAACAACAGCTTCCTCAGATTCATCAGATGATTCAGATTCATCAGATGACAGCACATCAACAACAACAATCACCAACTCTGTTGGCACAACGGTAACTGTAGATGCCTCAGAGACAGCTACAACTGCAGTTGTAGGTGGTGTTGCAGTTCCTACGTCAGCTTCAATTGCAACAGACAGCAAGGCAGTTCTTTCATTTACCAATGCTGATGGTACAAGGGCTACCAACGTAAAGATTCAGATTAAGGCTGTTGCCAACTCAATCCTTACACAGGTAACAAGCTCATTTACCGTTGCAGGACAGACAGTGTCAGTTGACCCTAAGAACATTGTTGCAGCAATTGACATCGACGTTACAGGTTTCACAAGTGGTGCAGCCACAGTACCTCTTAAGGTAAGCAATGTTAAGGCTGGCGAGGCAGTATACGGCATCCACTTCAAGAATGGCACACCTGAGCTGATTCCTGCAGTTGCAGTATCAGACAATGTTGTAATCATCACCACATCATCATTCTCTCCATTTATACTTGTAAAGGGAACAGCTCCTTCAGCAATAAGCGTTCCTTCTGTAAGCACAGATGGCAATGTGGCTAACGCAGCATCAACAGATTCATCAGCAACAGCTCCTAAGACAGCTGGTCCTGACTTCAGGATGCTGCTTGCAGTTGCAGCTGTATTTGCAACAGCTTCAGTAGCAGTTGCATTCATGACTGTTAAAAGGGAAAGATAAATATTAAATATTGGGTTTCGTTATTGGGACTGTGCGGGTGACGCATGGCCCCATTTTTGTTATAATGAAGGTTATGGATGGAGGTGTGCTGCGAATGGGGAAAAGGGCTGCTTCAAACAATGCGGATTATGGCTTGACACTGCAGAAAATCATATGTGATTCATATGGGTTGGAGGTAAATGACCATGCGGCTGCGCAGTTTGCGTCAGGTTATGACGGTGAGTACAGGGAAGAATTGGAAAAAATCATTCCATTGATTTTCAGCGGGGTGGGCGCAATGCCCGTGAAGCTTCTGACGTACACGGGTGAGCTGACACATGGCTTGCAGATGACATCACCGCACAATTTTCTTCTTGATGACGGAAGGACGCTGTCAATAAGGACTACCAAGACCAGTGACAAGGTTGCCCCAAAGACTGTTGGACAGGCGGGCTTTGCGGTGCTGAATGAATATTTCGGGGATGTGTACGGTTCGGAAATTAAAAACCAGGAGGATATTAGGAGACTGGTATATAATCATATACATGAGATTTTGCCCGTGTTCATAGACAATCTGTTTCAGTCAGATGTCACCGTGTTCATTTCAAGGAAAAATTCCAGTGACATTCAGGTCATAAGGTCGGAGGAACTGGCATCATATTCCTTTGACAGGCGTGACTTTGAATTTACAAGGGCATTGGATGAATGGAAGGAGAGCATTACGCTGAAATACCACGGAAAATCCATTGCGGAGGTACAGACGCATGCAAACAGGACGTTTAAGTTCAGGTTTGTGGTAAGCAGCATACCTGAATGGTTCAGGACTGTAAGGGAAAGCAATGAAACCCTTGGGATGTCTGCCGAGGCTGCTGTGTGTGATTTCTTTGGGCTTGGGAAGCCTGAAAGCTTCAAGACAAGGACATCAAGGAAATACGTGTCAGAGCTGATGCCCGTGGTGAAGGCTGCATTTGGCGGCGGCATGCCCGCAGCGGTAATGCATTGCGGCTCGATGAAGGGTGCGCGCGGGGAGCAGAGCAAGTCACCATACGATTTCCTGCTGGAGGGAAACAAGACGTTGTCGCTCAAGACCAACAAGGGGAAAATGGTGTGCCCGCCGGAGGTCGGGCAGCCCGGCGCAAAGACGTGTCTTCTTTATTTTGGGCGGTTTTTTGAGGATGGAACCAGTGAGGTGGACGGCGAGGCATTCAAGAAAATGGTGCTTGGCAGGATAGATGAAATAATGCCCATATATGTTGAGCATTTGTTTGATTCAGACTGGCTTCTGTGGATATATGAAACGGGTGGCGGCTATAAGCACATGGAGATAAGCAGGGATGCCATTAAAAAATTCACATGGGAAAAGGAAAGGTTTTCATTTACCAAGGCATCGGTACGGGAATGGAATGAAAGCAATACCGTTAAGTACGATGGCATCTCGATTGGCGAGTTTCAGGTTCACAGGAACAGGGGATGCTATAAATTCAGATTTAACATGCATAATTTATTAGGGCTTATATTGTATTGAAAATGGTTTATTGACAAAGCGGCGGAATACATGTAAACTAGACATTAGTTCATGTGAAGTGGACAAACAAATGTTCACAAATCATTGGTGGCATGACGGAATGGGGTTTTTGATGGCAGAGTATTTAACAATTCAGGATATTGCGGAAAAGACCGGCAAGAGCCAGAAGACAGTGAGAAGGCACATTGCAGCAAAGAAGCTGAATGCGGTCAGGATTCAGAACAAGTGGCGCATCCTCCCTGAGGATTACCAGAGGTGGATAGATTCAGGGGACTCGGAGGAGGACAATGACCGTGAAACCTTTGCCTTGATGGGAAGCACGTCAAATGGCGGCTACAATGATGATGTCAACTGGATTGACGTGGAAAATGAATGTACACAGGATGATTTCAATGGCTGGGCGCATGATGACGCCAGGAATGGGTATAATTTTGTTGACCTGTTTTCAGGGGCAGGAGGGCTTAGCTGCGGGCTTACCATGGCGGGCTTCACGCCTGTGGCATCCGTTGAGATAATGCCGGAGGCGGTTGAGACATACAGGTATAATTTTGTTGAACGCAAAAGGTACAGGGAGGACGTGGAAACACGTGACATAAGGACTGATGAGGCGAAGCAGGCGTTGTATGACAGCATTGGGGACAGGCACATCCACCTCTTGGTGGGCGGCTTTCCCTGCCAGGGCTTCAGCCTTGCGGGAAACCGTGTCGTGACGGATGAGAGGAACAGCCTTTATTTGGAAATGCTTAAAATTGTTGACCATCTTAAGCCTGAATACATAGTGATGGAGAATGTTGAGGGCTTAAGGTCGATGTTAAACGGCAGGATAGAGGAGAAGATAATATCCGACTACCGTGGCATTGGATATGAAATCAATGTGACCGTGCTGAACAGTGCGGATTATGGCGTTGCACAGACAAGGCGGAGGGTGATTTTCATTGGTAACAGGATTGGCGGGACCAATTACCACCCTAAGCCGTTCATGGAGGAATACAAGACCCTTGGGGAGGAGATTGGGCGGTTTATGGACATTCCGGAGGACAAGTCCATAAACCATGTGTTCAGCCGCCACACGGAGGAGATGAAGCGCAGGATTGCGGAAGTCCCTGAAGGCATGAGCCTTTACGGCAATTATTCCGATGCATGGAAGAAGTCGCCATGGGACAAGCCATCCTGTACGGTTAAGGAAAACCACGGTGGTGTGAACCTGCACCCAAGGCTTCCGAGGGTGCTGACGGCAAGGGAGCTTGCGGCATTGCAGTCATTTCCTGATGATTTCATATTCAAGGGCTCCAAGAAATGGCAGCTTGTGCAGATAGGAAATGCTGTTCCCCCGCTGCTTGGAAGGGCAATCGGGGTTGCTGTGATGAAGGCGCTGCGGGAGAATGATGTATGAAAGTAGTATTGAAAAATCTTACCAAGACATTTCAGGGAAGGGGCAAGGGCGCAGGAATGGTGACTGCGGTGGGGAATCTTGATTTTGAGATTCCGGATGGCAGGCTCGTTGGGCTTTTGGGTCCCTCAGGCTGCGGCAAGAGCACAACCCTCAACCTGATAAGCGGGCTTATGGAGCCCACGGAGGGGGCAATATTCTTTGGGGATGAGGATGTGACGGAGCTGTCCACGGAGGACAGGAACATCGGGCTTGTGTTTCAGAATTATGCGCTTTATCCGCATTTTACCGTAAGGCAGAATATTGTGTTTCCCTTGGAGAACCTTAAGGGTAAGGATAAGCTTACAAGGCAGCAGATGAATGAAATGGCCGATGAGGTGGCGCATCTTGTGCAGCTTGACGGGCTTATGGACAGAAGGCCAAGGGAGCTGTCGGGCGGGCAGCAGCAAAGGGTTGCCATTGCGAGGGCGCTTGTCAAGAAGCCGAGGGTGTTGCTGCTTGACGAGCCACTGTCAAACCTTGATGCGAGGCTAAGGCTGCAGACAAGGGAGGAAATCAGGCGGATTCAGAAGGAAACAGGGATAACCACCATATTTGTGACACATGACCAGGAGGAGGCGATGAGCATATCAGACCTCATAATGGTAATGAAGGACGGGGTGCTCTTGCAGGCGGGGAAGCCGCAGGATGTGTATGATGACCCTGACAGCCTTTTTGTGGCAAGGTTTCTTGGCAACCCGCCCATTAACCTGTTTGACGGAAGGGTTCGGAATGGCAGGCTCTTGCTTGGAGGGGCTGATGTGCTTGACGTACAAGGGCTTCCTGATGGTGAGGTGTGTGTCGGCATAAGGCCGGAGGGCTTTGTGCTTGATGATGCGGGGGCGCTTGTGTGTGACTTTGAGAGGGTTGAGGTCATGGGCAGGGACGTGAGCATACTTGCAAGGCATACGGCATTTCAGGGCGGTCTCATCCGCTGCATTATGGGAAGTGAGCGGGTGAGGGGGCTTGATGGTACTGACAGGGTTCGCTTTTCTCTGAAGCCTGACAAGGTGCTTGTGTTTGACAAGGAGACCGGAAAGAGGCTGGTATGGAAAAAAGAACTGATAAATACCACAAATCAAGACTAAAAAATAAAATTAAAAACAACCTCAAGGGCTGGCTTTATCTTCTGCCCGCCATGCTGTTTCTCGGTGCATTTATGGTGTACCCGCTTATTGATGTTTTTGTGTATTCCTTTGAGGAGGGCTTTAACTTTGCCTCGCAGACATACCATGGGGTTGGCTGGTACAATTATTCGTATGTACTGCATGACGGATATTTCTTACAGGCGGTGCGCAATACATTTATACTGGTAATAATCACAGTGCCTGTGTCCACTCTGCTTGCCCTTCTTATATCCCTTGGGCTAAGCTCAATCAAGGCATTGAGAAGCTTGTTCCAGACCGTGTATTTCCTGCCCTATGTGACCAACACACTGGCAGTGGGGCTTGTTTTCATGGTGCTTTTCAAGAAGACGGCATACACGGATGGCATGGTAAATGTGCTGATTAAGCTCTTTGGCGGACAGGGCGTGGATTTCATTGACGGGCCGTACTGGGCGAAAATGCTTGTTTTGTGCATATATACGATATGGGTTGTAATGCCATTTAAGATATTGATACTCACAAGTGCCCTTGCCAGCGTGAATCGGGATTATTACAATGCGGCAAGGGTTGATGGAACCTCGAAATTCCGCACATTCACAAGGATAACCCTGCCAATGATTTCACCGATGGTGTTTTATTTGGTGATAACAGGCTTCATCGGGGCATTCAAGGCGTACAGTGACGCAGTTGCACTGTTTGGCACTAACCTGAATGCGGCGGGGATGAATACGATTGTGGGGTATGTATATGACATGCTTTACGGCAACAGCGGCGGTTATCCGTCATATGCCTCGGCAGCGGCAATCCTGCTCTTTGTGATTGTGCTTACCATAACCTGTGTCAATCTGCTGGTGAGCAGGCGGAGGGTGTTCTATGACTGATAAAAAACATTTTAAGATGGGGAAATGCATAACCTACATACTTCTGGGGATGTGGGCTGTTGTTGTGCTGTTTCCGTTTTACTGGATGGTGCTCACCTCGCTGAAGGGCTATGGTGAATACAGCTCGGAGTATGTTCCGAGGTTTTACACGCTTTCGCCAACCCTTGACAATTATGCCAATGCATTCACGTCGGTGCCACTGGGGCGGTATCTTTTTAACACGTTGTTTTTTGCGGTTGTAACAACGGCACTGATGCTGGTTGTTGTGACGTTGGCTGCATTTGCGTTTGCAAGGCTTGAGTTTGCAGGGAAGAATGTGGCATTTGTGGTATTTCTCTCACTTATGATGATACCAACTGAGCTTGTGGTGATAACCAATTTTGTCACCATCACCAACCTCAACCTGAGAAATACATTCACGGGGCTGATATTGCCGTCAGTCACGTCGGTGTTCTATATATATTTATTGAAGGAAAATTTTGAGCAGATACCTGACAACCTGTATTATGCCGCCAAGGTTGACGGGGCATCGGATTTTAAGTATTTGGTAAGGATTATGCTCCCGATGTCAAGGCCGACCCTTGTGACAATAACGATTTTGAAGGTGATTGAATGCTGGAATTCGTATGTGTGGCCGAGGCTCATAACTGATGATTCCCGCTATTACCTTGTGTCAAACGGGATTCAGGAGATTAGGGAAAATGGCTTCGGACGTGAGAACATTCCTGCCATGATGGCAGCCGTGGTTGTCATATCCCTTCCGTTGATTGTCGTGTTCCTCATATTCCGCAGGCAGATAATGGAGGGGGTTGCAAGGGGAGGCAGCAAGGGATGAAAAAAGCGTTGGTTACAATATTAAAGAAAATCATGCCGATGACCATTGTTACTTTTTGTGTGCTTCTTGCGGGTTGCCATGGCTCACGGACGGTTGGTGAATTTGAGGTGCCTGAGAATTTTGACGAGACGAAGCAGTATGAGATAACCTTTTGGGCGAAAAATGACACCAACAAGTCACAGACCGAGATATATGAGAAGGCAATAGAGGATTTTCAGAGCATTTATCCTAACATCACCGTGAACCTGAGATTGTACACGGATTACAGCAAAATATACAATGACGTGATAACCAACATTTCAACGGGTACCACGCCAAATGTGTGCATTACCTATCCTGACCACATTGCCACGTACCTCACGGGTGACAATCAGGTGGTTCCCCTGGATGATTTGATTAATGATGAGAAGTATGGGCTTGGGGGGAGTGAGGTCAAGTTTGATTCCACAAGGGCTGATGAGGTGGTTTCGGGCTTTATGGAGGAATGCCGGCTTTATGGAAAGACGTATGCGCTGCCATTCATGCGCTCCACTGAGAGCTGTTACGTTAATAAGACCTATGTGGAGAAGCTTGGTTTTACGCTGCCTGAAAAGCTTACCTGGGATTTTGTGTGGCAGGTGTCTGAGGCGGCAATGGCGCAGGATGAGGATGGGAGCTATCTTGTAAATGGCCAGAGGGTGCTG
Organism: uncultured Bacteroides sp.; assembly: GCA_964482605.1. Lineage (GTDB taxonomy): Bacteria > Bacillota > Clostridia > Lachnospirales > Lachnospiraceae > Bacteroides_F. The sequence goes on from CAYZYS010000060.1 coordinate 9,585, forward strand.
ATTCCATTCATATATAAATCCACCGACAACATGATGATTCAGTATCTTGAGCAGAGTGGCGCAGGGTATTCAGATGATGACGGCAACATATATGCCTTCAATGACACCACGGGTGGTTTTTTGAGCGAGATTGCGGAACATGCGGGCACTGGTGCGTTTTCAACCTTTAAGGTCAGCGGTTACCCGGGTAATTATTTTAATGCAGGACAGTGCATATTTGCTGTGGATTCAACTGCGGGGGCGACATGGATGGGCACGTCATCACCCAACCAGGACATAAGTGAGGACAAGCTGGTTGACTTTGAGGTGGAGGTAATGGAGATACCGCAGGTTGACACCGATTCGCCAAGGATGATATCACAGGGTCCCTCCCTTTGTGTCTTCAACAAGCCGGATGACGGAGAGGTGCTTGCCTCATGGCTTTTTGCCCAGTATTTGCTGACAAATGACGTGCAGGTGGCGTATTCGGAGACGGAAGGGTATGTTCCCGTCACCACCAAGGCGCAGGAGTCTCCTGAATACATTGATTATCTGTCAAGGGCAGGGGAGGACAATGACAGGTATTATGAGGTGAAGATTAAGGCTGCAAGGCTGCTTCTTGACAATCTTGACAACACATTTGTGACTGCGGTGTTCAATGGCTCAACCTCATTGAGGGATGCGGCGGGGCAGCTCATAGAAAATGTGGTGAAGGCGGCGAGGAGGAAGCAGACGGTGGATGAGGCGTACATTCAGGAGCAGTACGCTGACGTGACATCCCTGTACAGGCTTGACCAGCTTGGGGGCAATGCGTCCGGTGACAGTACCGACTTAGGACCGCTTCCCGCAACCGCGGTTGCATTGCTTGCGACACTGGGCGTAGCCTGGGTGTTGATTGGCATATATGTGATTGGCATATTGATTTATGGGAAAAATAAGGTATAATGGGTTATGTTTGTTTTTTATGTGAACATAGGATTAGGAAGGGATGGTATCAGGATATGAGAAAATTAACGGCAGTATTAACCACGGTGGCGCTGGCGTGTGCGCTTACCGCATGCGGGTCCGGCAATGGGACAACGGGCGGAACGGCAGGCCAGGAAGCACAGTCCGCAACGGTTGCGCAGGATTACAATAAAAAGTCCGAGGGTGTCATGACCTACGCTGAATATGCCGCAGCAGCAACGGATTCCAAGGTTGTGGTTGAGACCTATGTACAGGCAAAGCAGTCATGGTGGGATAACAAGGCGACACTTTACACACAGGACGGTGACGGTGGGTATTTCATATACAACATGGAGTGTTCACAGGAGGATTATGACAAGCTGGTGAAGGGAACCAAGCTTAAGGTCACGGGTTACAAGTCAGAGTGGTCGGGTGAGGTTGAGATAATCGACGCAACCTTTGAGATAGAGAGTGGAAGCTACGTTGCGGACGCAGTGGATGTCACTTCACTTCTTGGAACGGATGCGCTTGTTGGCAAGCAGAATCTTTATGTGTCCTTCAAGGGGATGACCGTTGAGGCGATTGGCAAGAATGATGATGGCAGTGATGCGGCTTACCTGTACAAGTACAATGGTACCGGACAGGATGGGGATGACCTTTACTTCAAGGTGTCGGCGAATGGGCAGACCTACACATTTACCGTTGAGTCATACTTGTGTGACAATACAACTGATGTGTATAAGGCAGTCAAGAACCTGAAGGTTGGCGACAAGATTGACATGACGGGCTTCCTTTACTGGTATGAGGGTGTCAACCCGCACATCACGTCCGTCACGGCTGCGAAGTAATGTAATGAATATATTTTAGGTATAAATATATATATCCGTCATACGAATTAGCGTATGGCGGATTTTTTGTGCAAATGATTTGACATAATCACGCAAGTACGGTGCGCACAATGGTTTCCACGGCATTTTCATATGAAAACAGTTCGCCGACACGGTAGTGCCCGTTTCTTGCGATTCGGCGCCGTTCTGAATCATGGGACAGGTAATAGTCAATTTTTTCGCCCATGTCCTTTTCATCCTCAAAATACACGTAGTGTTCGCCGCAGGTGAAGAATTGCTCAAGCTCAGGCTGATAGTTGGATAAAAGAAAGCCGCCTGCCCCTAAAATGTCCATGGCGCGCAGTGGAATGCCGGAGGTTATTGAGCGCAGCGAGATGTTCAGGTTAATGCTGCTTTGGCGGAACATCTGCGGCATCTGTGACACATAGTTCAGCGTGCCAAGGGATGCGGGCAGGGGAAGGCCAGAAACGTCACTTTCGGTAAAAAGGGCAAGGCTGTGGTGACTGGTTATGCTGGAAAGCAGTGTGCACCTGTCCATGGCTGTGATTTTTTTATCTATGAAGCCAACAAATATATCCCTTGGCGTTAAGGAGTAGTTGTCTGGAATGTCCAAATTAACATATTTTTCAAGCTCGGCTGAGATTTCATCGGTTATAAGCTCATCTGTCAGGTGGTATCCCCATACTTTCTGCTGTGCAAGCATTATGCCGTCAAGATACCCCTTTAGCCGGTCGGGAAGGTAATTGATTTTATCATATTGGCATGGCCTGTAAAGGCTTCCCAGGAAAGAAACCTGATATGTCCCGTCTGTAAGCCCAAGGCATTGCGAATCGTAACGCTTTGCATCAACCGCAAGGGGGAGGTGGAAAACGTGCTTTCCGCCATTTGCCCTTGCAAGCTCCACCAATCCGCTGTCAAATATGAACAGGTAGTTTTCGTCATGCGCAATCGTGTCGGAATACAGTGTAAGGTGCGGGCAGTCATATACCCATGAAACATAGGTCAGGTAGTGGTTGTGTGCAAATTCCGATATTGCAGGGATGTAATTGAAGGTGAATATCCAGTCTATGTCATTGTTGTCAAGGTATGTTCCAAGCACTTTTTCACAAAGCCCGCCGTCATTGTAGTCCGCAAGGGCTTCCGTGGTCATGATTACATTGTGCCCTGCCGACATCAGTGCATTTGCCATGTCATCACGGCTGTTTTCTCCCCAGTAATAATATAAAATGTTCAAGCTGCGCTCCTCCTCATATGTCCTTCGCAGTGCACACCTCGCATCCGCCTTGCGTCTGCTCGGTGTACGTGCAATCATAAGCGACGAACGTCATCACGAAAACTTTCGTTTTCGTGATGTCCGTTGCACTCACATAGTCCATTTGCCAGCTACGCATCGTCTTGCAAGTAAGCTCGGCGTATTCTGGCAAATGGACTGCGTTCGTCGATTATACGCTCAGTATACCACATTGCATTTTCAATTGAAATGGATTAGTCTATTAAGGACAACAGCACTTTATGAAAGGCGCTCTTTTGCATAAATAATTCTCATTTTATCTGTCCTCCTAAAAAATATTGAAAGCATCTCAATCAGTTCACCATATCCGATATATATTGTGTTATACTTTGTTATGTGATTTTGTGTCTCCGCTTCGCTTCGGTCCGCGCATAACGGATGTCCACCGGACATCCTGCGCCCCTTGATTTTTTCCTTATGAGGATTCGTGAAACCTTATGGGAAGACATAATACAAGGGAAAGTATAAGGGAAAGTTCACTTGCGATAAATTTAGTGTTTTCAAGGGTTAGACGCTAACCCTGTTAGCGGAGAATT
>CAYZYS010000061.1:0-13051 GCA_964482605.1 uncultured Bacteroides sp.
AATACATTGTGACGAGAAATACAGATGATTATAAAACATCAGAGATACCGGCAATTACACCAAGAAAATATTTGAAAGCATTAGAAAAAGTGAATTAGACCGTAAAATCTCCTCGTTACGCAAACATTACGCAAACATGAAAAAAGTACTTGAAAATCCATGGTTTTCCCTGTATAATACAACTTGTTTGTTTGGGGGCTGATGGATTTCATCAAACTGAAAATCCAGACAAATGGCTTAAATACTAACAAAACCAGATGTATTTAACGATTATGCTTCCGTGGCTCAGTTGGTAGAGCGATTGATTCGTAATCAATAGACCACGGGTTCGAGTCCCGTCGGAAGCTTTGTTGCGTTGATGGTGCAGGGGGTAATCCCCGGATTTGTTCGGAATCACTTGCAGAGAGAGGCAGTCATTGGCTGGAAGCTGCCTTAAGTAAAGGCCGGATGATGAATTTCACACTGGAGCACCAGGGCTGAAAGCAGTGGCAAGTAGGCTTTGGCGTATGCCGTGCGTTAATCGGTAAAAAGTGCCCGGGATAAATGTTCCTGGGAATATGGGTGGTACCGCGGTTAATGTCGTCCCTGAATTTATTCAGGGACTATTTTTGTGCGATAAGCGACGAGCTGCCTCGAAAGCTTATCGCACAAAGAGCACGTACCACCAAACATGCAGCCCTATAGGGCGGAATGGAGAAAAGTGTGAAAAATCATGCAGATGCGATGATTTTTCACACGCTGGTTGTGCCGCAGGCGGCACAACACAGTCCGATGGCAGACGTAAAATCACATTCGTGTTTTTACGTCGCCATTTCCTCCGGCAAAAAGCGCCTGCGGAATGGAGAATGGAATAGTATGAAGGAACGATTAAAGGAAATCAAAGAGAGGGCGCTTGCCCAGATTAATGAAAGCGATTCCCTTGAGAGGCTGGGGGAGATAAAGGTTGCGCTTCTTGGAAAGAAGGGCGAGCTGACCGAGGTGCTCAAGGGCATGAAGGATGTGGCGCCGGAGGACCGTCCGCAGGTCGGGCAGATTGTGAACGAGACAAGGCAGTCCATTGAGGAGATGCTTGAGAATGCAAGAAAAGAGCTTGCAAGAAAAAAGAGGGAGTTCCAGCTTCAGCAGGAAGTGATTGACGTGACGCTTCCGGCAAAAAAGAACAATGTGGGACACCGTCATCCCAACACAATCGCCCTTGAGGAGGTTGAGCGAATCTTCATCGGAATGGGCTATGAAGTTGTCGAGGGGCCGGAAGTTGAATATGACTACTATAATTTTGAGGCGTTGAACATACCGGCAAATCATCCTGCAAAGGACGAGCAGGATACATTTTACATTGATGACAAGATTTTGCTCAGAACCCAGACATCACCTGTGCAGGTTCGCCAGATGGAGAGGGGACACCTGCCAATCAGGATGATTGCACCTGGAAGGGTGTTCAGGGCGGACGAGGTTGATGCCACGCATTCACCTTCATTTCACCAGATAGAGGGCATGGTGATTGACAAGGGCATAACCTTTGCTGACCTTAAGGGAACCCTGCAGGAATTTGCCAAGGAGCTGTTCGGACCGGATACCAAGGTTAAGTTCAGGCCGCACCATTTCCCATTTACGGAGCCTAGCGCCGAGGTTGACGTGACATGCTTCAAATGCGGTGGAAAGGGCTGCCGTTTCTGCAAGGGCGAGGGCTGGATTGAGATTCTTGGCTGCGGCATGATGCACCCGAAGGTGCTTAAGATGAGTGGGATTGACCCTGATGAATATTCGGGCTTTGCATTTGGCGTGGGTCTTGAGAGAATTGCATTGCTCAAGTATGAGATAGATGACATGAGACTTCTGTATGAAAATGATGCAAGATTCCTGAAGCAGTTCTGATGTGCTGATAATTAATTTAAATTTCGCATGTGTGATATCCGCACCTTTGGATGCATTGCATTTGGCAGGAAATGTATGGAAATTGCACATAAAATAAAAAGAAGGACAGGTGGGTTATGAATACATCTTTGAATTGGATTAAGGCATACGTTCCGGGGCTTGAGTGTACTGACCAGGAATACATGGATGCCATGACCTTAAGCGGGACCAAGGTTGAGGGCTATGAAAGGCTTGATGCAAACCTTGAGAAAATAGTTGTGGGACAGATTGTTTCCGTGGAGAAGCACCCTGACGCTGACAAGCTGGTGATATGCCAGGTTGATGTCGGCACTGAAAAATTACAGATTGTGACGGGCGCACCAAATGTGGTTGTCGGGATGAAGGTACCGGTTGTGCTTGACGGCGGACGTGTGGCGGGCGGCCATGACGGAAGCAAGCCTGAGGCCGGCGTGAAGATTAAGAAGGGCAAGCTTCGCGGCGTTGAGTCCCATGGCATGATGTGCTCGATAGAGGAGCTTGGTTCATCAAGGGATTACTATCCTGATGCACCGGAAAGTGGGCTGTACGTCATGAAGGACAGCGCACAGGTTGGTGAGGATGCCGTGGAGGCGCTTGGACTGCATGACACCGTATTTGAATATGAGGTGACCAATAACCGTGTTGACTGCTTTAGCATACTTGGAATTGCAAGGGAGGCAGCGGCAACATTTGGGAAGGAATATAAGCCTCCGGTTGTGAAGGCAACGGGTGACGGGGATGACATCAACAAGTATGTAAAGGTTGATGTCCAGGCGACGGATTTGTGCCCGCGCTACACGGCAAGGCTTGTGAAGAACATCCGCCTTGCGCCATCGCCGGAGTGGATGCAGAGAAGGCTTGCGGCAAGCGGCATAAGGCCAATCAATAACATAGTTGACATAACCAATTATGTCATGGAGGAATACGGCCAGCCAATGCATGCCTATGATTTTGACACAATCAAGGGCGGAAGGATTATTGTTCGCCGTGCAAATGAGGGCGAGGAGTTTGTGACGCTGGACGGGCAGACCAGAAAGCTTGACCCTTCAATCCTCATGATATGCGATGAGAAGGAATCCGTTGGCATTGCGGGAATCATGGGCGGTGAAAACTCAATGATTACCGACAATGTCAAGACAATGCTTTTTGAGGCGGCATGCTTTGACGGCACCAACATCCGCCTTTCGGCAAAGAAGGTGGGAATGCGTACTGAGGCTTCAGGCAAGTTCGAGAAGGGGCTTGACCCTGAGCTTGCCGCACTTGCAATTGACCGCGCATGCCAGCTCATAGAGGAGCTTGACGCAGGTGACGTGGTTGGCGGCATGATTGACGTGTACCCTGAGAAGAAGGTAAATAGGCGAATCCAGCTTGAGCCTGACAAGATTAACCGCCTTTTGGGAATTGAGATTTCCAAGGAGCAGATGTTAGGATTTCTTGAAAGGCTTGAGATAGCATATGATGAGGCATCCAATGACCTTATAATTCCAACCTTCCGTCAGGATTTGGAGTGCTGCGCCGACATTGCGGAGGAGGTTGCGAGGTTCTATGGCTATGACAAGATTCCTACCAAGCTTCCGTCGGGTGCGGCAACTGCCGGAAAGCTGTCATATAAGCTGAGGATTGAAGCGGTTGCAAGGGACATAGCAGAATTTTGCGGCTTCTCGCAGGGGATGACGTACTCCTTTGAGAGCCCGAAGGTATTTGACAAGCTGCTGCTTCCTGCTGATTCAAGGCTTCGCCAGGCAATTGTGATTTCCAATCCGCTGGGTGAGGATTTCAGCATAATGAGGACGATTTCACTGAATGGCATGCTTACGTCGCTTGCCACCAATTATAACAGGCGAAATAAAAATGTCAGGCTTTATGAGCTGGGAAATGTATACCTTCCAAAGGCGCTTCCGCTGACGGAGCTTCCTGACGAGAGGATGCAGTTCACACTGGGCTTTTATGGCGAGGGGGATTTCTTCACCATGAAGGGCGTGGTTGAAGAGTTCCTTGAGAAGGTTGGAATGAGGCACAAGGCAGTGTATGACCCAAATGCGGGGCTTACCTTCCTGCATCCGGGCAGACAGGCAAATGTGGTTTATGACGGCGAGGTAATCGGTTATCTTGGCGAGGTTCATCCTGATGTGCTCGACAATTATGGGATTGGTGACAAGGCGTATGTTGCGGTCATTGACATGCCACATATCGTTGAAAGGTCAACCTTTGACAGGAAATATGAGGGAATAGCGAAGTTCCCTGCGGTCACAAGGGACATTTCCATGGTGATGAAGAAGTCAATCCTTGTCGGAACCATTGAGGAAATCATTGAGAAGCGCGGCGGCAAGCTGGTTGAGAGCTTTAACCTTTTCGACATATATGAGGGTTCCCAGATTGCGCAGGGTTACAAGTCCGTTGCATACAGCATTTCCTTTAGGGCAAAGGACAGAACCCTTGAGGACAAGGACATCAATCCAATCATGGAGAAGATTCTTGCGGATTTGTCAGAGCTTGGGATAGAGCTTAGGAAATAGTGGATATAGTGTAAATAAATCATGCCCGGCCAAATGCTTTGGCTGGGCAGTTTATTATAAAAAATGCTGAATGGAGAATAATATATGACAGAAAATACAAATAAAATCAGCGTGCACGATTACTATTATGAGCTGCCACAGGAGCTTATTGCACAAGACCCGCTTTCGGACCGTTCAGCCTCAAGGCTTATGGTCATGGACAGGAGCACGGGGGATGTGGAACATAAGGTGTTCAGGGACATTGTTGATTACCTGGAGCCGGGGGATTGCCTTGTCATTAATGACACCAAGGTCATTCCCGCAAGGCTCATAGGTGAGAAGGAGGGTACGGGCGCGGCAATCGAGGTGCTTCTTCTCAAGCGCAGGGAGGACTGCAAGGACGTGTGGGAGGTGTTGGTAAAGCCGGGAAAAAAGGCGAAGCCGGGGACGGTTGTGAGCTTTGGCGATGGCAGGCTTAAGGCACTGGTCACGGACATTGTGGATGAGGGCAACAGGCTGATACAGTTCTCCTATGAGGGGATATTTGAGGAGATACTGGATGAATTGGGGCAGATGCCGCTCCCGCCGTACATTACCCACAAACTGCAGGACAAAAATCGCTATCAGACGGTGTATGCAACACATGAGGGCTCAGCGGCGGCACCGACGGCAGGGCTGCATTTTACCACGGAGCTTCTGGAGGAGATTAAGGGCAAGGGTGTTGACATAGCAAGGGTTACGCTGCATGTTGGGCTTGGCACTTTCCGTCCCGTAAAGGTGGACAACATTCTTGAGCATCACATGCATTCGGAATTTTACATTGTGACGCAGGAAGCGGCGGACAAGATTAACCATGCAAAGGAAAATGGGGGCAGGGTAATATGTGTTGGAACCACAAGCTGCCGCACAATTGAATCGGCAGCGGATGGGGACGGACGTCTTTCGGCAAAAAGCGGCGAGACGGACATATTCATATATCCGGGCTACCGTTTTAAGCTCATGGATGGCCTGATAACCAATTTCCATTTGCCTGAATCCACCCTTGTAATGCTTGTTTCTGCATTTGCAGGAAGGGAAAATGTACTTAACGCATATGCGAAAGCAGTAGAGCAAAAGTATAGATTTTTTTCATTCGGGGATGCCATGTTCATCGCGGATGGCATCAGGAAGAATTAGGAAATGTGAAAATATCAAAAAAGGCTTGATGTGCTTGAACTTTTACCTTATAGTATATAGATGGTTTATTGTGCAATTTTTCTATTCATATAGAGATAAGGGTAACGAGTATGAAGATGGATTTACACTGCCATACCAGGGAGGGTTCGCTGGATGGCATCGCACCGATTGCGTCATATGTGGGAAGGCTGATGGAGCTTGGCTATGACGGGATGCTGGTGACAGACCACAATTCCTACAAGGGATATGAGCATTGGCTTAAAATCAAGGACGATATAATACGTGACATGCCGGAGGCACGCAGGTTCACCGTGCTGAGGGGGATTGAGTATGATACCTACAACAGTGGGCACATGCTGATTGTGCTTCCGGAAAATGTCACTTCGACGGTGCTGCTTGCAAGGGGCCTGTCGGCAACGAAGCTGATAAAGGTTGTGCATGAGCTGGGCGGGATAATCGGGCCTGCCCATCCATACGGGACGGGATATTATGCCATAATGAACACAAGGCTTGGGAGAAAGCATGTGGAGGTTATGGCTGACTTTGATTTTGTTGAGACATTCAATGGAAAGACAAGCAAGCTGGGGAATGACCTGGCGGCGCTGCTCGCCAAGAGGTATGACAAGCCTGCATGGGCAGGGTCCGATTCCCACAGGGTGAAGGACATTGGAAAGGTTTATGCCCTGTTTGACGGTGAGATTAGGAATAATGACGACCTGATTGAATATGTAAGGTCAGGAAAATGCGTTGAGGTAGGTGGGCAGCATAATTTTAAGCTTCACAGCCTGCGCAACCGTATTGTGGAAAAATGTGGCATAGCAGGGTATTGGGTATATAACAAGTGGGGTGCGTTTTACAGGTTTCCGGCAAGGAAAAGGGCAAGGCGCACGTATTTGTCCAACAGGGCAATGAATGGGGATGTAGATGAAAGGGTTCACCAGATTTAAAAAACAGGAAAAGGCGTGCCTTGCGGTGGCGGCAATAATGTTCATTGCAGGGATGGCGCTCATATTTCTCGGCAGGGAATGGGCATTCTTAAGCATAGTTGCATGGGCAGTGCATGGCTTTCTCCTCATAAGGGTAATGATGGGGCAGGCGGACACCATTGACCAGCTTGTGGCAGACAAGGAGGAGTACACCATTGCAATGCACAAGGAGCATTTGAACGAGAGGGTCAACAACCTCAAGGAAGAAATGCAGGTTACCAGAAGTGATGATGATTCCAGGAAAAAGGCGGTGGCAAGGTAATGGGGGGACGAAAAATGACCCTTATTGCCATGTGCGTTGTGTATTCCCTTGCAACTGCGGGGGCACTGGGGGGCATTGCCGTCAAGGCGATTGAGGATAATGAAAGGGAGCAGCCCGCTGATGACGTGTCATTGGCTGTCGGCATGATGCAGGTTGAGACACTGGCGTCTTTGGATGGCAGGGGAAATGCCGACATGACAGCACAGGCTTCATCAGGGGCACACCAGCAGGCAACGGTGCCGAGGGAGATATCAGCGCAGGCGGCAACCGGGGGCGAGATGGCATCAACCACCATGACGCAGCAGGGAAGCACAGTGACATCAACCACCATGGCGCAGCAGGGAAGCACGGCGTCAGCTACCACTGCACAGCAGGGAAGCACGGCGTCAGCCACTGCTGCACAGCAGGAGGGCACAATGTCAGCCACCACCGCGCAGCGTGAGACGGCGGCTTCATGGGGTTCAGATGCATACGGACTTTGCGTGTCTGACAAGGGCTCTGTCAAGATAAGGTCGGAGCGAACCGCAGACAGTGAGCTTGTGGGCTGGGTGCCGAAGGATGCAACCTGTGAGCTCATGGAGGAGCCGGATGGCACGTGGGTCAGGATAAGGTACAATGGCAAGGTGGGGTACGTTGATTTTAATTACTTTACCATTGTGGCAAGATAGAAAGCAATATTTTATTATGCGAAACGGAGAATGGAATGAAAAAGATAATATTGACAGGTGACAGACCAACGGGCAGGCTTCATGTGGGACATTATGTGGGCTCACTGAAAAGGAGGGTCGCCCTGCAGGATTCCGGTGAATATGACAAGGTGTACATAATGATTGCGGATGCGCAGGCATTGACCGATAATGCGGATAATCCGGAGAAGATAAGGCAGAACGTGGTGGAGGTGGCACTTGATTACCTTGCCTGTGGAATTGACCCTGCCAAATCAACCATATTTGTGCAGTCATATGTTTCGGAGCTGTGCGAGCTTACAATGTATTATATGAATCTTGTGACAGTGTCGAGGCTTCAGAGGAATCCCACTGTGAAAAACGAGATTAAAATGAGAAATTTTGAGACCAGCATTCCAACTGGCTTCTTTTGCTATCCGATAAGCCAGGCATCCGACATAACGGCATTTAAGGCGACAACCGTGCCGGTGGGCGAGGATCAGATGCCTATGCTTGAGCAGACCAAGGAGATTGTACACAAGTTTAATTCAACCTACGGTGAGGTACTGACTGACCCGGAGATACTTCTTCCTGACAATAAGGCGTGTCTGAGGCTGCCGGGAATTGACGGCAAGGCGAAGATGAGCAAGTCGCTTGGGAACTGCATTTACCTGTCTGAGGAGCCGGAGGAGATACGCAAGAAGATAATGAGCATGTACACGGACCCTAACCACATCCGTGTGGAGGACCCGGGCAGCCTTGAGGGCAATACGGTGTTCACCTACCTGGATGCATTTTGCACGGATGGGCATTTCAGGGAGTTTTGGCCGGATTACAATAACCTTGACGAGCTTAAGGAGCATTACCAGAGGGGCGGACTTGGGGACGTCAAGGTAAAGAAGTTCCTGAATAACGTGATTCAGGCGGAGCTTGAGCCAATCAGGGAGCGCAGGAAGGAATACCAGAAGGACATCCCGTATGTGTATGAGGTGCTCAAAAAAGGAAGTGAAAAGGCGAGGGAAGCTGCAGCACAGACACTCCATGAGGTACGTGACGCAATGAAAATCAATTACTTCGAGGATGAGGCGCTGATAAGGGAGCAGACCGAGAGATTCAAGGCGTGAGGCATTGGGTGACTAATTACGAAATAAGGGGAACGGGGATTAATGTGTACAATCAGCATAATTGTGCCAGTGTATAACGTTGAGAAGTATCTTTCGAGATGCATAGAAAGCATACTCAATCAGACATTTTCTGATTTTGAATTAATACTTGTGGATGACTGTTCGCCTGACCGCTGTGGTGAAATCTGTGACGAATACGCAGGCAGGGACGAAAGGGTGAAGGTCATACACAAGGAGGAGCGTTCGGGCGCGGGCAACGCAAGGTATTCGGGCATACAGGCGGCAACGGGGCGGTATGTGGGCTTTGTTGACTCTGATGACTGGATAGAGACGGACATGTACAGTGTGCTTCTCGGCTTGATGGAGGGTTCTGGCTCGGATATTGCCTGCTGTGAATATGTGCTTGAATACGCCAACCACAGCGTGGTGTCAAATGCGTCAGGGGATGAGTGCAATGTGACGCCCGTGCAGGCATTGGAATATGTCCACAGGAGAAATGGAGTGTATCAATTCCTGTGGAACAAGCTTTTTGAAAGAAATCTATTGAGGGCGGTCTTTGATGATGATGAAATCATCGTGGGAGAAGACTATAAGCTTCTTGTTGCTTCTGTGCAGCGTTCCAGTGGGGTCGCCATTGTTCGGCGTCCCCTGTACCACTATGTGCAAAGGAAAAACAGCGTGTGTAACAGCAGGTATTCCAAGGGATATTACCGCGTGCTTGAGAATTATCAGGAGATAAGGGACGTGCTCTGCGTGGCAACGCCTGAGATTGCTGATTCTGTCAGGACATATTGCCTTGTGGAGGAGCTTGCGATACTTGTGACCATGTCGCGCGGGCGTGTGTATGATGCAAAGATGGCACACATGCTTGCGGGTGACATAAGGAAGGGGCTTTCTGCGGCACTGCGCACACCGTGTGTCTCCGTGACCTTTAAGGCGTGCGGCATGCTTGCGGCAATACACCCGCGTCCGTTTGTGTGGCTGATGCGCGGGTATGTATGCCTCAAGGACAGGCTGAATGTCCTTGTTGATTGAGGGGAAATTTGCGTGCGGGGTGGAGGCATACATGAGGGTTATTGCATTTTATCTTCCGCAGTTTCACAGAACTCCGGAAAATGATGAATGGTGGGGTGAGGGCTTTACAGAATGGTCCAACATAAGGTCGGCGAAGCCGCTTTATGAGGGGCACTACCAGCCGAGGGTCCCGAAGGATGGCAGGTATTATGACCTCCTTGATGAAAATGTGATGGAATGGCAGGCAGGGCTTGCGAAAAAATATGGGGTGTACGGCTTCTGCGTATACCATTACTGGTCAGTGCAGGGCATGCTTCTCAACCGTCCGATGGAGAATTACCTTGGGAACAAAAATCTCACGCTCCCGTTCTGCTTTTGCTGGGCGAATGAGACATGGACCAACCAGTGGGCGTGCGTTTCAAGCCGTCCGAGGGTACTGTGGAGCCAGGAATATGGTGACGAGGCGGAGTGGAAACGGCATTTTGAATACCTCCTGCCTTTTTTCAAGGATGAGAGGTACATAAGGGAGCAGGGCAAGCCCCTGCTGGTAATATACCGCCCTGAGCGAATCCCAAGGCTTGGCGACATGCTGCGGTACCTTGATGCATTGGCTGTCGAAAGCGGATTTTCAGGACTTGCCTTTGCCTCACAGCAGAGGGAGTTTTACATGGGACAGCAGGATGACGGCATGTTCACCTACAAGATAGAGTACCAGCCAAATTTTGGCGAGTATGACAGTGTCAGTCCAATGCGCCACAGGATAGACGGGCTTAAGGACGGAATCATACGGTGGGTTGAGGGGCATACCCCGTTTGCAGTGCCGAAGGTGCGCGGGCTTGTGAGGATGGATTATGACAGGGTATGGGAAAGCGTGCTGAAAAGGATGCCCAGTGATGAAAGGTCTGTCCCCGGGGCATTTGTCGATTGGGACAATACGCCGAGGTATGGCGGCAAGGGCAAGGTGTATGACGGCGCCAACCCAGATAAATTTTATCAATACTTTAAGAGACAGATAATTCATGCAAAACGTGATTATGGCAAGGATTTGGTTTTCCTGTTTGCCTGGAATGAATGGTCAGAGGGCGGGTATCTTGAGCCTGATGAAAGGTGGGGGACAGGGTACCTTGAGGCGCTTAGGCGTGCATTGGAAGAAACCGGCGAGCTGCCGGGGCAGTCGGAAGGCTGGTGAGGGAAATTAACAAGCTGAAGCTTTTTATTGACAACATACTGGTGTACGGCATTGGAACCATCATCCAAATGCTGATTCCATTTGCAATGATTCCGGTTGTGACAAGGCTCATACCTGACACGGGATATTACGGGGCATATGAGCTGTCAACAACCTGCATAACATACGGAAGCTACTTTGCGCTGTTTGGCATGTATGATGCCATGTACAGGCTGTTTTTCGAGGATGAGGGTGACGAGTACAGGAAAAACATATGCCGCACGACCCTTTCATTCACAAGGATTACCTCCCTTGCCATGCTTGCCGTCACGCTTCTGGCAAACAGGGTGATTGCGGGGGGAATACTCGGTGATGGGAAATATGGTGTGATTGTGTGCATTGCAGGCTTTTCCATATTCGCCAACATATGCAACATAATGATGGCGGGGCCAAGCCGCATGCAGAATAAGCGCGGGGAATATGTTGCGATTAACACCCTGACGCCAATATTGCTCTATTCGGTTGCGATACCGCTGATTCTTGGCGGGCATTACATGGTGGCGCTGCCATTGGGCACACTGGTTTCCTATGCGGTGCCGGCGTTGATTTTCTGGTTCATCAACAAGGACTGGTTTTACAAGGGGCGCTTTGACAGGGGGTATTTTGTGCAAATGCTCAGGCTGGCGCTGCCGCTTGTGCCGGGAATAGCCGCATACTGGCTGTTTGCGTCCTGTGACCGTGTGATGATATCAAGGCTTCTTGGGATAGGCGAAGCGGGTGTGTATTCCATAGGCTCAAAGCTGGGGCAGGCAAGCCAGCTTATATATACCGCATTTAATGCAGGATGGCAGTATTTTGCGTTTTCCACCATGAAGGAGCGCGGGCAGGTGCAGTCCAACTCCATGCTTTTTGAGTATCTGTGCGCCATATCACTGTGCTGCTCAATGTTTGTCTTTGCGCTGTGCAAGCCGATATACCAGCTTCTCTTTGTGGGGGATTATGTACGCGGGTACATTGTGTCACCGTACCTTTTCCTGTCACCGCTGGTGATGCTTTTGCTGCAGGTTGCGACCAACCAGCTCATGGTGGTTAAAAGGACGTCGCCAAATGTGCTTGTGCTTGGGGTTGGTGCCGTGGTGGACGTGGCGCTCAACCTGGTGCTGATTCCGAGGCTGGGGATAGAGGGCGCTGCAATAGCCACGCTGTCAGCCTATGTCGTGTCGCTTGTGGTGTGCGTTGTGGTGCTTGCCGCCATGGGGCTCATGGTTGTGAATGTGAGGCTTGTGGCAATGGTGCTGCTCATGTGTGCGTATGTGCTCCAGTGGCGTTTCCTGACACTGGACGCCTGGTGGCTTTGCCTTCTGGCAGCCGTAGCCTGCTGCTGCGTGGCGCTTTTGATGTACCGCAGGGATGTTGCTGTGCTGCTTTCAAGGCTTCGGGACATGGGTAAAAATGCTGTAAAAGGGGATGGAAGATGATGAAGGAACGATGGAATGCCATTGATAAAAAATATATTTTGCTGGCGGTTGTGATACTGGTTCAGATTGTGTACCTTAGCTGCATGTTCGGGCTTAACAAGCAGGGCTTCCATTCTGACGAGCTTTGGAATTACGGTTTTGCCAACAGTACGGACAGGACACACGTTTTCCAGACGGACACGCTCAATGTGCCGGAGAACGTCAATTCCTGGCAGAGTGCCGAACTCCTGAAGAATTACATAACGGTGGCAAAGGACGGGATTTTCAATTATGCGGCAATATACAGGAATGCGGGATACGATTACAATCCGCCGTTCGGTTATATGCTCCTGCATTTTGTGTGCTCATTCTTTCCGGGGACATGGTCGAAGTGGTACTGCTTTGTGGTGAACATGGCGGCATTTGCGTTGACGCAGGTGTACCTGTACAAGCTGGTGCAAAGCATAACGGGTGACACCGTCATTGGGATGGCGGCATGCCTGTTCTACGGCTTTACCGTGGGGGCGCTTGACATAGCTGTGTTCCTTAGGATTTACGCGCCTGCCGTTGCCTTTGCGGTGATGCTGGCATACTATGCGCATGAATTTTTCCTGCACAAGGACGAGAAGGAGAAGCATGGGAAAATTCTTTTGAAAATGTTCATCGCAAGCCTTCTTGGCTGTTACACGCTCAACCTGTTCCTTGTGCTCGCATTCTGCATAACGGCGGTTTACTGTGTGTACTACCTTTTTTCACGGAGAATCAAGGCGCTGCTCAAGTATGGCTTTACCATGCTGGGCTCGGTTGCCGC
>CAYZYS010000062.1:0-12933 GCA_964482605.1 uncultured Bacteroides sp.
TTCGTTATATTCTTTTTCTGATACCATCACAACATTTTCATTCCTAGGTCTTGATATTATCAAGGTCTCGCCGCCAAAAACCTTATCACATAATGCCTTAAAATTATCCCTCAAATCCACACTCTTTACCGCCAGCATGTTAAACACCTCATTTCTATGCAAAAAATCGTACGTTTTTATGTACAGAATTATACATTTATGGTTCTTTTATGTCAATAGATTATTTCCAATAACCAAATTACAACTAACATAAAACAGCATAAACCACCCGTGAAATTAAAAAGAGCACCAACAATATGACATGTTGGTACTCTTCAATGCAACTTTCAATCCTCTCACATCAACCCGCATAAGTCTCAATCACACGGTAATACTTCGTGTAATCCTCATCAAACTGCTTCACAAGGCTTTCCGCAAGCTGCTCATCAATGCGGTAGGTTTTTGAAAGCTCATCAAGAATCTTCTGCCTTGCACTTGCCATCTGGTCGGCGACACCTGCCTCCTGTCCCTGCTCCGCATACATATTGTACTGCACAATGCCCTTAATCAGCGCATTGAGAGCCTCCGTGTTCATACCCAGCTCCCTGTAATTCTCAAAGGATTCATACTGGCGCTCAACCACCATTATGCACTGGAGCTGTGTAAATGTCTCCTTGTCCGTCTTGCTGAGGTTCATGCCACTCAGCTTCTTATATGCATCCTGATAATTGCCATTCTGCATGTATTCCCTTGCAGCCCCGACATTATTGAGGTAAGAATACGTGGAGCTGAGCATTGACACCAGAATGACAGCGCCAGCCACAAACAGCGCAAACATCACCATTGACAGCGGCTTAATCTTAAGCACGTCCTTAGGGTCTGTCGGTTTTTTCTCCTTCTTTGGCTTCTTTTCCTTCTTTGGCTTTGCCTCCTTGGCAGGCTTCTCCTTTGCCTTGGCCTCCTTAGCCGCCTTCTTGGCTGCCTTTGCCTCTTCCTTCTTCTTTTTTGCCTCTTCCTTCTTGGCTTCCTTGGCAGCCTTATTTTCTTCCTGCTCCCTCTCCTCAGCCTCCTCCTCAAGGCGGTCCTCCTCCTCAAGGCGCAGCCTTCTGGCAGCCATCTTTTCCCTGAACTTCAGGAACGGTCCCTTCCTCGGCTTTTTCTTCTCATCAAGAAGCTTTCCGTTCTCAGTGTCACTCCCGAACAAATCCTGAAGCACCTGCTCATTCTCATCCTGTGCAGGCTCCAGTTCCTCCTCCGGCTCCTCCTCTGGAACCTCTTCTATGAAAATGCTTTTAATCAGTGACCAGAAGCCGCCCTTTTCAGCACTGTCACCATCATTGCCGCCATTCTTTTTCTCTTTATTCTTCTTGTCCTTCTTTTTCTTCTTTTTCTTTCGCTTTCCGGACCCTTCTTCCTCGTCCATCTCTATGTCAAGCTCTGTATTAAGAAGCGCCTCCTGCGCTGACATGTCATCCGGGGCACCATCTCCATCCTCCAGTGCATCGGGAACGTCAAGGTCAAGTCCCAGTGAATCATCAAGAGACAGGACATTTGTGTCATCGCCAGCCTGTTCCGCCCCAGTTTCGTCAGCCTGAACCTCCTCCTGCAAGTCGGAAGGCTCAGCAGGCTGTTCATCCGCAAGCTCCTGAATGGACTTTCCCTCTGCCGCCTCGTCAGATGACAGCCCATTTTGTGCGTTGAGCGTGGCTATCTGCGCCATTATGTCATCCATGTCAACCTGCTCAGTACCGGCTTCCTCCGACGGTGAAGCCCCGCCTGACGCTTCCTGTTCACCTGATGATGACGCATCACTGCCACCGCCAAGTATTCCCGCATTAATGTCACCAAGCAAATCATCAATCGAAAGGGCATCCTCAAGTGCCTCAACGCCTGTGCCATCCTGCGCATCCACATCATCGGCAGCGTCCTTCTGTGCATCTGCATTGGCAGCAGCAGCGTCCTCCTCTGCATCCGAAGCCTGTGCCACCGTATCTTCGACAGTGCTGACACCGGCGTCTTCCCCTGCACCCTCAGCCACGGCTTCTGCATCCACGGAATCCACTGCCTGTGCCTTATCATCTGTATCTTCCTTTTCCGAACCATCCATAACCGAATTTAACAATCCATCAAGATACTCTTCGTTCATCTGAATCCCCATTCTGCAGGAAGACTGTCCCCCTGCCCCTTACACATTCAACAGGTTACATTTTATCACAAAATGAGCTCCTTGGCAAACTCCACGGAATCCATATGGATGCCATGTGATTTGCCGGCAATGTTGTCAGGAACATTGTAAAATTTGCCATTAACACGGTAAAGCCGCGCACCATTGTTCACAAGCACAATATTCTCAAATGGCCAGCGAATGACATTGGGGGCGTCAAAGCCCTCCCCGAGCTCCAATATGACAAGGCTGTGGTTCAGTGTTCCCTGAAGCCATGAATTATACCTCTTCCACTGCTCCTCCCCTGCATCACCCTCATAAAAGGGTGCCGTGATGCGGGTTCTGTCAAGACTGCCCTCAAAAACCGCACCGCCCTCACAGGTTGACACAATGAAGTAATCGCTTCCCGAAAGCAGCCGCCCCATCCCATCATACAATGAAACATCAGCATTTTCCCATTCGCCGCCAATGCCCACAAGGACCTTGTCGCTCTGCGCCATCGCTTCAAGTAAATCTTTTTTCACATTTTCCATATAATATTAAAAGCCTCCAGTACCATTTGCATATATAAGGTCATTAGCCGTCAAAATACCATCCCCAAGCTTTTCAAGCCATTCCTTGATTGCCGTCCCCGAGTTGGCATTGGACACAAGGGTGAGCCTTCCGCCCCATTCATCCGCAAGCCTGTCACTGTAATCGTACGCATTGAAAACCACCTTATACAGCCTGCCGTCCACAAGCTCCACATCATTTTTCACAATCAGCTCATATGGCATGTAGTAGGTGACGGGTTCACTCAGGTAGCCATACTCAGACCCTATGTCATTTGGGTCGGCATACAGCTCCCTTCCAGTCTGAACCATGGACTTTATCTCCGCCCCCGTAAGCTCAATCGTTGCAAGCTTGGTGCCAAATGGCCTGAATATGTTGATTATCTCCTCAGTAATTCCGCCGGAATATATTCCGCACTGAACCCCCGTGGAATTTTCCAGGTTATTGCCATCCTCCGTGATTCCCCCAAGGGACACCAGCGACACATCCGCGTCCACACATTCTATCATTGCCATCCCAGAAAGCCTTGCCGCCTGCTCCTGTGTCAAATCCGCATCCAGGTAGGCATAGTCATATGCCCCGGGGTCATCCTGTATGTCCGCATTAATCTCATCAAACCTTTGAAGCAGCTCCTCCTTGGTGATTTTCCCCTGCACAAGGCTGGTAAGCTCATCAGCCATGGGCGTCAGGAGCGCCTCCTCCCATCCCTCATATGCAACAGGGATGGTATAGCCCTGCTCAATGTAATCCTTGACCTCATACAGTGGGTTGTCCTCATCAACCGTAAATTCCGCAAAAGGAAACGCAACACCGTTGCTGCTGCCCGAACACAGCGCCTCCTGCCCCTCCTCCGTGGAAATGAATTGCATTATCTTAAGCGCATCCTGAAGCTTCTGCTCATTGCCCGTTTTGGCAAGCTCACTGCTAAGCCCGTAATAACATGAGACATTGCTTAACAGCATGCCATGATTGCCATTTTCACCAGGCCACGCCATGATTCCAACCTCCATTGCCTTTCCCGTGGTCTTGCCCACGCCCGACCAGCGGGATGTTGTGGTTCCAAGCACCATGGCAACCTTCCCGTCATAAAAATCAGACATGAAATCCGTACCATCAAGGTTGTAGTCAGTTATATACCCTGCATCAACCCATTTCTGGAAATAATCGGCGGTTCCCTCAAGGCTTCCCACCGCATTTGCCCTTCCGGCAAGGAAATCCTCCTTCCACTGTGCCCCGGCAGGTGTCCCAAAGAAATCCGTGTTGCCAAGTGCAAAAAAATACTGGAACGGATAACCCTTCAGGTTCATCCTTGCCCTTATCGGGGTGACATCAGGGGCCTCCTGCTTAATCCGCGCCACAAGCTGCTGTAATTCCTCAAATGTGGTTGGAACGTCCCAGCCATGCTCCTCGAACATGGTCTTATTGTAATTGATTCCACCCACACTGTAGCGGCTTGGAAGCAAATACACAGCACCATTCACATCAACTGAATCGAGCATGGCGTCGGAATAATTGTTAATAAAATCATATACCCCAAGATTCAATAGGTATTTTTGCTGAAGCTCCTCACTTTGAAGGTAAGTGGTTGTGTAAATGTCCGGGATATCCCCATTGACGAGCTGATTCTTCATATAGCCACTGGCATTGCCGCCCTTGTAGCTCACCAGCTTTACATTTACCTCAGGGTATTTCTCATGCAGTGCATTGATGAAATACGTGTAATTCATGTGTGCAGTGCTGATGGTGATTGCCTCATGCTCCTTGGATTCAGGCTCATCCTCCACGTCCGCCACCTTCACCATGCCACCCAGGCCGCAGCCCGCAAGAAGACTGACAACCAAAACACACGACAACATTTTGCCAAGACGACCCATAACCTTCGTACCCATCACACAACACCCTCCTTCGTATTGTAGTACTGGCTAAGTACCTCAAACAGGTGATCAATGTCAATCGGCTTCGGTATATGGGCATTCATCCCGCTTTCAAGTGCCTTGGCAACATCCTCGGCATAGGCGTTTGCCGTCATGGCTATTATCGGAATCGTGGCGGCATCAGGCCTTGCACAGGCACGGATTGCCCTGGTTGCGCCATAACCGTCAAGCCTAGGCATCATTACGTCCATGAGGATTGCATCATAGTCCCCCTCCTTGGACTGTGTAAACATGTCAACGGCCTCCTGCCCATCCACCGCAGTGGTGACAACAGCCCCCTCATCTTCAAGTATCTCCTGGGCAATCTCCCTGTTGAGCTCATTGTCCTCAACAAGCAGAATCTTCATGCCCTTTACATTAGTCTCCCCTTCACCAGGCTTCACCGTGTCCTCGTCAGGCACGGCTTCAAAATCCAGCACAACAGTAAACCTGCTGCCCACGCCCGGCTCGCTCACAACGTTTATCGAGCCCCCCATGAGCTCGACAAACTGCTTGGTTATTGCCATTCCAAGGCCAGTGCCCTGGTAATTGGTCCTGCTTCCGCCATCCTCCTGTGAGAATGGCTCAAATATATGCTCCAGGAATTCCTCGCTCATGCCAATTCCGGTATCCTGGAACTCAAAGCTGTAAGAAGCCCTGCCCTCCTCAGCCTGAAGCTCCTTCATCCTGAAGGTGATTGTCCCGCCGTCAGGGGTGAACTTCACGGCATTGCCAAGGATGTTGATGAATATCTGGCGTATCCTAAGCTCATCCCCAAGCACCGACACATGCCACACAGTGCCAAATTCCTTCCTGAAGTCAATGTTCCTTGTCATGAGCTGCCCTTCAATGATGGTAAAGCAGCTCTCCGCAAGGGCATGGATGTTGAGCTTTTCATGGGAAAGCATGATTCGCCCGCTCTCAATCCTGCTCATCTCCAGCACGTCATTGATTAAGCTGAGAAGATGGTCTGCCGCCTTGCTAATCTTGCCAAGGCAGTCCTCAATCCTCACCGGATTATCAACATTTTTCCTTGCAATATTGACCATTCCAACGATACCGTTAATCGGCGTCCTTATGTCATGTGACATATGTGACAAAAACTCCGTCTTCGCCTGGCTTGCCTTGTTAGCCTCAAGTGCCGCCTTTGCAAGCTCCCTGTTGCTGGCCTCCTTCTGCGCAAGAAGCTCCTGTACACTTCTCCTCTTAATGCTGATATATACAAGTATTACAAAAATGCATATTATGATAAGGCTTATGATGAGCAAATATATTAACATATTGGACATTATGCCGCTATTGCCCTTCCCCAGGACAGAGGTCGGCACGAACACCAGCACTGACCAGTCCGTGTCATCAATCGGCACCGTGGCAACAAAATAATACTGCCCGTCCTGTGACCTCACGAACTCAAAGCACTGGTTTTCCCTGTTGCTTATGGCTTCACGCAGCGCCTCAAGGCTTCCGTCCATGGTGAAACGGCTGCCCTCAAGCGACGACAATATGTTAAATTCCTCTATGAAGGGATTGGCAAAGGTCTGCTTATACAGCCTTCTTCCTGACATATTGATGAGATATGTGTAGCATTCGCCCCCAAAGCCTGACACCGAAAGCGCCTCATCCATGTCAGAAAGCGGTATCGCCAATGCTATGTGGGTTATTGCGGTTCCACCGTCATCCGTCACCATGGTGTCCCCAAGACTTCGTATGAACACCATATATGCCTTTTTCTCACCCGAAATGCTAAGCTCCCGAATGAGCGGCACGCTGTCCTCATCCTCAAGGTCCTCAGGCGTGCTCCACCTTGCGGAGTACCCATTGGAGGCATAGAATATGCTCTTGCTGTTCACAGCAAGCACAACGCCGTCCTCAATCTCAAGCACCTGGCATATGCCGTCAAGGGTTGCGACAAGCCCCCCTTCGTCCGTAATACCGCCCCAGCTTATCATCCTGCGTGCGGAATCGGCAGTAACCTGTAAATTCTGCACCTGCCTATTCATTATTTCACTTATCTTGATTGTAAGCTCTGACAGGTGGGTCTGGCGCTCACCATACAACTGAACCCTTATTGACGAATAGAATGCCGCTGAACAATACATTAACAGTGCAACCAGTATGATAATCACTGCCCACAGCCATTTTGACATTATCTGCCCTATCTTATGTCCATTGCTTTTCTTCCCGTGTTCCATTTCAATCATCCATTTTCTCGGTGTATCGTGTATTCATGCCCATTCGTGCTGTCCCTGTCCTATTGCAAGGGCCGTTCATCAATCGGTATGTAAAGTTAAATGCAAGGGCAATCACACAAACGGATAAGCCCTTGCATGTCACATGCTTAATCTTCTTCTATTGCTTCCTGTGGCTGGAGCAGCTTGTCGATGGCATTGACCAGATGGCCAATCTCCGGCTTTGAAAGCTGTGCGTCCGCCCCAAGGCTCTCACCCTTGACCCTCATCTGGTCATTAATGAGTGACGAAAATATAATCACCGGTATGTGGCTAAGCTCGTCATCCGTCTTAATGAGCTTTGTCAGCCTGTGCCCATCCATAAGCGGCATCTCAAGGTCAGTTATGACACATGACACATACCTGTCAACATCCCCAACCGACTTGTAGTGGCGAAGCGAATCCCACGCCTCCTGTCCATTCTTGCAGAGGGTAAGGTTCGTGTACCCTGCCTTATGTAACGAGTCAGATATAAGCCTGATGAGCAGCGGTGAATCCTCCGCAATGAGTATTGGTGATTCATTCCTGCTCCTTGAGGCATACTTCTCAACCTCAGATACCTTAAGACCTGTCTCAGGGCTAATCTCAGACACAATCCTCTCAAAGTCGAGGACAATTATCAGGTTGGCATCGTACTTGATTATGCCCGTTGCAATGCCATGCTCCTCCGAGCTTACCGTGCTGTCCGGCGTTATGATGTCCGCCCATGAAACCCTGTGTATTCCCATTACCTGGTGTACATGAAATGCCACATTGAGCTTATTGAAATTGGTGATTATGAACATGTCAGTGTTCACATTGCCCGATGCAGGCATCTTCAGCACCCTTGCAAGGTCAATCACCGTTATCATCTCATCACGGGGCATGAAAATCCCTTCAACCTCCGGCTTTGCAACCGGAACAGGTGTAATCTCCGCATATGGTACTATCTCCTTAATTTTGGCAACATTGATTCCATAATGGTTGTTGCCTATGAGAAATTCAAGAATCTCAACCTCATTGGTGCCACTCTCCATCAAAATATTAGTTTCCATATTCCTCTTATACCTCCATCACATAGTATGGCCTATAATTCCCAGACATTTTCCACATTATATCAAAATAATCTAATTAATTCAATAAAAACTCTGAATTAATGAAATCATTTTTTCACAATTCCCCTTACAGCACCCTTATCGTCCGTAAGCGAAAGAATTGTAACGGGAAGAATCCTGTTAATCATGTCGCCAGCCATGTCTGCCCCCGCCTCCACATAAACCCTCACATATGTGGTGGTGTGACCCGTGACGGCTGTTGTTCCGCCCTCGTCCACAAGCTCCTCGAACAGCACCAAAACCGTTTGCCCCACAAGTCCTTCCCTGTATTCCGCGGACATTTTTGACGCCAGTGCAATGAGCTTGGCACTCCTTTCACCCTTCACCCCGTCCGGCACCTGCCCGTCCATCCTGTCGGCAACGGTTCCCTTGCGCCTTGAATACTTGAACACGTGCATCTCGTAGAAATGTATGCGCTCAAGATAATCCCTTGTGACGGCAAATTCCTCATCACTCTCCTGCGGAAAGCCCACAATCACGTCAGTGGTTATTGCCACATCACTGTAATGCCTCCTGAGTATGCGGCAGCTCTCCTCGTATTCGGCAGTGTCATATTTCCTGTTCATGCGCTTGAGCGTGGCATCACACCCGCTTTGGAGCGATAGGTGGAAATGCGGGCACACTGCCTCCACTTTGGCAAGCCTCCCCACAAAATCCTCCGTTATGACACGCGGCTCAAGGGAGCCAAGCCTTATGCGGCATACCCCCGGTATCCTGCCCATGTCCTCAATCAGTCCGAGCAGCTCCTGCCCCGGCATTGAAGCATTAGCAGCCGCGTCTGTATTACCTTCCCCGCCGAAATCACTGCCATATGAGCTTAAATGTATGCCCGTGAGCACAAATTCCTTATAACCCGATGCCGCAAGCCTGCCAACCTCAAGGAGCACATCTTCCCGCCCCCTGCTCCTTGCCCTTCCCCTTAGATACGGTATTATGCAATAAGAACAAAACTGGTTGCAGCCGTCCTGTATTTTTATGTATGCCCTTGTGTGCTCGCTGACCGTGTCAATCGACAATGCCTCATAGCCCGTCTGCCCTGTCAGGTCATCCACCGCCAGACTTTTCCCGCTGCGCCCATATTCCTCCAGCAGCTTCACAAGGTTCTTCTTCTGGTTGTTCCCCACCACAAGGTCAATCGTCCCGTCATCCTCAAGTTCACTGCCAGCCTCCTGTGCATAGCAGCCCGTTGCCACGACTATGGCGTTGGGATTTTGCTTCCTCGCCCTGTGGAGCATTTGCCTTGATTTGCGGTCTGCGATGTTGGTGACCGAGCAGGTGTTAATCACGTACACATCCGCAGCCTCGTCACCGTCAAACGGTACAATCGTGTAGCCCGCCTCACGCAAAAGCTGTTCCATCGCCTGTGTTTCATATGAATTGACCTTGCAGCCAAGGTTGTGCAAAGAAGCCTTCATTTATGTAACCTTACCCTTCCATCCCATTTCACAACAATGAACCATATGTTATCACATTTGCACAAAAGGGGCAACAAAATAAAAAACTTGACATTACGCCCTTCTGATAATAAGATAGGGTTCGTAGTATAAATATGATAACATTTTTAAGGAGGGAGCATTATGAAGACAGTAAAGATTTCTCTTAACTCAATCGATAAGGTGAAGGCATTCGTAAATGACATTACAAAGTTTGATACTGATTTTGACCTGGTTTCAGGACGTTACGTGATTGATGCAAAGTCAATCATGGGTATTTTCAGCCTTGACCTGTCAAAGCCAATCGACCTGAACATCCATGCAGAGTCCAACATTGACACAATCCTTGCAGTTCTTGCACCATACCTTGTGTAGGAAGCATGCAATGCATGAATGTAAAGCCGCCAGTGATGGCGGCTTTTTTTATACTCCAAATGTCATGATTTTCGCACCAATTCTCATTTCACATACGCTTTTTCCATATGAAAAGCCAGCACATCAGTGTGGCTTTTCGCACTATGGCCTCAGCAAAAGGACGAGCGCCCCAAGCGCAATCCTGTACCAGCCAAAGACCTTGAAATCATGCTTCCTTATGTAGCCCATGAGGAAATTAATCACCAGCATTGACACAAGGAATGCAACCACCATGCCGACAATGAGAAGCGTCGCCTCAAGCCCCGTAAATGCCAGCCCATATTTGAGCAGCTTCAGAAGGCTTGCCCCGAACATCACGGGAATCGCAAGGAAAAATGTGTACTCCGCCGCAACCGTCCTTGACACCCCAAGCAGCAGCGCCCCGACAATTGTCGCACCTGAGCGTGACGTTCCGGGAAATGCCGCAGCGATAAGCTGGAACACTCCTATTGCCAATGCAGTCTTGTAGGTTATCCCCGAAAGCCCCGTCACCTTCGGCTCCCTTTTCCTGTTGAGCGTCTCCACCACTATGAATGCCACACCGAACACAATCAGTGCAATTGCCACACACACATAGTTGTAAAAATGCTCCTCGCACCAGTCATCAAGCCCAAGTCCGACGAATGCCACCGCAGGAATGCATGCCACTATAATCTTGAGCCACAATGTGATTATGCCCTTGTCAGTATGCGCAAGAAGCCCACTCTTTCCCATCGGGTGTGCACACTCCCTTGCAAACGGGAAAATCTTTTCCCAGAACAGGACAACAACGGCAAGTATTGCGCCGAGCTGTATCACCACCTCGAACATGCTCCAGAAGCCATCCGACACCCCATTGAACCGCACCAGCTTCTCCACCAGTATCAAATGCCCGGTACTGCTGACCGGAAGCCATTCCGTGATTCCCTCGACTATTCCAAACAGAATTGCCTTTAATATCTCCAGCATGATTAAACCCTCCATCCCTTGACCATTTTACCGTGTCAATTTCCATCAAGCAGAAAATCCGCCATTATCACATTGCTCACATTTATTCCAGCATCGGTGAGCCTTATCTTCCCATCACCCACCTCAAGAAAGCCGCCACCGACATACCGGTCCACGACATCCCCATACACATCCATGAGGCTTTGCCCAAACTGGCGCTCAAATTCAGCAATGCCCACGCCATCCCTCACCTTGCGAAGCCCAAGGAACATGAATTCCTCCATCTCATCCTGACGGCTTAACGCCGACGCTTCCCTTGTGACATTGCCGCAGCAAAGGTAATCCCCCAAACTTTCCATGTTTTTGTACCGCACCCCGTTAAAAAGGGATGCCGCCCCTATCCCAAAGCCAAGGTACTCCCCCCTGTCCCAGTACGAAAGGTTGTGGACGCTCTCACGCCCCGCACGCGCAAAGTTGGATATCTCATAGTGTTCCAGCCCTGCGGCTTCAAGCCTGCCTTTCACAAGGTCATACATCTGTCTTTCAGTGTCCTCGTCCGGAAGCTCATTCCTGTCCACGGTGGCCTCAAGCGGCGTTCCCTCCTCCAAAATAAGGCTATATGCAGATATATGCTCAGGTTCAAGCCCCAATACCTTGTCCAGCGTATCTTCAAGTGATTTCAGCGTTTGCCTCGGCAGCCCAAACATGATGTCAACATTGACATTGTCAAAGCCCGCCCTGCGGCAATCCATGAAGCCCCTTGCAAACGTGTCAAAATCGTGGATTCTTCCGAGCACCTGAAGCTCTGTATCTAAAGTAGACTGAAGCCCCAGGCTGACCCTGTTGAAGCCCCCTCGCCTTAATTCCAGCAGCTTATGGTAGTCAATGGTGCCCGGATTGCACTCAATCGTGGTTTCCACATCCACCACCCTTGATTTTGCCATATCCGCACCTGACATCCCATCCTGCCCATTTGCCATCCCAAACCTTGTGCGGATTGCACCAAGGATTGCATTCAAATCACCCGCCTCAAGCACTGAGGGTGTCCCGCCCCCAAAGTAGACTGACGCAACCCTGTAATCCCTTCCCAATTCGGGTGTTTCCATGATTTCACGGATGATTCTGTCAACATAACGCTTTTTCGTCACATCATCAGCAGGTGCGGAAAGGAAATCACAATAATTGCATTTTCGCACGCAAAACGGTATGTGGACGTATATTCCAATATTATTCATCATCAAGCTTCAGGACACTCATGAACGCCTTCTGCGGAATCTCCACATTGCCGACCTGGCGCATGCGCTTCTTACCCTCCTTCTGCTTTTCCAACAGCTTCTTCTTACGGGAAATGTCACCGCCATAGCACTTGGCAAGCACGTCCTTGCGAAGCGCCTTTATGGTCTCGCGGGCTATTATCCTGCTTCCGATTGCCGCCTGAATCGGAATCTCAAAAAGCTGCCTTGGTATCTCATTCTTGAGCTTTTCGCACATTTTCCTGCCACGCTCCGCCGCACTGTCCTCAAACACAATGAAGGAGAGCGCATCAACCTCCTCCTTGTTGATGAGGATGTCAAGCTTGCAGAGCTTTGACCTGACATAGCCCTTCATCTCATAGTCAAATGAGGCATAGCCCCTCGACCTGGACTTGAGTGCATCAAAAAAGTCATATATTATTTCATTCAATGGAAGCTCATATTTTAATAACGCCCTTGTCTCCTCCATGTACTCCATGCCAAGGTACACGCCGCGCCTCTCCTGGCACAGCTTCATGATTGGCCCAACAAATTCCGTTGTCACCATAATCTCGGCACTGACCACGGGCTCCTCCATGTAGTCAATCTCTGACGGGTCCGGCATGTTGGAGGGATTGGTAAGCTCTATCATCTGCCCGTCGGTTTTGTGTACCCTGTACACAACACCCGGTGCGGTTGTCACAAGGTCAAGGTTGTACTCCCTCTCAAGCCTTTCCTGAACCACGTCAAGGTGAAGCAGCCCCAGAAATCCGCACCTAAAGCCAAAGCCAAGTGCAATCGAGGTCTCAGGTTCAAACTGCAATGCCGCATCATTGAGCTGCAGCTTCTCCAACGCATCCCTCAAATCGCCGTATTTTGCACCATCAGCGGGATACACGCCGCAGAACACCATCGGGTTGACCTTCTTGTAGCCCGGAAGCGGCTCTGCACAAGGATTGTTGTCATCAGTTATGGTGTCGCCCACCGCAGTGTCCTT
>CAYZYS010000063.1:0-3666 GCA_964482605.1 uncultured Bacteroides sp.
TAGGTGTGACAACCTTGTTGTCCTTTGTCACGAACAGGAAGTTGGCACCGCCTGTCTCCTCAACCTTGGTGCGTGTTGCAGGGTCAAGGTACATATTCTCGTCAAAGCCCTCGGCATGTGCCGTCACAATTGCGTGGAGGCTCATTGCATAGTTAAGTCCTGCCTTGATGTTGCCCGTTCCGTGAGGTGCCGCACGGTCAAAATCACTGACACGGATGGTGATTGGCTTTGCGCCGCCCTTGAAATATGGGCCAACAGGTGTAGTGAGAATCCTGAACTGGTATTCATCAGCAGGCTTGACGCCGATTACCGGGTTGCTTCCGAACATATATGGACGGATGTAGAGCGTTGCCCCTGAGCCGTATGGCGGAACAAATGCATCATT
Organism: uncultured Bacteroides sp.; assembly: GCA_964482605.1. Lineage (GTDB taxonomy): Bacteria > Bacillota > Clostridia > Lachnospirales > Lachnospiraceae > Bacteroides_F. The sequence continues at coordinate 386 of CAYZYS010000063.1, forward strand.
TGCCCTGACGGTCTTGACAACGGCATCGATGAACCTGTCTTCCGGGAATACAGGCATTTCAAGGCGACGTGCGGAGCTTGCCATACGGTCGGCATTAAGGTCAGGCCTGAAGCAGACAATGTGTCCGTCCTCGGTTGTATAAGCCTTAAGTCCTTCAAAACATGTCTGTGCATACTGGAATACACCGGCGCATTCATTAAGTGTAACATTCGAGTCAGTGGTAAGTGTACCCTCGTCCCATGCCCCATTCCTGTAGTTTGAGACAAATCTGTAGTCTGTTGGCATATATCCAAAGCGTAGACTGCCCCAGTCAATGTTTTTCTTTTCCATTTGTGTAATCCTTCCTTTCACATGCTGTGAGTAATAGATGAATAGATATGGCGTTGTGTTTTGCCACACGTCAAACATTGCAATAAGTATAAGTCAGTGCACATTGAATGTCAATTGAGAATGTTGATTTGTCAACACGCCATATTGACAGAAAATTTACTGAATTATATAATAAAAGTTAGCTTTTGAGATGCGTGCAGGGTGCGCCCTGCGGAAAGGGGATTTGTTTTATGGGTAAGAAAGGCTTGGTATCAGGGGTTATGTCGTTGGTTGCGGCAATTGTACTGGCGGTGACATTTTCGCTGGGAAACACCACCCTGGCAAAGGCGGAGACGGCAGTTGAGGACCCTGTGTTCAGCGTGGCAAGCGGGTATTATGATTCCGCATTTGTGCTCGCCATAACCTGCTCAACGCCGAACACCGACATTTACTACATTAACGATGATGAAACGGAATTTAACAGGGCATATTGGAATCTTTACACGGCTCCCATCGTCATTGACACCAATTGTGTAATCCGTGCCATTGCCGTTGCCAAGTATGATGTTGGCGGAAGCGGTATTGTGAGGAGCGTGTACAACATTGGAAGCATGTCCGCGGGATATGTGAGCTGGGAGATGGTGCTGGGTGAGGACACACCGATTGCGGTTCCGACCAACAGCCCAACCAACCTGAAGTATGCCGTTACCACCACGTCAGAGTGGAATGAGATTGATGCCGGAATCAACCTTACCGTCACCATGGAGCTGAAAAATGCTTCAACAACGGTTACACAGCAGCAGAAAAGCCTGTTTGCGGCAGCATTGAACGGAAGCACCCTTGTACAGTACTATGACATCAATCTGTACAAGAGACTGGGACTTGGCGGAACGTATAAGGTGTTAAGCCCGAATTCGCCGTTGAGCCTTGTCATGGTTGTTCCACTGGAGGCATTTAATACAAATGTCAATGTACAGAGGATATACACAATGCTTTACGAATTTGACGGGGTCGTATACTCAAGCCCTGTGTTCAGGACGGCTGAGGGCTTCCTGTACTTCAACGCACCAAAGTCAACAACCTATGCCCTTGTATACCAGGACTATCCACTGTCATAGTAACGGGCAGTGTACAGCTTAATATCGGCGGTGCGAGCCATCGGTGGCAAATGCCATCGGTGGCTTTTGTGATATTGGATTTTTTGTGGAAATGTGGTATAATAATTCTGTATATTTTTAATTGTGAGCCATGGCTGTGAAGGGGCTTGCCTGCGGGCGTGGCGAAAGAAGTTGGTTTTATGGCTGGCAGGTATGTTATAGGCAATGAGGATTTCAAGGACGAGAAGCATTACAAAATGGGTCTGAGGGACTTGAAGCGAATTAACAGGCTTAAGGAAAAATATGACTGGAATAATCCGGAGGATGCGGCAGCGCTGATGTACTGTCTCAGGGAGGGAAGCCTGAGGCTGGAAACGGTGCAGTTTCGCAGGGCATTGGAGAAAAAACTCAACGCATGCCTTGGGGAGTCCAAGAAAAGGGGGCAGAGGAAGGCCAATAAAAGAAACATGGTTGTGAGGCTGGCAGGCTTCGGGTGCATAGTGGCATCGCTTGTGCTGGTTGGGGTTTATGGTTTTAAGAGTTACCGTGAGCAGAAGAGCATGGAGAACATGGTCAGCATACAGGTGATACACAGCATGCAGCCAAGTGCTATGCAGGCAATGATGGACGCTGGCACGCAGGAAGCGCAGACCACAGGGAATGTGCAGGCGGAGGAGAATGCCGTGATGCTCCAGGAGTTCCAGGAGCTGTATGACATGAACAACGACCTTGCAGGGTGGATAATGATTGACGGCACTGACATTGATTATCCAATCATGCAGTGCGGGGACAATGAGTATTACCTAAGCCATGATTTCTACGGCAATGACGACAGTAATGGAATGCTGTTCTTTGATTATAGGAATAATCTTAAGTCAGGGGACACTAATATGATAATATACGGGCACAATATGAGAAGCGGCAAGATGTTTGGCAATCTGCTGAAGTACCAGGACAAGGATTATTACGAGGCACATCGCACCATATACGTGTCAACCCTGTACAAGGTAAGCGAGTACCGCATAATTGCCGTGTGCCAGGGCAAGGTTGCAAGGAAGAATGAAAATGTGTTCAGGTATTATAATTTCATCAATCCGTCCGATGCGGAGGAATTTGAGGAATTTAGGCAGAACACCAAGGAGCAGGCGTTGTTCACCATGGATGAGGACATGGCTGCGACGGATTCGTACATCACGCTGTCCACATGCAGTGATTACGTTGAGAACGGAAGATTATACATAATAGCAAAGAAAGTGAGGGGGCAGGCATCATGAAGAGATTAAGGAAATCAACGATGGCAGGCATGACGTGTGTCGTGATGGCATTGGTGCTGTCGGTGTATTTTGTTGCTGGGGTGGCATCGGTCCGCGGTGGAGATGTAGCGGACGGCAGCCAGACATCAAGTGGGGCTGAAACCGAGAGTGGCGTCAACGTGACAGATGACGGGATAATGTGGGTAAGCGGGGATAATAATGACATTACAATCCTCGCAACCAAGAGTGGCTCACAGATACCGGATTATCAGGCATACAATCCGGATGATGTGGATAATAATGCGGCTCCGTGGTGCGTGGGTGCGGACGGCAGGGTCACTGACATAGTCATTGCGGATGACATTACCAAAGTGGGAGCATACAATATAGTTGACATAAAAAGTCTTAATACGCTTATCATAGGCAGCAGCGTTGCCAGCCTTCCGGAAAATTTCTGTGATGGTGCCACGATAACTAAGCTCATAATCAGAAATGCGGAGCTGTATGCTGCACTTAAGGATAATACGGATGACTGTAAAACAAAGGCGTTTGTGAATTGCATGATTATGGAGATTGTGGATGATTCGGCAAATGTGAACCAGAACCAGGGGAACGAGTCGAC
>CAYZYS010000063.1:3766-7902 GCA_964482605.1 uncultured Bacteroides sp.
CCGTACTGGCTTGACAGCAGCAAGAACAGCCTGCTTGCCACGGTGAAGAATGTGGTGATAGATGACAACATCCAGTTCTGTGCATCGGGTACACTGAAGAATACGCTGAATGGGCTGTCAAGCTTAGACACGCTCACCATCGGAAGCAACGTGCAGTATGTTGATGAGGCGTTTTGTGAGGGTTTGGACATCGGTGAGGTAATAGTGAAGGGCGACAAGACCTCCATTGTGCAGCAGGCGTTCAAGGACTGCAATGTCGGTGTTTTGGATCTTTCGTCATTTAACGAGAAAAGCTCAGGCGTGATTGACAAGTATGCAATAGCCACGAACACGGGCAGTAAGATGATGGTGACCCTTGGTGGCGTGGTTGGTAATGCGGGAACGGCTGCGGAGAGGCTTGTGAGGAGCATCAATGATTATGCAAGGTCGGGTGACTGCCTCATCCAGGATGATTCCTGGGTTGCATTTGGCTCGCTTAATGGCGCTGTCATGGTGACGCAGGATTTCTCAAAGCTGCCGTCATATTACAACAATGGCGAATATTACTGCAAGAAGGGCGATTCAAGTGCCATAAGCGCTGCACAGAAGCGGTTCCTGAATGCGGTGAACTGGGATTCATACAAATATGGCACGATATGGCCGTTTGACATAAGCGGTACTGCCGGTTCAGCCAATGTGCTCATACCTGTCCCAACGGACTGGAGCAGCAGGGCGTCGGAGATAAAGGTGCTGAGCATTGATTCCAATGGTGCGATAGAGGTTATGGGAAGCACCCTTCAGACGCAGGATGGCTCCCAATATCTCAATGTGTACGCGAAGCATTTTTCACCGTATGCGCTTTACCTGCCATCTAATAATGTGGCTGGCACGGTGGAGGATTCCAATAATAATGAAAATGTGACGGTTGCCAATAATGTCAGCAACAACCAGGATGACAGTGATGACAGTGATGATGATGACGATGACGACGATGATGATGACAGTTCGTCCACGCAGGCTGCCGTGGTTAATAATGGCAATGGTGGCAATGACGGCAATGGCAGTGCAGGTAATGCTAATGTAGCAGCAGCCAATGGCAATGCAGCCAATGGCAATGCAGCCAATGCCAATGTGGCAGGTAATGCAAACGCAGGTGGCAATGCCAACCTTGTTGCGGCAAATGATGCTAACAATACCGTGGTTGTGCAGCAGGCAGCAGGTAACTCCAATTCAAATGGTTATGATGAAACTCCTAAGACGGGTAAGTTCCCAGTGCTCATTTTCTTCGCACTGGTGCTTGCACTGATGGGGACGGGAATGCTGCTCATCACCAGGCCGATTGGAAGGCAGCACGCCAGGAAGTAATCCTGCCGTATTCGTTGAAATGAGGTATGGGGATGGTTAATGAGGGGGCTGTTCGTCTTATTGACAATGTGGAGAAGGTAATTGCAGGCAAGCGAGAGGTGATTGAGCTTGTGGTCACGGCGATGCTTGCGGGCGGGCATGTGCTGCTTGAGGATGTTCCGGGTGTCGGAAAGACACAGATGGTGTCCGCATTGGCAAGGTCATGTGGAGGCAGGTTTGGAAGGCTTCAGATGACACCTGACATCATGCCGGGTGACATAACGGGGTTTTCAATGGTCAATCCTTCAACCGGTGCGCTTGAATTGAGGAAGGGTGCTGTGTTCTGCAATTTTTTGCTGGCGGATGAAATCAACCGTTCCTCGCCAAAGGCGCAGTCGGCGCTCCTTGAGGTCATGGAGGAACAGCAGGTGACAATTGACGGCAACACCTATCAGCTTCCGAAGCCATTTGTGGTGCTGGCGACACAGAATCCTGTCGAGACTTACGGAACGTACCACCTGCCGGAGGCGCAGATGGACAGATTTTTAATGAGGCTTAGGATAGGGTATCCGGAAAGGACTGATGAGCTTACAATCATGCGGGGTGAAAGACTTGTTTCCCCCGCCGGGCTTGGCGAGGTGATAACCTGTGATGAGATAATGGGGCTTCGCAGGCAGGCATTGGAGGTGTCATGCACAAGGGCGATTGAGGATTACATCCTGGACATTGTGGATGTCACAAGAAATTCGGAGGATATCAGGCTTGGCGTAAGTCCGCGGGGCACCTTGGCACTGCATAACGCAGCCAGGGCATATGCGTTGGTGAAGGGCAGGGATTATGTGCTTCCGGATGATGTCAAGCACCTGGCATCCTGTGTGCTTGCACACAGAATCATATTATCCCCTAAGGGGAAGGCGGCACACGGGGACTCATCAGGTGCATTGGAAATGCTGCTGGGGCAGGTTCCGGTGCCTGTGTGACAGGGAGGATTGTTTGAAGATACTTGAATATGTCAAGGGATTCATAAGCTATGTGACGGCAATCGCATTTACCCTGGTTTTTGCACTGTTCTGCAGTGGCAGGGTGGGGTGGTTTCTTGTACTTACACTGGCTTTGGCTCCCTTGTTGTCTTTTGTGCTGCTGGCTGCCGTGTCCGGACGGGTTAGCTGTCGATGCGAGGTTGACAATACCCTGCTTGAAAAGGGCGGGCTGTGCCATCTTAAGGTGTCCGTCACCAATGTGGGGATATTTCCCGTCGCCAATATGAGGATGGAGTTCCTTGAGGGTGTGAGACTTGCGCAGACGGAAACGGACAGTGACGGAAGGGCACCGGGGTTTGCCAGCATTTCCCTGCTTGGGCGTTCAACAAGGGAGTTTGAAGTGGAGTACAGGGCGGGTATATGCGGCCCTGAGGGGCTTGGAATAAGGTCGGTGAGAATATATGATTTTCTTGGCATATTTTCCGTGGGGGTGAAGAACCTTGCACAGGAGGTGTGCCGGAATGTGTCTGTGCTTCCCGACATAGCTGAATTTGGCAGTGACAATGAGACGCTTAAGCGTGTGATTGCGGCATCGAGGGATGCTGATGACAGCGAGGATTCAGTGGAGACATCATCTGCCGCTGCCAATGGCTTTCCGGGATATGAGCACAGGGATTATGTTCCGGGGGACCCCCTTAAGAAGGTTAACTGGAAAATGTCAGCCAAAAGGGGGAAGCTCCTTGTTAGGATGGATGATGAGGTGGCAAGCTCGACAATAGCCATTGTGCTGGATGCAATGTATGTGAAAAACGCTGTTGCGCAGGAGGATGTTGTCCATGTGCGGGAGCGCAGGCTTCAGGCAGCACAGGTTGCGCAGGAGGTTCTTGAATCCGCTCTTGGGCTTGCACAGTCGCTGCTCATGCATAATTACACGGTTAATTATTACCATTTGGACGGCGGTGTGTGGGAGTGCCATGAAATTATTGATGACAGGGGCATTGTTGAGCTTAGAAATTCCCTGGCGGATTATGAATTTGCCATTGGGGCGGTGACGGAGGGCGAGGCGTCAGCACGGCTTCCGGGGTGGCTGCTTGATGGAAGCGCGGGGGTGTCGGTGGTATTTACGCCCGTGCAGGATGCGGGGCTTGCGCAGCTCCTTGACAAGGTGGCCGGGGCGGACGGCACTGTGACGGTGTGGTCGGCATCATGATGGTGTTGGCGGCATTATGACAGTGTTGCTGGCAGCGTGAAAAATTGATGATGGAGGAAGCTAAGGTGAAGCCTGTTGTTTCTGTTGTGATTCCCATATATAACACGGCGCGTTATCTCTGCCAGTGCGTTGATTCGGTGCTGAACCAGACGTATGACGGTTTGCAGGTCATACTTGTGGATGATGGCTCTCCTGACGAGTGCCCGCGGCTTGTTGACGGTTATGCGGGGGCGAAGGTACGCCAGGGAGTTAGCATCCTTGGCATCCACCAGGAGAATATGGGGCAAAGCGTGGCGAGGAATACGGGGCTTGACAGGGCATCAGGCGATTATGTGGTCTTTTTGGACAGTGATGACTTTCTTGAGGCGGATTTCATAGAGGTGCTGGTGAATGCGGCGGTTGAAGGGCAGCTTGACATGGTGGTGACACCAACAAGGAATGTCTCCCATGAAGGCATTTTTGTAAATGATGAGGATAAGGATCATTACTGGCGAAGCTTTGACGGAAGCCCTGCCCTTATACGGTATAACTTGACACCAAGATTGTACAGGACGGATTTTTTGAGGGATAATGGACTGCGGTTCAGCCAGGGCGAGCTGATGGAGGATGTGGTATTCTGCCTT
>CAYZYS010000063.1:8002-12786 GCA_964482605.1 uncultured Bacteroides sp.
GCCACGGTGAGGCACATGTGCGAATACACAAGGAAGCTGCTTGGCAGGTATTTTCCTGATTTTGTGCATAATCCGTATTTTAATGCGTGGCATGAGGAAAATGTGCCAAGGTTTCAGAGTATGTCAACCTGGCTTTTTGGATGGCTTTACAGGACACACCTGCTCAAGCCGTTTGCATATGTGTACACAAGGCTTTGACGGCGGGGCGGTGCATGCAAGGCATGAATGTGAAAGGGACAAGGTATGTTGGACACGCCTTTTTTTTCGATAATTACCCCTGCATATAACGGGATGCGTTATCTGCAGGCTGCGATAGACAGCGTGCTATGGCAGGATTTTGAGGATTATGAGCATATAATCGTGGATGATTGCTCCACCGACGGTACGGCGCAATTCGTTGCAGCCCTTGCCGACGGCGGCACCGGTGGGCGTGTGGTGACGGTGCTGCTTGACTCCAATGGCGGCATTGGGAATGCAAGAAATGTGGGAATTGGCGCCGCAAGGGGAGAATACCTTCTTTTCCTTGACCAGGATGATTTCTTTGAAACAGGTGCGTTAAGGAGGCTGAAGGCAGAGCTTGAATCCAAGGGCAGCCCTGATGTGCTCTGCTTTGGGATGAACAGGGTTGATGAGGAGGGCGTGCTAATCAGGTCATTTCCGCCGGAGCTTTCGGGTAAGGCTTTGCGCTGGGATTTGTGCACAGTGTGGACATATGCGCTCAGGCGCAGCATCGTTGTGGATAATTCCATTGAATTTCCCGTTGATTCCATGAATGAGGACCTCATATTCAGCCTGCAGGTGGCAAGGTTTGCAGCATCAATTGAGAGCATGGGGGCTTGTCTGTATGATTACAGAATTAATGAACAAAGCACCTCAAGGAGCATGTCCCCAAGGTTTGACAGGTACCCTGACAGCCGCACCCTTGTCTTCCGGCGCTGCAGGGAGGCATATGATTCTGTGGGGGATGAGGAGGACAGGAAACTGATATTCCTCACTGCACTGGCGTATTTTTATTCCATACAGTTTGGGATATTCAGGCATGATGACAGGCAGACAAGGCTTCGGGAGTACAGGCTTCACAGGGCTGAACTTGAACGCTGGTTTGGCAATTACCTGCACGGGCATTCCGTGACCTTGTTCAGACCCAAATGCAGGAGGTTCATATACAGGCTGGTGGTGTGGGTGTCCTACCGCATGGAGAAGTACCTGGGGCAGGGATTTTTTGAATGGTTCATGTTGAGGTTTTGATGGCGGGATAATCGTACTTCCCGTGGGGCTTTTTCTTGCGTGAGCTTGAAATATCATACATAATTTGATATAATGCCATGCGTGTGCCGCAGGGTGCGGCGTGTTTGATGTTTGGTGCGGATGGGGAATTTGGCTTATGGAGAAGCTTATTAATGAATTGAAATCCTGTAATAAAAGGTTTTTGGTGGTTGGTGATGCCATGCTGGATGTATATCTGCATGGCCAGGTGTCGAGGATATCGCCGGAGGCTCCGGTGCCAGTGTTTAATTATAGGAACAGCGAGGATGTGCTGGGTGGTGCAGCCAACGTGGCAGCCAATGTGGCGGCAATGGGGATGTCGGTTGCGCTTCTTTCCATAGTCGGCAATGATGATGGCGGGAACAGGCTTAAGGGTCTTCTTGAGACCCGCAGCGTTGACACAAGGCTGGTGATTGGCGTGGACGGGCGAAAAACCACCACCAAGACAAGGCTTGTGTCGGGCGGGCAGCAGATTACAAGGATAGATTCCGAGGATGTGTGTGACATAGACGCAGATACCGCAGGGGAGCTTGCGGAAAGGCTGGACTCCGTGATTGACGGCTTTGACGTGGTGCTGATGTCAGATTACCAAAAGGGACTTTTGTCGGATGCATTTACGAAAAGGGTCATGGACATTGCCAACGCCCATGGCAGAAAGGTACTGGTTGATGTTAAGTCACCTGACCCTGCAAAATACAGGGGTGCATATCTTCTCAAGCCCAACCGTAGGGAGCTTGCGTATATGACGGACATGCCTGTTGAGACGCGCGACCAGGTTGTTGCTGCAATGCATAAGCTAAGGTCCGAGGCAGGCTGCGATTTGGTGATAGCGACATTGAGTGGTGACGGCATGATGTACCTTGACAGTGAGGGCAATGTGTATGAGTCCAATGTGAAGGCACTGCAGGTCAGGGATGTGGTAGGTGCGGGGGATACCGCATTTTCATATATCGGGCTGGGGATTGCCAATGGGCTGAGGCCGCAGACCGTGCTGAATCTGGCAAATGCGGCATCATCCATAAAGGTTACGAAGTTTGGCACCTCGGTGGTGACGCTTGATGAAATGATGGACATTTATGCTGACAGGCCATCAAAGATACTGGACATGGCAGACGTGGTTAAAAGGCTTGACAGGTTTCGTGAAAGAAAGCCGTCGGGAAGGGTGGTGTTCACCAATGGCTGCTTTGACATACTTCACCTGGGGCATATCAGGTATCTAAAGGAAGCCAAGGGACTGGGGGATTTGCTTGTTGTGGGCGTTAATTCCGATGCCTCCGTCAAGCGGCTCAAGGGTGAGGACAGACCGATAAATTCTCAGGATGTAAGAATGGCTATGCTTGCTGAGCTGGATTTTATTGACTATATTGTACTGTTTGAGGAGGACACGCCATATGGGCTGATTAAGGCGGTGCAGCCGGATGTGCTTGTCAAGGGCGGGGATTACACTCCTGAGACAATAGTGGGGCATGACATAGTTGAGGCAAGGGGCGGGGTTGTGACCACGATAGAGCTTGTCGATGGGATGTCAACGACCAATATAATCAATGCGGTGAATGCCAGGAAGTGATGCTATGTCTAAGGATTTTGGAGGTTTGGAAATGAAAAGCAGGATGAGGGCCTGGTGGTCGGATAGGGGGAACGTTTTAATTGCGCTGTTGATGGTGGTTGGCTGTGTCATCAGGCTTTATGGCACATCAAAGGTTCCCGGCGGCCTTAACCAGGACGAGGCATACGCGGGGTACAATGCATGGTCGCTGTTGAATTACGGCATTGACAACTTTGGCTACCATAATCCAGTGTATTTTATCACCTGGGGCAGTGGAATGAATGCCCTTGAGACATATCTCATGATACCGTTCATCGCGGTTTTTGGAAGGAAGGCAGCAGCCGTGAGGCTGCCGCAGGGGATTGTGGCATGTCTGTCCCTGTGGGTGTTTTACCTTTTGATAAAGGAGCTTAAGGGCAAGAAGACAGCCATCATGGGATTGTTTGTGTTCGTTGTGTGCCCGTGGCATGTCATGATGGCAAGATGGGGGCTGGAATCCAATCTCTTGCCGGGCTTTCTCCTTTTTGGATTTTATTTTTTTGTGCTTGCCGTAAAAAGGGACATAAAATACATATACGCCAGTGCGGTTTGTTACGGCCTGAGCCTTTACTGCTATTCGGTAATCTGGCCGGTGCTTCCTTTTATGATATTGTTTCAGGGGGCGTATTGCGTGTGGTGCAAAAAGCTGTCCCTCAAAAACAGGCACCTGTGGATTGCCGTTGCGATTCTGGGGCTGATGGCGCTGCCATTGTTTTTGTTCCTGCTGGTAAATGCAGGTGTCATTGGTGAGATAAAAACTGCTTTCATATCAGTGCCGAGGCTTGTTAGCATGAGGGATGATGAAATATCCTTAAGCGCTATTTTGGGCAATGCAAGGACGCTGTTTGGCCTCCTGACAAGTCAGAGCGACGGCTTGTCATACAATGCCTCCAGTGATTATGGCATTTATTACAAATTTGGCAATTGGCTGGCGGCTCTTGGGGTTGGCGTGGCAATTGCCGAGGCCGTGGCTTCGGTGCGGAACAGGCAATTTGACATCAGGGTGCTTTTGTGTATCTGGCTTGCAGGTGGCATTGTGCTTGGGTCACTGGTTAATGTCAATGTGAATAGGTGCAATTGTATCTGGATTCCGCTGCTCATGTGCATTGTGCTTGCAATCAGTGAGCTTGTGGAGCGATTCGGGAAGAAGTGCTGGTATGGGCTGGTTGTTGCCTATGTTGTGAGTTTTGTTTCGTTTGCGTTGTTTTATATCACTGATTTTAGATATAATGTGGATGATGATTATTATGTTGGAGCAGGAGAAATAGTTGGCGAGGCGGCAGAGTATGACGGGGAGATACTGGTGGATTTTGTATTGTATTATCCGATTGTCATGTTTTATGATGGCATGTCTCCGTATGAATTCATGGAAACCGTGCAGTGGAGCAATTATCCGAGCAAATACCTTGGAGTGAACAAGGCAGGCCGTTACAGGTTCATAGATGTGGATGAAATTGGGAAGTATGATTCTAAGGTTTGTATTGTGAGGGCTCGTATGGCTGGTGAAATTGCTTCATTGGGCTATGAGACATATACCTATAAGGGGTATACAATAGGGGTAAGACCGTAAATCTTAGGTTATGGCTGTTGTGTGGAAAACCAGCCGTATGCCATGGAGGGTGTGCATGAATTCCATATTTAGAAAAATAATAATCCGCATTACGCCTGCCCTGTGGCCGGTGGACATACGCAGCATAGTAAGAAATAACAGGAAAATCGTGCAGGGCGGTACATCCAAGGGCATGGGAAGCATTGCGTTGGTAAGACTGGACGCAATCGGCGATTTTGTGCTGTGGCTCGATGCGGCAGGGGGCTTTCGGAATGCATGGCCTGACAGGCACCTTGTGCTTGTGTGTAATAAGGCGTGTGCGTCAATTGCGCAGGCAGCGGGGCTTTTTGATGAGGTGGTTCCCATTGATGCGGGCAGGCTTAA
>CAYZYS010000064.1:0-12762 GCA_964482605.1 uncultured Bacteroides sp.
ATACTTACGTGAGAAGCACTGGAGTCTTTCAAGGAGCCTTGCATACGCGTCCATTGTATCAAAGCCGACCTTCCTTGCCATTGCAATGGCGTCCCTCTTGGATTCCATCAGCCTGTATATTGCCTCAAATGATACCTGGGCTGAAAGCCCTGGCACCACGTCCTTCCAGTTTTCCGTGTCACAGGCGTCAAATACCCCTGCCCTGTCATACAGTTCATAGACGACCTCGCCTATCATCTGCTTGCCCCTCTCAAGGAGGCCGTATGCGCGGCAGTAGATGTCAATTACGCCGTCAATCCACATCTGCGGCCATACCCCATGCGGGATTTTCCATGGGTTCAGCTTCAGTGGGTGGAAGTTCACGTTGCCAAGTGAATAAAACCTGAACCTTTCAGGCTCCACGAAGTTTGCAATCGTCCTCCAGTCCTGCTTCGGGTCCATGCAGACTATTCTTAGCCTCTTGCCTGTTGACTTCCTCCTGGTGTTGGCAAGCTCCGCTATGAGCCTCATTGCAAGGACCGTCTTCCCGACACGCGAGCCTGCCGTGATGATTCCATGCATTAGTTCCGACTCATCAAGCCTGTAATCACTTGGGGTGTTGTAGCCGTGCTGCATTGTCCACCTCTCTGCCGATATGATGTTGCCTATGTAAATCTCACCCTTCATCATGGACGGGTAGGCAAACTTGGGGATGTCGTTGACCTCAGAGAACACGCCACCCTCACTCACGCGTGGGAGGTGCGAATATGCCACATATTCATCATTAAGCAGCACCGTGCAGTATTTGTACTGTTTTATGCCGTAGACATCTTCCTTCGTCACGTCACTTGAGAAGGCGGCGAAATGGTACAGCAGGTGTTTCTGTTCCTCCAGTGAGAGTTCAAGCACCTGGAGTGGGCTTACCATGGCATTCTCATTGTGCCAGGTTGACTTTGCGGTGGTCATTGCCGCCGCAAGGGCATCCTTGTTCGGGCAGGCAATGTAGACGTAAGTGTAAAACGCGCCATTGCCCCTGAGTGACCTCTTGAGCCTTTCATTTTCAAACTCAAACATCTCAATGAGGTCCTTCACCTCCTGGTCAAGCCACTGGTGGCTCTTGTTGTAGCCTATTGACGGTGAGAACCCCATTGACGCGCTCATGCCCGTTGACACGCCACCGCTTGAGCCAAGGCTGTTGCTCCTTGAGTTGCCGGTGCTGTGCCCGTAGCCATTGGATGATGACACACTCTGGCTCTGCCCGTAGCTCTGCCCGGTGGAATCACTTGTGCCCGTCCCCTTGCTTACCCCGACGGACTGGCCTATGCTCTGGCTGGTGCTTTGGCTGACACTCTGGCTTACTCCCTGGCTCACGCTCTGGCTGGTGCCATAGCTTGTCCCATGGCTCTGCCCCTGTGACAGTCCCTGGCTGGTGCCCACTGATTCACTTGACCCTATGCTGTAACCATATCCCTGGCTCAGGCTTTCCCCGATTGAAACGGAATTTGACGTGCCCATGCTGGTTCCCCAGCTTTCGCCAAGTGACTGCCCGTTGCTCACGCTGTAATTTTCACCTATGCTGTTGCTCGTGCTTGTGCCATAACTCTCACTGGACCCAACGCTGTGTCCCTGCCCGAAGCTGCTTGTCGTGCCATAGCTTTGCCCGTAGGTGTAGCTGTCGGATTCCGACAGGCTTTGTGATGACCCGTAGCTTGCGCCCTCGCTTGTGCCATTGCTGAGGCTCTGCCCGTAATTTGTGCTGCTACCGCCGCTTAATGAACCGCTTATGCCGTTACTGTAATTATAGCCATTTGACAGGCTGTTGCTGTAATTTTCCGAAGCTGACGTGCCGTTGCTGCTTGACCCGCCCAGGTTGATTCCCGCACCAAATGCCGACAGGCTGCCGCCTGAGTTTGTCACGGAGCCATCAGTCTCGCCAAGTGATATGCCTGCGGATTCCGATGAGCTTGTGCTCATTCCCCCATTTGAACTTGAGCCATTTGACCAACCGCTTGAGCTGCCCTGGCCAAAACTTTCGCCCACGCTGTGGCTGGTGCTGTAATTCTGTCCCAGTGAAATCCCGTTGCTCGTGCCGCTGCTGTGTCCCGTTGACTCACTTGATGACTGTGAGTACCCCGTTGACTGGTTTTCGGAGAATGACTCACTGATTCCCTGGCTGTGGCTGGTGCCGCTTGAGAAGCTTTCACTCAGCCCATGGCTGGAACTGGTGCTTTCACTGCTGCTCATTCCATAACTGGAACCAGTGCTTTCACCAAAGCTCTCCCCAATGTTCTGTCCCTGGCTGAGGTTAAGTGATTCCCCCTGGCTAATGCCCGTGTTGTGGCTTACGCCCTGGCTTATGTTGAGGCTCTCGCCAAAGTTTTCGCCCTGGCTTTCCCCCTGGCTGTAACTGAGGTTCTGCCCATAGCTCTGGCTTGACGAGAATGAATTGGTAAGTGAGTTGCTGATGCTTTGCGACAGGTTCTCACTCACGCTGTGTGATATGTTGTTGCCCCAGTTTTCCCCGTTTGACTGGGAGTAACTCTGGTTGTCGGAGTAGCTGACCGAATCCGCGTCGGAATACCCATGGCTCCACCCGGAGTTGGAACCGTTGTTTGCCCCATACATCATCGGTATTGACAGGTTGAAGCTAAGCCCCGTGTTGCCCTGGAGCTGGTTGTACCACCCCGTCATCTGTCTCTCGTTCCTTGTCAGCCATGCCTGGAGTGTCGACACGCGTACCGGTGTGGAAAGTACCTGGATGATGTACTCATGGTCAGCCATGCCCATTATTATTTCCTCAAGGGTGCCCTGTGAGTCAGGGTTCATGTTCTTGCCGCCATACCCCTTGTTGCCCGCATCCTCGCCTGCCTTGCTTGCATAAGGGATTCCCCTCACCGACGTGATGTAGGTCATCTCATGCATCTTTTCCTTGAGCCATTCCGTTTCCTGGGCATTAATCACCCTCATCTCAAGCACCCTGTAAGTGCCCTGCATGCTTGACGTGAAGCCCATGAAGTCGGCCTGGCATTTTTCCTTTGCCGCGTCGATGTCCTGTGCGACCGCCTGCACCCCGTAAAGGTACAAAAGCCCTATTGCCGTTGGCTTCATCACGTTTGCTATGACCGTGAGCAGGTTTATCTCGCTTTCATAAACCGCAGCAAGCACCTGTTCGTGCTTGTCCATGAAGGACGTGCTTTGCTTTGAATCCTTCGGGAGCCTTATGACCCTGACGAACTTGATTGCCTTGTAAAGCCTTTTCCTTTCCCCCGTCTCAGGGTTCATTGCCTCAAACTCATAGCAAAGGTACTTAAGCGGGCGGTCCTTGAAGTCCTTGTCATACTTGTCCTCGTATTCCACCCACGAGTTGATTATCCTGAAGTCATCAGACGGTGTCTCATTGTACCTGTCCGGCCTTATCAGGCTTTTGACGTCATATAGTGACAGTGCCATGGCGCATACCCCCTTTCCATTGTCATGCCGGCTTCTTCCCATGCCGGCGGTCTTTCCATGGTTCATGTTTTCAGTATGGATGAAGCCTGCCATTCATGTGCGTGCCGTGAAGGTCATGGTAAGCCATGGTAAAAGGGTGTGTCTGGTTCACATTACTGATATTATGGCAAAAAAAATGACACGGGTAAAAACCCGTGCCATAAAGGCAAACTTTTTTTTGACCTGTTGCCCATGCAAACATGGCTCACTGCTTATTGAGTTCATTTGCATAATTAATCTGTTCGTCTTCCGGAATCTTAAGGGCATTCATGGCCTGTTCCGCCGACAACCCCATGCTCTCCATGAGGTTCCGGATGGATGAAAGAATCCCCTGGGCAATTCCCTGGGTAATTCCCTGGGCAACTCCCTGGGCAATCCCCTTGTTGTATCCTTTTTCCTCTATCCCTTTGCTCAAGTTACACATGACGGACACCTCCCTTTCCAATGACCTTGTCATTCCAATGGAAAAATCATCCTCCAGGATTTTCTTCTTTTCCTCTGGCTTCCTTTCTGGTGTTGTTATACCATGTGTATATGTGATTTTCAATGTTTTCCCACAAAAAGTTGTCTTACTCACGACTAAAGTCACAAATGTGCGACGACTTGTCATCAATTCAGTATAATGAAATTGGCACGGGCTTTCCACCCGTGCCATACCCTGTTGTGGGTACTGAAGGCATGCCTATTTCCTAGTGTCCTTGTCCTTCCCCACCATTGCCACCGGGGGTGCCTGTCTTTCACCCATTCCGGGAAGGAACCTGTCAGGGTCGTGTTTTTTGTCAAGGAAGTTTTGGAATATGTCACAGAGGACTTGTTCATCCGCCTGGGCAATGGCAAAGGCAAGCCCGACCATGACACAGGCTGTGGTTTCCATTGACGCGTCCTTTATTCCCTGCTTTTCCATGAATGCGCCCGCAAAGTCAACGGCCTCTTCCTCAATGAGGTGTCCGTAAAATGCCATGTAAAGGTCTATCTGCTGTTCCTCAAGCCCGGTCGTTGACATGGTGTAGACAACCATGTTGTCACCGGGTGCGTCACTTCTCCTTATGTTTTTTGGTGCCCATTCATGCACAAGCTTGGGGTCAAACTTGACCACCATTCCCAGCACGTTGAAGAGGAGCCTTTGCTGGATGGTCCCCACGGCACGGTATTCACGCGGGCGGCGGATGTTGAAGTCATCCAGCTCGTCAAGGATTTCAAGGTCATACATCTGGCGCAGCTTCTCGCACAGCCTTTCGGCGGTTTCCTTTTCCCCGCCTACCCCCCTTTCGGCAAGCTCCTTTATTTTCCTGTACTTTTCAATTATTGCCTTTTTCTGTTCCCCTGTCAGTTTCTTCATGGCTCATTTCAGGTCCTTTTCCCATTGCCTTTGTACGGTGTTTGCACGACACGGGGTGGACCGTCCTCCTTTCTTGGATTTGTTTTTTCTTATGGGTTCATTATACCACATTGGGAGGCGGGTTCATGTTGTGGCAAACGTAATGCAAAATGGACGGTGGCGGAAAATCATGCCAAAAAAAAAGGAAGATGCCATACCTTTGCATGACATCATTCCCTTTTTGGTTCCGGAATTAGTTGAACGGAAGACCCTCGTCCTCAAGTCCATCTTCAATGTTCATGAAGCCACCGTCTGCCGCGGCACTCGGCTGCGGTGCAGGTGACGGGCTGCCTGAGGAAGCTGACTTGGACTCGGCAAACTCAATGTCATCCACGTTGATGTCCGTGGTATATACCTTCTGGCCATCCTTGTTGGTGTAGCTTCCGGTACGGATGCTGCCCCTCAGGACAACCTTGGTGCCCTGGCGGAGGTACTTCTCGGCAAACTCCGCGCGCTTTCCAAAAGTCACGCAGTTGATGAAGTCAGTCTGCTGCTGTCCATCCTTTCCTCCCCTTCTGTCAACGGCAAGCGCAAACCTTGCAATTGCCGTGCTTGTCTCGCCCTGTGAATACCTGACGTCAGGGTCCCTTGTCAATCTTCCCATCAATATTACACTGTTCATGTTACACCTCTTTCTCCGGAACTTTTGCGCCTCCGGTACGCATGATTTGATTTTTCGGTTCTAGTATGTAAGATGTTCCCATGGAAAAAAGGCGTGGACTGAGGCAATCCACGCCCCCGCTTGGGACACTCCCGGCTGCCGCCGCCGGGGGACAGGGTTATGAATCCTGTGCCAGACTGCCCGTGTCCCTCACTTCTTATTGTAACCATTATACCACATTGGTCACTTGCCTTGTTTTGTGGCAAACGCATGGTATGTCATTTTTCCTATGGCAAACACCATGCCAACTGTCCTTTCATGCGGAATGGGCATGTTTGCCACGGTGGCACCGGGAAAAACCATGGAGGCCCATGGCATCAGGCACCTTTAGGCGTGTGGCTGGTTTTCCCCTGTGGATTCTGTTGTGCCCGCATATGCCTGGACGTTTCCGTCCTTTCCCTCCATGAAGTGGGATGCTATTATGTCTGCGGAATGCAGTGCCCATATGACAGGGTACTTCTCAATGGCATTGCTCAAGGTAAGCGTGTCACTTTCAGTATAGCCCATGTGCCACCTGATTGCATACCTTTCCTCAGCCTTCAGTTTCATGAATTCCTCAATCATCATGACGGATTTTTCGCCATGGCCGTAAGGAACCTTGTCATCCACCTCGAATGTCTCATATTGTTCCCACTTGTTGTCCTTGTCCTTCCTCCATTTCATGACGGTTGAATAAAAGTTCGTTTTGCAGATGTCATGGAGCAGGGCCATGATTACAAGGCTTTCCTCGGTGATTGTGGCCACGCTTTTCCCTGCCGCAATGAATGAGTACGTGCCATCGTCATTTGCCATCAGGCTTGCCCTTAATGCATCCAGCACGTTAAGTGAATGCTGGAGGAGGCCGCCTGCCACTGAAAGGTGGAACCTTGTGCTTGCGGGTGCGGAGTACATGTCGCTTTTCCTGATGTACCCCATCAGCCTGTCAGCACCCTCCCTGTCCACCTTTGCCATTTCCCTTTCAAACCTGTCAATGTTCGCCTGTATGTCCATCGTTGCCCTCCTTTTTTTTTCAGTACCGCACCTTGGCGGCAATTTTTTTGTATCTGCCCATTAGCATACCACATGTCCGGGCATCCTGTTTTTGTGGCAAACGCATGCCAGCCATCCCCTTGCGTAAGGACAGGCAGGATGGTTGTCCTGGGTTTGCCATGGCGGCTTTGTGAATGGAAAAGGGAACCATGCCATGTGCCTGCATGGTCTTCTGTCAGGCCAGGCGTGTGTTCCCTTAAGGGTTCATTTACGTTTGGAATAACGTGGTGTCACCAGTACGGCCATCGTGCCGCTTATGTTGGACATCCCGACCGCCTCAATGCATACCGGGAACGTCCCCATGCCTTCAATGGTCATTACTGTGTTGATGCCCTTTACCCGTGCCCTTGCTGCCGCGTCAAGGAGTCCGGTGACATGGGGTCTTGCAACGCACACGGGCGACTCATCATCAACGGTTGTATTGGCTTCACCTGGTCCTGCTGTTGTGTTAACAGGCTTTTTGTCATGCGGGCTTTCGCTGTCATGTGGGCTTGGGTCAGGGACAACCTTTCCGGTTTCCTTCTTCCCGTTCCCCTTGCCGTTTTTCCTTACCTGCAGGCTGCCATTGTCCCTGGACGCAGGCAGCTCATCCCTTGCCTGGTGGTTGGCCGCAATCATTGCGGCATCCTTCACGGATGTACCCATTTTCAGGAGTTCCGTTATGCTCTCGCTGATTTCCGCCAGTGTTTCATCAGTTGGCGGGAATGCCCCGTCATGTGCCGTGGCCACGGTAGCCGGTTCTTTTTTCCTGCCTGTGCCATTATGTGCGGAATCTTTGTCCATCCTGGTATCTGTGGCTGTCTTGGCACCTGTTTTCACGGTGGTCTTCGGCTTTTGTCCTTTATCATCCACGCATGTGGGTGAGCCGCCCTTATGGGCGGTGTTTTTTGTGCCATGGGACTTGGCCGGCTTTTTCTTCATGCCAAGGGCTTCTTCCGCAATGTCCATTGCCTGGCAGGTCAGGCTGTCTGTCACATCCACCGGCTTGGGGGCAATGGCTGCCCCATCCCGGGACATTGCCGTGGTTCCCGCGTCCAGTATCCTCCACATTTCCTCAAGGGGTATGCGCAGGACCTCGTGGAAGGAGCCGTGCCCATTGCGGGAATATTCCAATGCCGCCTGTGCCGCTTCCGCAGGGGAATGGAAGTCTTTTGCAATCAGCCTGACTGCGGTTTCCTTTTTAATCCCACCGTTCATGAAGCGGAGCATAATGTCCCTGAATGGTCCCAGTTCCACCCACTCATCATCCGTGAAGCCCGTCTGTGCCGCAAGGGAGTTGAGGGACTGGCTTCCCAGTTTTCCCCAAAAACCCCTCACGATGCCCTTGCACAGGCATTCCGCTTCTATCAGCGTCACCATCCGCCTCTTTGGCAGGCAATACTTGGGTGGGAGTGACCTGGACTCGGCCGCCAGTTTCCCTGCCGCTTCGCTTAAGGCCTTTTCCCTGTCCTGCCTGTCCTTCCTGAGGAAGGCCGCCGCGTCATTGTAGGTCATTATTCCCGCAAGGATGAGGGAGTGCAGCGTCCATGGGTCCCCCATGTATTTCACGGTGAAGGTGCTGAACATGGACATTGCACGGTCAACCTTCTCCCATTTTTCAGTTGCCTCACTGATTGTCATTCTTCGCATTTACATTTCCTCCTGTGTGTTTCCCGTGTCCTCCCACGCACCATATGACGCGGTACCTTCCCTCCGCATATGCGGTTATCCTCTTTCCCATGGGCGGTTTCCCGTCCCAACGGCATGCCGTTGCCCTGCCCGTTGTGGGGTCATAAGAGATGATGATGTTCCTTTCCGTGTCCGTGGCGATGGATGCCGAATACGCACCCAGCTTCGGGACTGACGTTTCGGAGAGCCAGCCGGGTGCAACCCCCTGCGTGCCAGCCGCTGACAAAAGTGCCCGCATGTCCCTGAGGTGAAGTTCCGTGATGAAGCGCCTTACCTGCCTGGTTGAAAACCCCCATGCCCTGAAACAGTCATACTGGGTCCTGAACTCATGGAACCTCATTCTTTCCACGCCATCAGCCTCGGTTGCCCTCTTCTCAAATGGCAGCCCGTGTCCCCTTTCCATCCTCCTCCTGACGAGCAGCTTGAGGCTGTCCCATTCCGTGTCCGTGAGGGATTCAGGCTTTTCCATGTTTGCAATCCGGCAGATGAGGTCATCAAACGTGGCAATCCCCTCATTCCGCAGCTTCGGGATGAGGCCCGCGTTTCCGCATCCACCTGAGCAGGAAGCCATCACCTTCAGCCGGAGTTCCTGTTTCTTCTCCTCGTACAGGCTGAGCATGGAGTCATATTCCTCGGGGGTGAAGTACCCCGTGCCGGACACGGCCCCGTTTTCCTGCCTGAGCCGGCGCCGCATTAGCCGTGCTTCTGTTTTCTTTGTGGAATCCCTTTTCTTTGTGGAATCTCCCATTTCCGTCCCCTTTCCTTATCCATGGTTATGTGTTTTCCTGCCTGCGGGGGCGTCACCTCCCCTGCGGCTGTTTGTCTTAATTATGCGTGGCCCGTGGGCTTTTTCCCTTGTGGCAAACCGGTGCATGCGGGGCGGGCTGCCTGCCAATGGGTTCCCCGTCCCAAAGCGGTCAGTTTTTCGGGAAATTGACCGGCACCCCGTTCACTGAGCAGTATTCACTCAATGTGACGACAACGCTTGGTACGCCATCGACAACCCTTGTGGAGACAAGGTCAGTCCTGCCCGCCCGTACCTGTATTTTTGCGTTCTGCGTCTCGATTTCCAGCTTGTCCGGGATGATGTTTGAGATGCTTATGCCCTTCCTTGTCTTCCCGTCATCAGGCATGAACTCATTGTACGCGTCCATCACCCTGTTCACGCCTTCACTGCCAACCCCGCTTTCCCTCAGCACGGACGACAGCCTTCCACCGTCAAGCACAAGCCCCTCGTTGTCAGGCTCACTTGCAAGGTCCTCTATCGTGTCCTGGATGCCAAGCACGCAGTCCATGGAGCAGCCGTCATCAAGGGATGCCTTTATGATGGAATTGAATGCCTCCTTCTGGGAATCCGCCGTGAGCGGCACCCTGCATTCAAGGAGGTCGTCAATCAGCTCCGTCTCAAACCGCTTCGGGTTGCCGTTGTAGAACAATACCATGTCCGTGTCTGCCTGCCTGTCGTTGAAGGCAGGGTAAAGGATGCCCGCAACAGGCTTCTGGGACATGACCCATTCCTGCGGCTTTTCATGGAATCCCGCGCCCCGTGGTGAGTCTGGCTGGAACGTGAGCGTGCCCTTTGACAGGTTCACGGGGACAATGCACGTGATGACGTGCCTGTACACGTCAGTTGACATGTCTTCCATTTCCGTGCCGTCAGACGCCCTCCCCGGGATGTCATACGCGCACAGGGCAAACAGGATGAGGTAGTTGTCAACAGTCGGGTATGAGGCAATTATCTTGTCAACCATGTCCCCTGCCGTGTCATCCGAAAGCCCTGATTCAAGCAACGCGTGCCATATGAACTGGTTGTCAACCTGCCCCGGGCAAAACTCCAGGTTCACAAGGTTCTTGTCCAGCTTGCCGGACAGGCATTTTGCGAACAGTCCTACGTACTTGTCCATTTCCTCCTGTGGCACCTGCCCCGGGCAGAAGGCAAACTCATGCACCTTTTCCTTGTTTGCGTCAACATAGCAGCCCCTTATCTTTTGTATGCAATTGTCGTCTGCCTTCAGTGTCTTTTTGATTTCCGCTATTTCCTTCTTGTTCATTTGAAAAATCCCTCCTGTGGTTTTTGCTGGTTTCCATGTCCTGCCACGGCATCCTGCCGGGGTATGTGGTGGCTTCAGGTCCTCCCATCGCGCAGCCTGTCAGATGCCAGGCACCATGCGCAAAAGCCCGTGACGCATGTGGCAAGGATGAGTACCATGCATGTCAGTACCCTGAAAAACGTGGACAGTGCCTTTACCATTGGAACACCCCCTTGTAAGATGATGAATTGCCTTTCGGGGCTAGTATGGCAATCCATGCGGTTTTTCCTTCCGTGGCAAACAGTGGGCATGGACATGGCTGGCATGGCAAGACTGGAGGACATGGACAGGTGGCAGGGTGTACAGGACTTACAAAAAATCAGCGGGTGGGAAAGCCCACGACTTTGGCCTTGGGAATATGCCAATGAGCATATGGGGATAAAGGGATTCCTGGAAGAAAAGAAAAAAAACGGGATGGGGGAAACCATTCCGTTTTTTCTTTGAAAACCAATGTTTTTTTGAGGCTTATTGTGGCTGTGTCCATGAATTCTCCCGGTAAGAGTAATATGTTCCCCTTCCCGTGATGACATGGTCCAAAAACCGGATGTCCATTATCTTTGCCCCGACCCTTATTGCCTCAGTCATGGCATCATCATCCCCTGAAGGCGTTGGGTCCCCTGACGGATGGTTGTGCATCACGGCAAACGAGACGGCATCACAGAGAAGGAGCCTTTGCCACAGCCCGCGCCTGTCAAGGATGGACGCATTGGCGGTGCCGACGTTCAGGCAGAACACGGCCACTGGGACGCACTTGCAGTTCATTGCAAGCAGGTATATCCTTTCCTGCGTGAACGAGTCAATGCCAAGTGCCTCGTGGCAGAACCTTGCGATTTCATGCGGATTGTCCAGGCGTGTTTCCCCGGCACAATCTCCGTCAATGCAGACATGCCTTATTGTCTTTAGGCGGATTGAGCCATCCTCTTTCCTGACGACTTCTTTCATTGGAATTTTTATGTAAATCCCTCCTTTTTCCATGAATATGTTCATGTGGATAGTATGAAAAATCCCGCCATCCCAGGTGCAGCCGCCTGGACACGCAGGAAAAAAAAGAAAAGGACACCCTTTCGGGTGTCCTGGTTCCGGGAAAATCACGCCAACATTCCTTCTTGTTCCTTAGGGACATTAGTCATCCACGTTTGCGGAAAGGTAAGTTTTTTCATTGCATATTATGGCAGTACCATATATGCGGCTGTCTCCCCCGACGGTTGCCTTGCCCCTGACGAACGCGCGTCCATATATTTGTGCATGGTCGCAGATTTTTGTGGAGTCAGACACATGTGCATTGTCATAAATCTTTGCGCTTCCGCTGATTTCGGCATTGCCGCTGACATGGGCCTCGCCTTTGATGCTTGCGTTGTGGTGTATGACTGCACGGCCTGTGGCTTTTGCATTGTCGGACATCCGTGCCTCTCCGTCAACTTTTGCATTGCCTGCAACTTCGGCATGTCCCATTATGGTGGCATTTCCGCCAACATGTGCATCGCCATGGATGTATGCATAGCCAAGGACATTTGCATTGCCTGTCACCTGTGCATAGCCGCCAACAATTGTACTGCCCGCGGCTTCGGCACTTCCCGTTATGGTGGCATTTCCGCCAATATATGCATTGCCATGGATGTATGCATGGTCAAGGACATCTGCATTGGCTGTCACCTGTGCATAGCCGCCAACCCTTGCACTGCCATGCACTGTCGCGCACTTGGACACATATGCACTGTCAAATATGCGTGCATTGCCATAGGACTTTGCATTGTCGGCAATCCAGCAACTGCCTTCTTGCGACAGGTTGTATTCATACTGGACCCAGCCGCCAAGTTCACCGGCCTTCACGTCAGGAATGCCATGCATTTTTATGGGTATGTCACGTAATGCCCTTATCCGGTATACCACTGTCCCGTCTGGTGCCAGTGCCTTGTCACCGGTCAGCTCATATTTCATGCCTGCCGGTTTCCTGTTTTCATCAGCATCAACGTCTGGCATGTCTTCATCAGCCATGGAATCATCGCCAATCATGGAATCCGCCTCATGGGCGATTTTCACCCCTGCTTTCTCCAGGATGTGGAAAAGCTGTGTTTCCATTTCCTTGACCGTTGCCCAGTCAGGGGCAGGCTTTATGTTCTGTCTGGCATCGTACCTGATTCCAAGGCTGCTAAGGTATGCCAATATGGTAGTCCATAAGTCACATGCAGGACCATTCATCTGGGATTCCTCAATGAACGCCCCATCGGCAGGGATGTATATTGGCGTCAGGTCGGGCAGATACAATGTTTTGTATTTTTCACCGCTTGCAACCCTTTCAATTATGGAGCCGATGTTGTCCCACCTTGAGAGGTTGGCATCCTCACCCCCGTCCACAAGTTCCTGCACGACGAGTTCCTTGCCCTTGTCAGACAGGAACAGTTCGTGGTCCTCAAGGTACATTTCCAGGTCAGCCATGGCGGTTTCCGCCATGAGGATGTCGCGTATTG
>CAYZYS010000065.1:0-12417 GCA_964482605.1 uncultured Bacteroides sp.
GCCGTGGGGTATTAGTGAGATTGTGACGGGTGCCATAGGGGATTGTGCCCACGGGGAGCCGGAAACCCGGCGTATCTGGGGGAATCCCCGTGGGAAGGCTGGCGTCCGGTGATGAACCGGGAACCACTGGGGTTCATGCCACTGCAGGCATGACGCAGCCATTACAGTGTAATACTGTACAAAAAGATTATGAGCGAAACAAAAATCATGCACATGCGGGAGCCGCATGCTGTTCGTGGGCACAATTAACTGTTCCATCCTTAGTATGGCATACGGCTGTGGGAATTTTCCTTGTGGCAAACCATTACTCTTCCTTATTGGCAAGGTCTGCCTGTTCCGGATTGGTGTCACCGTGTTTCATGTAGCGCGCATATTCGTCCTCTTCCATCATGTCATCAGCCATTGCCGCAATGGAAAGTGCACACCATATGAAGAAAAGCAACAATAACCCCCCTGTTAATATTAATGTGAATACGACGGTCATGCTCATTTTTTTTCTCCTCCGTTTCGTTGTTGGTTGTTTATCAGCTTTGGGCAGGATATATGGGAACCCAATATGCCCGGCATGTTCATGCCGGCAGCCTGTCCATTATCTTGCGCATGAGCAGGGGTGGTATGCCCTCCCCTATCACCTTGCGGATGAACGAGGTGTTGAACCGCTTTGGCATGTCATCCCATCCGTCAAGCCAGTCATCAGGGAGTGACATTATCCTGAATATCTCAAGGAGCGTGAACACCCTTGCGTCTGAGTAGACGTCCATCATGTCCTTGTCCATCCCAAGGAACCGTCCGGGGTGCACGTTGTTGTATGATGACGGCGAACCGTTTGTCATGGTTATCGTGTATGCCGGCGTGTCCCAGTTGTTGCGCTTGTATGCCGTCCTGTGTCCGGTGACGAGCCTGCCCTGGTATTCAGGCTGGTACCCCGGTGGGTTGTCAAATGCCGTCTGCCCTGTCGGGGTGTATGACATTACCCTTGCATGCATGTATGAATGCCTTGGGGGCGTGTGCCACCTGGACACTGACTCTGCCGCCGCCTTCCTTTCCCCATACAGGGGGAACATTTCAAGCTGCTCCTCCATTGACGCGTTTGCAATCTCAGGGTCAATGGGCGGCAGGTCCCCTATTGCCTCACGCAGTGTCACCACATGTTTCTCCCTTGCCGGGAACTCCCATATTGTGCCGCTTCCCTTGCGGGTCATGAGGAACATGAGCCTCTTCCTGTCCTGTGCCACCCCATAATCACATGAATTGATGTTTTCCTGCACTATCTCGTAGTCATTCTCCAGTTCCATCCTTATGAAGTCGGGTATGTATGTCTTCTTGCCATTGTACGTGATTTTGGTGTGTGCCTGCTGGGGCACATTCTCCAGGAACACGAACCTCGGCATTACTGCCCTGATTACCTGCACCGTGTCATAAATAAGGTTGTTCCTTGGGTCATCGGGGTCCTGTGAGCCTGCCACTGACATTCCCTGGCATGGCGGCGTGGCCATTATGAGGTCAACCCTGTTGTCCCGTGCCAGTGATATGAGCCTGTCCTTTGTCTCCTGTCTTGATATGTCACCCACGACCATCTCGCAGCCGGGGTTGAAGTGTGAGTAAAACTCTGCCCTGTCAGGCATAAATTCATTTGCGACCCTTACCCTTACCCTTGTGTTGCCAAGGTATGCCTCTGCCACCCCGATGTTGGCAAACAGTGACATTGCATTGATTTCATTATCCATTGCCAAACCTCCTTTGTTTTTTACGTTAATGTTTGATAATATTATGATGCGTTTCCACGTGCATTGTTTTTGTGGCAAACGCACGTGGCTCACGCAAGGGGGCGTATTTTGTGACGTGGGAGGCATTGGATGACGTGGATTGCATGGTTTGCCATGGGAATCATGGTTTGCCACAAGAACGGGTGTGAAAAATAATTTTTTTCATCAGGCTGGGTTACTGTTTCCAGTAGAAATGGAGCAGGACGAAATCATCCCCTTCATCAAGGTACGCACAGTGCAGCCCCTCCGAAACCGCCCAGTCATGAATCCAGTCGCTTGCCTTCTTGAGCAGCCATCCGGGCACGTTCCTGAACTCAAGGTCCATGTTGTTGCTGATTGAGTTTTTCTTCTGTTCGTATTTGACCGACCTTGTCCTGGCGTATGAGGTCATGCCAGTGAACATCCTTACCGATGACGGGTTTTCAGGCAGCTTTTTCCTTATTATTCTGTATTCCTTGACCGTGAGGCCGTCAGGGGCAACGCCACCGGGGCTGAACACGCCCTCCTTTTCGCACCAGGCGGGGAATGACAGGGCATTTGCCACCTCGGAATACGCGCCCAGCATGTTCCTGGTAAGCCCGGAGGGTTCCTCCCCTTCGGGGATGCTGTTTGAAAGGCATGTGAGCCTTGTGTTGTACTCATCAAGCAGGGATGAGAATGTCAGCGGTTTCCGGGCTGATTTCATGGATGCCGACAGGAGGAGTGACGCCTGTGACCGCCTGCCAGTCACCAGTTCGCCAAGCTCGTCAAGCCATTCCGGCTCATCCATGCCGTCAGGCGGGAGGAAGGCGTTTATGCCCATGAACTTCCCGTTTCCGTCAATGAGGGAAACGGAGCGTATGTTGAGCTGCATTTCATCCCCACCTGCCCTTGCAAGACGCCTCATTACGTCCATGAGGTGGGGGAGCGTGTCAGTCTCCACTATTTCCCTGAGGATTCTTTCGCTTTCCTGTTCCTTCCTGTTTTCATCCATTATGGAATTGAGTTCGTCATTGAACATGAGCCATACCATGCGGGCAGGGATTTGCCCGGTTCCTTTCGTGGTCTTTTCCCCGTGGTGGGATTTTCCCTTAGTATGGGTGTGGCGTGTTTTTCCATGCCACCTGGCATGCGCGTCCGTGCTTCAGGTCTGTCCGGCATGTGCCTAAAAAAAAAGAAGGCAGCACCATGTGGTACTGCCCTCCCCTGCGTATGGGTCATATTGCAATGACGGTGTCATTGACCGTCATGACCGGCATCCTGATGATGTCCTCTTCATCAGGAAGCTCGTTACCATCATCGTCTATCCCCTCATAATAGGGACCGAGGCACATTTCATCCTCATATGCCTGCCTGAGGGATTCAACGTGGTAGGTCTCGTACGCACGGATGATTCCCCCGTCCATGCGGAACTCATCGAGCAGGGCTGTTGCAATTGCCTTTTTTACACAGTCATGTATTGAAGTGTAGTTGGCCTTGCTGATGTAGCCCCACTTCATGGACTTCATGTGGGTGTCAACATATTCAGGGTAGAATACCATTGACAACTCACTCCTCAGCTCCTTCTGCCATGCCTCATAGGTCATTTCAAGGGACAGTTGCCCCTTGAGCTGCTGGACCGGTTTATCCTTCTTATTTCTTTTCCCCATACCCATCTCACCTCCTTTGCCCGGGATTAATGTTTGGTAATAGTATGGGAAAATGGGAAACGGGAAAACCATGCCGGCATGGGGTGATTGGCATGGGGAACGGGTCAGTTCTTCCGCTGGCTTTTCCTTCTCCTCAGCATTCCCTTCACGAGGGCGAACGTGACGCAGCCAAGCAGCACGAAACTTAACACCAGTACATACAGTAACATTGCGTTTGCCATAAATGCCTGCCTTTCCGTGGGGAATGCCCCACAAGCCATCACAGGCACCGGTGAAAACCAGCCTGTGTTTTTTTTGGATGTCGATTTGCCACATTAGTATGTGAATTTGCCTGGCAAAGTCCAGTTTATCACGTCAACAATGTTTTTGTCACCCTTGTTGACCCACACTTCCAGCCCATCGCCGGGGGAAACCTCGCAATATGAATACGTATGGTAGGATTTTGCAGTATACCGGGTGCCTTCCCATTCATAATCCACGTATATCCTGTACCTTATGCCGTCACCCCTTTTTGCCCCGCCCATCCCAAGCCATTCATCAAGGGGCATGTCCCCATCCCCCTGTGTCCATCCACCGTCCTGCAGTTCTTCGTAATACGTTTCAATGCGCACTTCCCTGCAGGTTGCGTGTGCCATCCCGCCCTGTTTGAACTGGTCCTTGTTGGTCAATGAGGCCAGTTTGAAGACCCCTATCACGGTGAGGGCTGACACAAGGGGTCCCATTTGGTAAAACAGTAAGATTTTTAGTGCCTCAATCTTGTCCTCAAGGCTCATGTAGAAAAAAAGTGACATTAAACCTTTCACCATTTTGACTATGATATCAACCACGTCCATCATTAACAGACCTACCTACCTTTCCATTTGCAACGAAAAACCCGTCCCGTGATGGGACGGGTATGATGTGGAATCAGACAATGAAAATCCGGTGTATGGTCACACACACCGGATTTTCCTGTTGAATTAACAAGGCTCTCAAAACCTGCCTTACTGTACGGCGTCCAGGAAATCCGCAACCATTGTCTCGTGGTATTTCTGGTCATTTGACAGGTGTGACCTTACCCTGCCCCTTACAAGCACCGTTTCCCCAGGCGTGAACTTTTCTGCCCGCTGTGCTATGTTGCCGAAACATGACACGTTGATGGGCTTCTCATTGTTCATGAGGTTCAATATAGTGGTCTTTCCGGCAATGAACCGGCCGGTGTACCGGCATTCAATCATGAATTCATTTGTGTCGGGTGTCGTGTCCCCAAAGCCAAGGACCTCATACTCCCTTGCGGCAAGGGTCATGCGCCGCCTGTTCTGCTTGCGGTCAAAGCTCGTTGTTGCCATGGCGATTGCCTTGAGCCTGTCACCAGTGCGGATTGCCTCATTTGCGGCATCCGAATCCTGAAAGAACATGAGGGTTGCCGTGTCGCTCCTGATTCCATTCTTGACCGGGCTGTTTATTGTGAGGATTATCCTCAGCACGCCGGTCCCAACCATTTTCTTTGATACAACCTTGCCCACAAGGAGTACCTTGTTTTCCTCGTTCCTTACTTTTTCCATTGGTTTTCACCATTACCCTGCATGGGTTCCTTTCTTTGTATGTGCCGGACAAATGCCGTCAACACACAGTATGGGTGGAACCCATGTGTCTTGGTCAGCGTGTGGCAAAGGGTTGCCATCCAACATATCCACCCCCTGCCATGCGTGCCAGTTGAACGATTGTGTCCCGGTCATAATGGTCATTTTTTTCAATATGTTTGTTAACTTGCACAATCGCCAGCCTTGTTGGATGCAATAACCCTTTTCCTTGGCATCTGTGAGGTAAGTCCCATTTCGTGGAGCACGGACAGGCCTGTTTCATACCCTGTGTCATTTATGCATTGGCATACTGTCAATGGGAATCAGACAATGAAAATCCGGTGTATGGCTACACACACCGGATTTTCCTGTTGAATTAACAAGGCTCTCAAACATTATGGGAAAACCTTCGACGTTGCGCGGGACATGGCGACCCCGTGCAGTGCCATTCTGGGAATCGAACCCAGGGGGCGGGATTATGGGCCCCGTCCGGAACCTCCAATGGCAACCTTTTTCCTTGTTTTTCCGAAAACTCACCGCTGTCATTTTTCGGCCATGGGCAAAAGTAGTAAATCCCATGGGAATGCCACACGCGGGAATCGGACCCGCCAGGGGGATACATGAATTCCCTCTTGAACCACTTGTGGGCTTTTTCATATCCTTAGTATGTAAGACAGGTTTCGTTTTCACATGTAGGTTTGCCACGGACTTATGGGAAGCCTGTTGTGTTTGCCACATGCATTTACCACAAAAAACTCAGGAATCCATGTACTGCCTCATCCTTGGTGAGAGCCTGAGCCTCTTGAGGGCCTGTTCCTCCATCTGCCTTGCACGTTCCCTTGTGACGTTGTATTTCTTGCCCACCTGCTCAAGGGTGGCAGGGGGTTCGCCCCCAAGCCCGAACCTCATTAAGACCACGTTGTACAGCCTTTCCCCGCATTCAGGACTTATCCCGTGTTTTCCGTCACACAGTGTCTCCCTTACAAGCCCCATGAGGTCCTCATTCCGGATTGAATCCGTCACCTGCCGTTCCACGTCCACGCGCGTGTCCATCACCACCTGTCCAAGGGACAGTTCCTCGTCCGCCGACGGGGATGGCTGGGAATCCAGCGACATTGGCGGGTGGAGCCATTCCCTTGCCTGCCTGACGGTTTCCAGGTCAAGCCCGGTTAGTTCCGACAGGACCGTGTCACTGGTGTCCGGGCCATTGGATGCCAGTGCCGCCGCTACCCTTGCCGTCTTTTCGGCAATGTGCACGGGAAGGTGGATTTCCCTCTCCTGGAACATTATTGCCCTTGCCACGCGCCTGTCCATCTCAATCCATGCATAGGTTGAGAACCTTGTGCCAAGCGTCTCGTCAAAAGTCTCGGCGGAACGCATGAGGGCAATGACTCCCTCCTGGAAGAGGTCATCCCTTGACATGTGGCAAAGCCCACGGTATTTGTTGGCATGCTTCAGTGCAAGCCCGATGTTGTGCTCGATGATTTCGTTCCGTATGTCTTCCCTCTCCTGCCCCGTTGCCAGGCGGAAGTGCCTGAATGCGTCGTTTTCCTCCTCATGGGTGTATGGGGCAGGCATCTTATGGTCGTGCCGCAGGTAAGTGTCAAGCCCGTTTTCCCTTGATTGCCAGAAGGGCTTTTTGGGAATGCCCGTGGAATCCTGTCCGTCATTTATGCCCTGTTCCCCTTCCAAGGAATCCAGGTCATCCATTTCGTCGTCCCCAGGTATTTGTCCCATGGGCACGTCACCTGTTTTATGCATTATGTCATCATTTTTTTTAGCCATGTTCCTGTGTTCCTTTCGGTTTCTTCCATGAATTATTATGTTTGCCGCCTTGTGTTGCGCGGGACATGGCAAACCACGCACCCTGCATGCGGGGGCATGCATGGACAGGCAATGGCAAAAAAAAAGGAGGGGATTTCTCCCCTCCTTGGCACAATTTTGCAAATGAAATTTTCATGAAGCCCGAAGCTCATTTATACAGGAACTGTCTGGCCATGTTTGATGATTGCCTTTATTTCCTCGACATCCTTGTTTGTAGCATCAGCTATCTGCTCTAACGTAAACCCTTTTCTGTCCATGTTTATGATTATTTTGGCTTCTCCCATGGCACTGCCTCTTGCTTCTCCCTCGGCTTTTCCATCTTCCCATACTCTCTGGCTAAGATTGCACATGGCACTCACTTCCCTTCTTATATTGTCTTCCAACGGTATGTTGTATTCCGTTTCCATGATGTCCAGCTTCTCGTCTTCTGATAAGTTTGATGAAAACAGGACCGATAGCAGGCGGTGAAGTTCATATGGTTCATCATGTTCTGGTAATTCCTTTGAAAGTCCTATTAAGACGATGTTGCCTAACTCCAGGTTGCCTTTCCACATATGGTTTCCAATTGCTGGCTTATTAATTAGTTGTATGTAATTCATGCAGTCTTCATCCATGTTCATGCAAATCGAGATGGAAAACACACGCTTTATGTCATTATATCTCATGTTGGTGAAATCCCTTCCCTTTTGGGATGCAAGAATCCTTCCAACATAAAATATGGACCTATTCACTATGTCATAATCCATTGGTTCGTCTTTTTGTGCCTCGACATTCACAATCATCTGTGACAAGCCATCTTTCATACGTACATAGAATATGATGTCAAACCTTACCAAGCCTTCATTGGCCTCAGAATTTTCCGTATTGAGTCCTATTATGCGTTCTCCATTTATGGAAGGCATGTCTTTGTTGGTCAATCCTGGTTCCAATGGGACAACGCCAACCTTTGGTTCTCCTTCAATGTAAGGTATGACATCCCTTGGGTCCATGCCAATAAACTCATCTACCGTCTTTACTAATATGTGGGCCAATATGTGTTTCTGTGACAACAGGCGTTTTGCCCTCTCGTCATATTGTGCCTTGTCATTTGCGGCTTTTACCGCATTTGTCATTTCTGTGTTCAATCTGCATACCTCCTTTTGCATTCTAACCATTTGAAAAAGGCATGCAGCCTCAGGGTCATTATACCCCGTGGCTGCCTCCTTTCGCAAATGAAATTTTCATGAAGCCTGAAGCTCATAGTTTCATCCAGTGGTCCGTGCCGTAATGGAGCACCGTGAGAAATGAGCCGTCATCCCACTCAACCGTAACGGTCCCGTCATTGTTCACGCCAGTCACGTACCCCATTGTGCCGTTTGGCACGTCACCTTCCATTGGGGACTGCTTGCACGCAAGCACCACCCTTGAGCCGCAGGGGAGGCAGGCCTTGAGCATTTCCACCTCTGCCCTCGTGAGGGTGCGTTCCTTTACGGGGCGGCTGCCCCTGTCCTTGTAATATGGTATCCTTTTCATTGTCTCAAGCCTCCTTTTCCGTATACGTGAACCTTGCCGCAGTCTCGGCGTCCCTTTCATACAATACCTTATTGGAGTATGTAATCCGGGATATGTTGCCAAGACGGAGGGAGTGGCTTTTTTTGCTTATGCCCTGGCCATTAAGCCTGCTCAGGAAATACATTTGTTCCTGTTGTGTGCCAAAGAGGGCATCCATAATGACCACGGCGTCCATCCCATACAGCCCCCTGATGGATTCCCTGAGTTTTTGCGGGCTTGCCTTGATGGATGCTGTGTGGCCGTTCTGCGTCAGCGGCCCGGCCTCAATCGTTATGCTCTTGTAGCCACGGTCCATGGCATCGCTTAATGCCCTTTCAAGGACAATCTCGCCCTTGGTGACAAAGCCGGGGGTCTCCAACAGGTATGCCGTGGTTATATAAACCACCTTGGCATCCATGAGGCCGGAATTTATGCCTTCAAGTTCCTTCATTATGTCTGAAGCCGGCTTTCCGCAAAAGTGCCTCAGGCAGGTTGCCTTGCCCACACGGATGGGAAGGATGCCCGACAGGTCAGGGTTGTTGGCCGACTTACCGTCATAAATGGACTTTTTTGCTGAAAGGACGGCTTTATGGGCCCTTATGTCATGTATGGTTTTACCCAATCCGGCCGGATTGGCCATGGCATTGCGCAGGTAATCAATGAGTCCGTCCGCCTCTTGTGACGCGTCAATTGCCACGAATTCCCTCATGGCCGCCTTTTCAAGCCGGGATATGAGTTCATCTTCATAATCCTCCACCAGCCCGATTCCCACGTCCCAAAGAAACCCCACAGGCCTGTGTGAGACAAAGTACATGGACATCATGTCATCATTGAAGTAAAACATGCTGTCCCGCAACAGGAGGATTTGCCTTTTCACGGACGAGTAAGCGAAGGCCGGGTAGATATTGCCTCCCTTGCAGTCGGGTGACACAAAATTGTAAATGGTGTCATCATATTCGTCATCTGCACGGGTGTTAACCTGGATGTACCCAATGACGCCCTCCGCAAGTTTCATTGGCATGTAATGCAGCACATACCTGTCATTGTCACGGGGGTTGGGGTTCCGGAGATTTATGGAGAAGGGCTTCCCTTCCCCACCGGCACCCACTATTTCCTCCAATACATTCATGCATGCAGGCATCAGTGATGCATAATAGCTTTCCCCTAGTCTGGAGATTCTTCCCTCCAGTTTTTCCTTCAGTACCGCCTGCAATGCTGTCTTTTCCTTATTGAATGTTTCCATGTGTTCCTCCTTTCGGACGGCTGTTGCCGTCCACTTGAAAATTTCATTGTCATTCCCTCCAGTAAACGGGTATGGGTTACACTATCAGTATGTGTTTTCAGCCATTGGGGTAATCCCTGGATGGGGAAGCCCCTGTAAGGGGCATGTGCCGTGGCATTCCATGGGTTGCCATTGGCATGGGGTTGTGTGCCCCGTGGGCTGCCGTGGATGGATGCCATTGGCACGGGGGGAATGGTTTCCCAAGGCAAAAAAAAGGCATGGACTGAGGTAATCCACGCCTCCGCTCGGGACACCCCCGGCTGCCGCCACCGGGGGACAGGGTTATGAATCCTGTGCCGGACTGCCTGTGTCCCTCACTTCTTATTGAAACCATCATACCATGCCGGCACGAGTCTTGTTTTTGTGGCAAACGCATGCCAGCCTTCCAGCCGGCATGGGAATGGGGAGCCGTCAGTCCCCGCCATGCCCTTCTGCCGGAGGGTTTGCCACGCCTCCTGCTTCGGGGTCTTCCGTCCCTGCTGTTTCCAGCCCCTCCGCTTCCAGTATGCTTTTCCTTATTTCTTCCGCCACTGCGGTGAAAACCGTCGTGGTGACGGCATTCCCGAACTGCTTGTATGCCTGGGTGTCGGAAACCACCTGTTCCCACCTGTCCATCGGGAATGCCTGCAGTGTCCCGTATTCCCTTGGGGTGAGCTTCCTCACCCGCAGCCTTTTTGTGTCAAACACCTTCACTTGTCTTTGTCCCCCCCCCGATGTGGTGAGCGTTGGGGCAATGCCGTCCTCTGAATATACCCTCCTGATGGTTTCCTGTCCCCTTATGTCCAAAAGTCCCACCATGTCACAGCCTGTTTTTCTGGTATCCATGTCCTATTTCCTTTCTTCCCTGGCTTCCTCTATCACTGCCGCCATCCCGTCCCGGCCCGAAAGCCCCTTGTAATCCCTTGCGGAAAGACATGGCGAGATGTCAGTTGTCCTCATGAGGTTCCGCCCGTTCTTGTTGACAAGCACGGTCAATGGCAATTCCGAATCCTCAATGACTGCAATCCCTCTATCGTGATTATCTTTATGCCCTCGCCCTTGTTGGTCGTCAATGTCGGAGCTATCCCCTCCGCAAGGTAAACGCTTCCGTTCATTCCGTGCCCGCACGGGTTCGTGTTTGCCACATTCATTACACTTGGTTGCTCCTCCCCCCCCCCCCCGGGTTGACGATGATGTGCTGGTAGTTGTGTTTTCCGTCCGTGCTTCCACCCCCCCGACCCGCAGGGTCCTGCCCACTCCGTCCGGGCGCAAAAGCCCTGCCCCTGCCGACAGGTCCGCAACCACGTCATCCTCCGTCTGCCCGTCACCAAAGATGACGAGGGTTCCGTCAATGTCATCGGTGTCCAGTTTTCCTTGTGCCTTTAACTTTTCCATCGCCTGGGCTATGATTGTCCGTGCCTTTTCGTCAGACAGGTAAAATTTTTCAGGGATGTTTCCCTTTTCACGCTGGTCCCTGAGCCTTGGCACGTATTCATGCTGTTCCACCGGGAAGGAAAACCGCAGGCCAAGGCCATCACGCGTGCCAACCACGGCATAGCGGTTCCTGTTTTGGGCAACGCCCCAGTATTTGCTGTTGAACATCTGGGCGTGCATGGTGTAGCCATGGCGCTTGTATTCCATGCCAAGCACCGGCAGGTACGGGCGCAGCCCTCCCACGTTCTCCGCAATGATGACGGCAGGCATGTTGCCAGGGATGTGTTGCCATGTTTCCTCCAGCAGGCGCATGATTTCAAAGAACATGCCGCTGCGGCTTGCCGCCTGGAGCTGGCGGCTCCCACAGCCGGGGCACGCCATCCCGTCACCGTGCCCCCCTGATTCCCCGGGGTCAACCTTTATCTCCCTGCCGCAGTCCATGCATCTCAGGACCATCCCCTTTCTCTTTCCCCCAACGCTCAAATCCTGGCATGGGAACCCGAAAGCCCACACGTCCGCCTTTGGCACGTCCTTGTATGTCATCTCCCTGATGTCAGCCTGTTTCACGTGTTCCCCGACATTCCGCCTGTATGTCTCCACGGCATATTTGTCAAAGTCCCACGCCCCCGCTATCTCATACCCGGCATTTTGGAAGGCAATGCCCATGCCGCCACACCCACAGAAAAAATCATTCACCTTTAGTTTCCGCATTCCTTGTCTCCTTTCCGGAAGGCCATTGCCCATAAGCAATGTTCCTGTCACGTTGTTTCGGATAGTATGGAATGCCATGCGGTTTTTTCCGTCCGGGTTTGCCACGGATGCGGTGCCTGCGTCAGGATGGCTAAATGCATGTCAATGTCCGTGAACCAGTGCTGTTTACAAAAATTTAGCGGGTGGGAAAGCCCATGGCTTTAGTCGTGGGAGTACGTCAACCATGCCAATGCAAGCGGACATGGGCACTGAAAAAAGTGCAATGAAAAAACCGCCAAATGGCGGTTCTTTCAGATGGCTCCATGTTTCCCAGGGCGAGGGGATTCCTTAACACGGACCGCCCTCTGCCCCATGAAAAGCACCGGCAGGGTACTTCCATTCCCCCTTCACGTACATGTCATTAACGGTAAACTCCCCCGTCACAAGGCTTTTGACTGCCTCCGTGTCGCCACGGTATAGGCAGGATTCAGCTTCCCCGACAAATTCATCAAGCCCGCACTTGTTGTCAAGTGTGAATCCAAGAATTTCTTCATCATGCTTTAATGCCTCATAATCTTCTGGATAAAGTTCTCTGATTCCTGCAAATAGTTTTGGTGTAGAAAATATACACATAGCACAACTGCAACGATTCCAGCCTGCACGATAACATGGGTGGGGATTCACATTATGACGCTTCAGGACCTCCCATACATCTTTTTCAG
>CAYZYS010000066.1:0-6863 GCA_964482605.1 uncultured Bacteroides sp.
TGAAGCAAAAATACAGGTTTGAAAAGGTTGGGCTGACGGAGGCTTCCGGCAAGGCACGTGATGAGGCGCATGATGTAGTACACGGTGAGGCACGTGATGAGGCGCATGATGTAGCACACGGTGAGGCGCATGATGTGGTATATGATGATGCGCAGGATAAGGTGCGGGATTTGGGTGAGGGTGGGATTAACCCGCTTCTCATACAGTTTCTTGATGCCGACAGCTACCGTGAAAAGCTTAATGTGCTTGCGTTGGTTCACCTTAAGATGGATGAGAGGCTGTTGAGTGACATTGCTTTAAGCATGGATGAGGTGCTTCCGGAGGGTTCGCTTGAGGAGCAGTTTGCCTCATTGAAGAATTGTGTCATGACGCATGCAAAATATGAGGAGAGCAACAGGCTGAGGTAGCCTGGCGGATGTCACACTGATGCATGGAGGATATATGGGAAGAATTGTCAATGCTGTTAGGAAAACCCTGTGGGCTGCCGTGACGGCGGCAGCGCTGATGGGGCTTGTTGCCTGCGGTACCAAGAGCGTTGTGGGGACTTGGTCGGCACAGCAGGGTGAAACAACCATAACATACGTGTTTAATGAAGATGGAAGTGGAAGCATGGACATTGGCAGCGGCATAACGCTGCCGATTACATATGAGACTGACAAGGATACGCTTACACTTAAGTATTCAATGCTGGGAAGTGAGGTGAGCATG
This sequence comes from uncultured Bacteroides sp., assembly GCA_964482605.1. Taxonomy (GTDB): domain Bacteria; phylum Bacillota; class Clostridia; order Lachnospirales; family Lachnospiraceae; genus Bacteroides_F. The sequence goes on from CAYZYS010000066.1 coordinate 709, forward strand.
GAATATGGCTATGTCCTGTCCAAGAAGACGCTCACGCTCACGGATGGGGATTCAAGCGTCACGCTGGAACAGCAGTGATGATGGTGGCTTTCGGCTGCGGTGCTTTGTTGCACCGGCCGGAGGCCATTTGTTTTATGTCTTATTCATGGATGAAAATGAAAATGGAATTGCCCTCTTTACATTTTCAATGAAATGTTATAGAATAACAATCACCTAAAAATCTTTTATCAAACTAATCCCCATGACTGACATTTACATGAACATAGTTTTTTGGAGTCCCTTGAGGGGGCATGGTGCGACCACGTCCAATCTTACCTGTATGGCAATCATGTCCTCGCTTATGTATAATTTCAGGACAGTCTCGTTTCAGAGTGCATTTTCCAACAATTACCTTGACCAGACATTTTTGGGGAGTAAAAGGGCAAGACCGCCGGTGGTCTCTGAGGAGTTCACGGCTTACGGCGGAAAGGGCATAGACGGTGTCATCAACAGTCTGGAGATGAGCTCCTACATTAGTGAGAATATTAATGATTATACTGTGGAGGTCATGAAAAACCTTAATTATTATATTCCGTCCACCAAGAGGAGCAATGAGCAGGTGTTTAACATGCGCCTTGCAAGGTCACTGCCGGAGCTTTTGAAGACCTGCGGTGACAATTTCGACATAACATTCATAGACCATCACGGACTTGATGATGGAATATCACGCACAATTCTTGATGAGGCAGACCTTTGCGTCATCAATCTGAGCCAGAATCCGGAGCTAATCACTTACGCCAAGGAAAAGTCAAAAAAGATTAACCTTACCTGTAATTCAATGTATATCATTGGGCGGTATGACGAGTCGAATAAATATACTGAGAGCACCATTGCAAAAAGGCTTGAGGTGCCAAGGCAGGACATAGGGGTGATTCCCTACAACAGTGAGTTCATGGATGCCGTGCTGTCAGGCAACACCAAGGAGTTTCTGCGTGCCAACATGCACTGTACAAGGAAAAGCCCCAATTACCAGTTCATGCAGGAGACAAAGGATTTGACCTACAAGCTGATGACAAAGGCAGGTATGCTGAATGTCTAGCCGCAAAAGGGCTGCAGCAGGCGGCCTGCCGGGACTTGAAGAGCTTGTCATGCTGGTGTCGGGTGCATTTAACCAGCTTCTCCGCGAAAATGTGTACGAGGCAAATCTTAGCAGGCGTGAGTATGAGATGCTTGAAGTCAGGAAGAAGAAGCTGCGCCACGCCCTTAAGGTATGTGCACTTGGTGACCTGGAGGCAAAGTCATACATCAAGGGTCTTGTGGCGGATGTGCTTGTTGAGCGCTACCATGTGGACAGTGACAACATAAACAGCCTGATTGACTTTGGCAATCCTGACAGGCTGACACCATGGGACATGTTCCAGATTCTTCTTGTGAGGTACAGGGAAAGCTATGGCATGGATGCCCTGCAAGAGCTGTTTTGCCAGTCGGGCTGGGAGGGCAGGGGAATCATAAGGGCGGAGGATGTGTGGAGTGCGTATATGGGGTGCATGCCCATGCTTGGCTTTGTGGAAAAGCTGGAGGTGGTCACACAGCGCATATACTGCCTTTACAAGGGGCTTGGCGTTGCGGATGACATAAGGGAGCTTAAGGTTGATGGCGTGTCCGGCGGTGTGTCAGGTAGTGACGCCTCACAGAAGTCCCTTTGGGTGTTCATGGGCGGAAGGTCGGTCAACCTTGAGTTCCTGAAGTTTGGAAGTGACAGGGAGCTTGAACGGATATGTAGCAACATATACCGCCATAACCGTCCGGGGCATTTGTCAAGGAGCAGGGGGTACATTGTCAATGACATGGCTGACCATTCAAGGGTTGTCGTGGCAAGGCCGCCGTTTTGTGAAAGCTGGGTATTTTTCGTGAGGAAATTTGACAAGCAGGGCAGACGCCATGTGGGTGAGCTTTATGACCAGCCAAACCATGAGCTGGTTGAAAGGCTTCTGGCGCTTTTGGTGAAGGGCTGCCAGAACTGCGCCATAACAGGTGCGCAGGGAAGTGGAAAGACCACGCTTCTGATGACTTTAATCGAGCATATTCCGGAGGATTACAACTTAAGAATACAGGAGCTTGCCTTTGAACTGCATTTGAGGGACATTTACCCTGAGAGGAATATAGTGACCTTCAGGGAAACTGATTCCATAAGCGGGCAGGAGGGGCTTGACCTCCAGAAGAAGACGGATGGGACCGTGAACATACTGGGGGAGGTGGCGACTGCGCCTGTTGCGGGCTGGATGATACAGATGGGGCTTACGGCATCACTTTTCACGCTGTTCACGCACCATGCCAAGACAACGAAAAGCCTTGTGAGCGCCATGGTCAATGCCCTTCTGTCTGAGGGGATATACAGGGATGAGGCAGCAGCCACAAGGCAGGTTGTCGAGGTCATCAGGTTTGACATCCATGTTGGAATCGGTGGAGATGGCGTGCGAAGGCTTGAAAGAATATGCGAGATAGTAAGGCTTGATGAAGGCTATGGCATACGTGAGCTTGTGGCATATGAAAACGGCGAATATGTGCATAAGGGAAGGATAAGCCATGAAACGGCTGTCCTCATGTGCATGCACATGCAGGCGGGGGATGCGGAGGTGCTGCTGAATGAATTTGCTGAATGAGCTTGTTGCAAGAATAAGCTTTCGCATGTCGGTGCTGTATCCGCAAAGCCCCACAAGGATAAGGCAGGAAACCCGAAGGCTGCTTGTGAAAAGGGGCTGTCTTGGCGCGGGGATTATACTGTTTTTCGTGATGTTTTCAAGGGATGTGTACTGGGTGGCAATAAGCATTCTCTTGGTGGCGGTGGTGGGTTTTGTCTACGAAGCCTCCGTGTACAACAGGCTGAGGGTAAGGATGCTGGGTCAGCTTGAGGAATTTTTAAATCAGCTTGTGTTTAATTACAGGTATTCGAGGAGCATTGAGGAGGCAATGTTTGACACTGTGGCATCGTCCCCCTATGACATTGGGCTGCACGGAAGCTTCATGCAGGAGCTTCTTGACAGGGATGACTATGAGGAGACACTTGAGTATTATGCCAGCGTATGCCCTGATTCCTATTTCCTGATGTTTTTTTCGCTGTGCCATATCGTGAAAAATGAGGGCGACAGTGAGGAGGCTGACGGTTCAATGTTCATAGACAGCATTAACCTTCTCATTGAGGACATTAACGAGGATCTCACCCGCCACACAAGGCTTGCCAATGCATTTACGGGGCTTTTGCCGGTGTCTGTCATGCCTGTTTTTTTCATGAAGCCCATGGAGCTTTGGGCAATGGCAAATGTGGACGGGCTTGGGGATTATTACAGGGGGACGGCGGGAGTGCTTGGGACATTGGCGGTTGCTGCGATGTCCATAATTGTGTTCTGGATGGTTGGCAGGATGCAGTACCCTTATGTCATGCAGCGAAGGAAAAGCAGGCTTGTGGAGCTTCTGACCTATGGCGCGGGGGATGACAGTGCCTATGGTGCCATGGTTGAAGGGCTTCAAAACCATTTTATCAACAGGAATTATGGGAAATACAAGAGGCTTTCTGTGATACTAAGGCAGGCCTGCTGTGAACTTAATGTGAGGGAGTTCAAGGTGAAGCAGGCTTTGTATGGGGTGGCTGGCGGAGTTTTGTGCCTGCTGCTTTCATCAGGGCTTTGCATGGGGGCGCTGCCGAGGGTGGGGCTTGTGCTGGCAGGGGCTTTTCTGGGCTACTGGCTTCCGATTGTGATTATTGCATTTTCGCAGGCAACGGTAAGGAATGACATTGCCAATGAGGTGATAAGGCTGCAGTCTGCCGTGTGGATGTGCGTGAAGCAGGATGGCGTGGATGTACCTGTGATTTTGTCACATATGGAAATGGTGGCGGTGCATTTTAAGGAGCCCATAATCAAGGCGCTTGACGGTTATGACGGCAGCGGGCTGGAGGCACTGGAGACATTGCGTGATGAGGCGTATGACAAGACCTTTGCGAGGCTTGTTGACGGTCTGATTGCATGTGACGAGCTTTCCGTCCCTGATGCATTTGCCAACATTGGCATGGAGAGAAAATACAACATTCGTAAAAGAAGGATGACTGAGGAGAAGCTGATTCAGGACAGGGGTGCGCTGGCGCGGTTTGTGGCATTCATTCCAATGATGTCGTCAATTGTGCTAAAGCTGATTCTTCCCTTTATCATGGAGGGGATGAATGAGCTTCTTGCACTGACCTCTGAGCTGCAGTTTTAATGGAGGTGTGAGGTATATGGAGAATAGTCTTAAGGGACTCATGCTTGCGGCCGGCACGATAGTTACGTGCCTTATCATAAGCCTTGGCTTTTTCATTGCCAAGGAGGCGAAGGATTCGGCGACCACGGGAGCCAACCAGATAAGCAAGCTGAACAACGAATTTGTTGACAATGACAAGGTGATATATGATGCCACTGAGGTGTCAGGCAGCGAGGTGATTAACTGCATAAGGAAGTTTCGAAATGAAACCCTTGGAATAGTGGTGACGACGAAGAAGGGAACCACATCCTACCACTATACGGTTGATGAGAAGAACGGAAGCCTTTCAAAGGCATCCAAGAGCGAGTACAAGACCAGCATGGAGATAACCGACAAGGAGTACATCAATCCCACGGCAAGGTTTTCGGGGGCTGTTGTCCGGGATGCCAATGATACAATCATAGGCATTAAATTTGTGCAGAATTAGTTTAAAAATTAATGCATAAAATGCCTGCGGAATGGAGGGAATATGGAGAATCTGATGGAGATTCTGGAGCTGTGTGCAGGGATTATCCTCATTTTGCTCGCCGTGTCAGTGCTGTATGGGGAGCTTACCCTGCTGGACGGCTGCGTGGATGGGCTGTGGGGTGTCATGCGCGGCAACAGGCTGTGGCATGTGAGGGAATGGTGGCAGTGATGTATGATGCATTTTCAAAGATGACCGCCATATTGCTGGGGGTGGTGCTGACGTTAGTGCTTCCACTACAGTATGCACGCTCAAGGCTGGTGACGATGGAGGACATGTACGTGCTTGAGGGTTCGGTTGAGCTGGTTGATTCCATAAGGAACACGGGGCAGGTGACGAGGGACATGTATGTTTCCTACATGGGCAGGCTGCAGACGCTGCCGGACAGGTACGTGGCGGAGGTTGACAGGACTGCCCCCGTGATTGTGAATGGGCAGGTCGAAAAAAGTTACTATGACAGTTCCGACATAGAGGCTGTAATCTATGGCGGGGAATCAGCCTACGGCTTTAGGAAGGGCGATTACATAAGAATCAGGGTGAAGCGTGTTTCCAATGGCGGGGCTGAATGGCTGGTGTGCAGCTACGGAGGTTACGTCAACAATGAAATATACTGACATGGTGCTTGTGTTTTTGATGCTGTTTGTATGCGGGGTACTTCCGGTTGATTACCGCCTGAAGGTGCTGGAGAGGCAGCAGCTTGTTGACATTAATTATGACCGGCTTTTTGACACGGCAGTGTATGACAGTGTTGAAAGAAATTACGAGCTTGACGGAATGGTGGGAAGCATAAATCCTGACGGTGCATGGAAGACACTTGTGACGGGGCTTGGCGAGAATATGAGGGTCAGCACTGACAGCTTTGTGATGGCTGCGGTCATAGAGGATGACGGCTTTTGGCTGCGGGATGGTGACGGCTTTTTGTGGGAGGCATTTGAGGGTCTTGACAGGGAGAGCCGTATCCTGCAGTTTGGCGGGGTACTTGAGGAGAGGATTAACGAAAGGGTTGCCATGAAGGGCGGCTCTGACATGTATTATGTCACATTTCCCCTTGAAAGGGCGGATGACTGGTACAACACAATGCCGGAAAAGGGGATGTTTGTCGTGTATGACAACGGAATCGGGGGACGAATGGACCTCGTTGTGTCCGGCGCGGAAATCCGGCAGCGAGAGGGCATTTTGGTTACATTGTGACGCAAACATCACAAAGTAGCCTTGGTGGAATGAAGATTAATAAGGATTGGAGGATGAATGATGAAGCGTGGTAAGTTGCGAAAAAACGCAGGATTTGTTGTGGCAGTGGCAATTGTGCTGCTGGCTGTGATGGGCGGAACGGCTGCATCCGTGTATGCTGCAAGGGGACAGGGACAAGGTGAGCCCCTTGCCACTGGCGAGGTTGGGACAGAAGCCGCAGAGGAGG
>CAYZYS010000066.1:6963-12129 GCA_964482605.1 uncultured Bacteroides sp.
GAAGGCTGAGCTGTCATCCTCGATGAAGGCTGGGGATGAGGCGCTTGCACAGGAACTAAGTGATAGTTCCAAGGCGCTTGCACAGGAACTAAGCGATAGTTCTAAGGCGCTTGCACAGGAACTAAGCGATAGTTCCAAGGCACTTGCACAGGAATTAAACGATAGTGCCGAGACGTTTGCACAGGAATTAAGCGATATTACTGAGGCGGTCACGGTGAGTTTTACGGCTGACCTGGAGAAAGTCGGTCTGAGCCTGGGAAACCTTGAGGTAAGGCTTGAAGACTACAATCGTGCGCAGCTTTTGATTGCACAGGATGACAGGGAATATGTGGAGTCGGTGGAAGAGGCAATGGAGCGTGGTCTTGGGGAGCTAAAGGCAAGGCTTGAAGGTGTGGCTGATGACGCCAACGGCTCATTTGGCTTGCTTACTGGGAGGATTACGGCCAATGAGGATTCCATAGCGGGAATCAATGACGCCATGGATGAGTTAAAAAAATCTGTCAGTGATGGGAAGTCGTCCTTAGCATCTGCCATCACGGTTGAGGGGGTGGCGACATCATCAGATGCCTCATATGCAGTGCTTGCGGATAATGTTGGCAGGCTGTCAGCCGCCAGGTATAATGCGGGTTATGGTGCAGGTGTGCTTGACACAAAAAAGGGGACGGCAACTGTTGGCATGGTGCTCAAGGGCAGTACATTTACAAGTGTGCTTGGTGTGGAGATGGAAGGAGACATGCCTGACAATGGGAGCCTGGATTGGAAGCCGTCTGGCCAGGAAACCTACAATGTGCCGTTTGGGTATTACAGCGGCGGTACGCTGGATTCATCTGAGGCATATAATTCAGGCGTATCGGAAGGGTATGATTCAGGATATGGCAAAGGTAAGTCGGACGGATATGCCACAGGGTATAGTAAAGGCACATCAGAAGGGTATGATTCAGGATATGGTAAAGGTACATCGGATGGATATAATTCAGGATATAGTAAAGGCACATCGGATGGATACGCCACAGGGTATAATAAAGGCACATCAGAAGGGTATAATTCAGGATATAGCAAAGGTAAGTCGGATGGATATGATTCAGGATACAGTCAGGGGTATAATGCCGGATATAAGGATGCGGATAAGGAGATGGTGTATTATTCGGGCTGGCTTTCCCCAGCTTACAGTTACGAGGAAGGTGACGAGGATGAATGCTATGCATTTGTATTGAAGCTGCCTTCGTGTTCGTGGAGTATGGCAAGGACAAATGCAGGTAATGGTTACGCTGGCAACAACTGGATACATGGCGGGCCGACGGAATATACATTCAAGGGGCCTAATTGGCATGCGAATGATGATTATTCCACAATATGGGTTGAGGCGTGGTATCTGCCTGAATAGGCTGCCAATGTGAAAAAAGTCCCGTTGTCATACGGGACTTTTTGCTGTCAGTGTAAGCAATATGGAATCAACACGCTTGTTGGTTGTTGCGGTTACAAGCAGTGTCTTGTCAGGAAATTCCAGCTTGTCGCCTTTTTCGGGGAACCTGTCAAGCTTCTCTATCATAAAGCCGCCGATGGAATCGTTGTCTTCTGATTCAAATTCCGTGCCAAGCCTGTCATTCACGTCATCAAGCTTGGCTGAGCCGTTGATTCTGAACTGTCTGTCAGAGATTTTCTCTATGTCATCCGTTTCATCGTCATCGTATTCGTCCCTGATTTCACCGACGATTTCCTCAACAAGGTCCTCAAGGGTTATGAGCCCGACGGTGGAGCCATATTCGTCAATGACTATGGATATGGTGTTGGAGGAGCTTCTCAAATCCTCAAAAAGCTTGGAGATGTGCCTGTGCTCATAGGTAAAGTAAGGCTCCCTCATGACATCCCGCATATTGAAGCCATCACCCGTGTCACACATGAACAAATCCTTGATGTTGAGGATTCCGACAACATTGTCCGTTGAACCGTCATATATTGGAAAGCGGGTGTATTTGTTTTCCTTGAAAAGCTGGATTATGTCATCATATGAGCTGTTTACGTCAGCCATGGTGATGTCAATCCTTGGAATCATTACATCCTTTGCCAGTGCGTCCCCAAAGTCAAACACATTGTTAATCATTTTCTTTTCGGAGGTTTCAATCACACCGTCCTCATAGCTTTCCTCCACGATGGTTCGTATTTCATTTTCGGTCATTGCAACCTTGTCTGTGTTCTTGTGCGCACCAAGCAGCCGTATCAGTGCCCCTGACAGGGCATTTACGATTATGATTATTGGTGTGAATATAATCATTGTCCAATGTATGACGGGCGCATAGAGCATTGCCAGCTTTTCAGCGTGGATTGTCGCCATGGTCTTTGGCGTTATCTCACCGAAAATGAGAATCAGGAACGTCAAAAGTCCTGTTGCAATTCCAACTGCCGCATTGCCAAATATCTTGCCAAACAGCGTGGTGGTTAATGACGAGGCAAAGATGTTGACAACATTGTTGCCTATCAGTATGGCACTCAGCATCTTGGGGGTGTTGTCAAGAATCGATGATATGAGCGCTGCTCTTTTGTTGCCATCGTCAACCATGGTTTTGATGCGTATCCTGTTGACGGACATAAAGGCAGTCTCAGCCGATGAAAAGAAAGCCGAAAGGGCTATTAAAATCACAATGGTAACAATTTGTAAGGCACTACTGGGGTCCAAGTATAATCACTCCTTTTTAAAGTTATATATTCATAATTCTATAACAGATACCATATATTGTCAATAAATATGTGAGTAATGGCGGAGTTGTGTATATGGAAAGCGGAATTAAGGAAAATTTGGTGCGGCTTTGCAAATCCCTGATTGTGTCCTATGTGGTGTCGGCGGTTTTGCTGCTTGTCTCGGCAGCGGTGCTCTATTCCCTGCGGCTTAACCAGAACCAGATGCTTGTGTGTGTCCTGGTGATATATGCATTGTCGAACCTTGTGGGCGGCTTTGTGCTGTCAAGGATGGTGAAGGGCAGGCGTCTTTTGAACGGAATGCTCCAGGGCTTGTCATATTGTGCGGTGCTTCTGGGCGTGTCATGGCTTGTGAACAAGGGGCTTCACACGGAGGCTGCCGCGGTTTTGAGGGCTGTGGCTGCATGTGTGGCGGGAGGCATTGTGGGTGGAATAATCGGGTGAGAAAAAAATCAAAATAAAAAAAGGAAAAAGGGAAAATTTGTAGAATAAGTAATATGTGGGCGCAAAAAGCCCTGTAGGGGAGGGATGCCGGGATGGATTTTTCGGTGAACATACGCAGGGAGCAGGAGAAAAGGGAGCATCTATGCCTGTCTGAGCATGCGGCATTCAGTGACATGTCGCTTGGACGTGACAGGGAGGAGGATGCCTGTCCCATGAGAACCATTTACCAAAGGGACAGGGACAGGATAATACACTGTAAGTCATTTCGCAGGCTAAAGCACAAGACACAGGTTTTTCTGGCACCGGAGGGGGATCATTACAGAACGCGTCTTACGCATACCCTGGAGGTGTCCCAGATTGCAAGGAGCATTGCCAGGGCATTGAGGCTTAATGAGGATTTGACGGAGGCGATAGCCCTTGGGCATGACCTTGGGCACACGCCGTTTGGCCATGCAGGTGAGAGGACGCTTAATGCGATATGTCCTGACGGCTTCAGCCATTGTGAGCAGAGCGTCAGGATAGTTGAATTTCTTGAAAAGGACGGACTGGGGCTGAACCTTACCAAGGAGGTAAGGGATGGCATACTCAACCATAGGACATCGGGCAGGCCGTCCACGCTTGAGGGGAAGGTTGTGAGGCTGTCGGACAAGATTGCCTACATAAACCATGACATCGACGATGCCATAAGGGCGCAGATATTCAAGGAATCGGATGTGCCGGAGCGCTATTCGGGGGTATTGGGACATTCCACCAAGGAGAGGCTCAACACCCTGATTAATGACATAATAATCAATAGTTATGATAAGGATGACATATGCATGTCTGCGGAGATTGAGGAGGCGATGAAGTCCCTGAGGGTTTTCATGTTTGAGAGCCTTTACCGCAATCCGCAGGCAAAGGCGGAGGAGCCCAAGGTATCCAAGCTCATCACGGAGCTGTACAGCTATTATGTTGACAATGTGAACGAGCTGCCCGCCAATTACCTCAGGTTCATAGATGAGCTTGGGGAAAAGAAGGAACGGGTGGTTTGTGACTACATAGCGGGGATGAGCGACCAGTATTCCATAGCCAGGTTTGAGGAGATATATGTTCCGGGTGCCTGGAAAGGATGATGAAGGCAAATGAGATATTCAGATGAATTGATAGAGGAAGTAAGGTCAAGGAATGACATTGTTGATGTCATTTCGGGTTATGTCAAGCTAAAGAGACGGGGAAGCAATTATTTTGGGCTGTGCCCGTTTCACAATGAAAAGACGGAATCATTTTCCGTGTCACCCGGCAAGCAGATGTATTACTGCTTCGGCTGCCATGCGGGGGGCAACGTGTTCACCTTCATAACGGAATATGAGAATTATTCCTTTAATGAGGCGATGAAAATGCTTGCGGACCGTGCGGGGGTTTCGCTTCCCGAGCAGCCTGAGACTGACGGGGAGAGGCGTGAAAGGGACATAAGGAGCCGAATCCTTGAGATTAACAAGCTTGCAGCCGTGTATTTTGTGCATCAGCTAAAGGGGGATGCAGGGCATACGGCAATGGAGTATTTTGGTAAAAGAAAGCTTACGCAGGCAACGATTAACAGCTTTGGGCTTGGTTATTCAGGCATTCACGGGAATGACCTTTACCTGTATCTCAAGGGGAAGGGCTACAATGATGACATTTTAAAGGAGACGGGGTTATTCACATATTCGGAGAAGGGGGTCACGGACAAGTTCTGGAATCGTGTCATGTACCCAATAATGGATGTCAATAATCATGTGATTGGCTTTGGTGGAAGGGTTATGGGGGACGGTAAGCCCAAATACCTGAATTCACCCGAGACAAAGGCATTTGATAAAAGTAGGAATCTGTATGGGCTGAATTATGCAAGAAAATCAAGGAAGCCAAACCTCATAATATGTGAGGGCTACATGGATGTAATTGCAATGCACCAGGCGGGGTTTAACCAGGCGGTGGCATCCCTTGGGACTGCGCTAACGGAGGGACAGGCTTCCCTGATGAAGCGGTATACGGACAATGTGCTGATTACCT
>CAYZYS010000067.1:0-11782 GCA_964482605.1 uncultured Bacteroides sp.
ATGAGGTCGGCAGGAGGCTTGACAGTTATGGAATAGCAGTCAGGACAGGACACCACTGCGCACAGCCGGTGTTGAGGCATTTTGGGCTTGAGGGGTCCGTGCGTCCGACGCTGGCGCTGTACAATTCACCGGATGACATAGATGCATTGGTGAGGGTGTTGAAGGCAATGGCATAAAATGCCGGTTCCTCCGGCAAAAAAGCCTGCGTGATGGAGGAAGGTGATGGTATGGGGTTTGAGGCTACTGATGTTGAGATGCAGCAGATTGTTGACAGTGTGTGCGGCAATTATGACCAGAATAAGATAATTGATGCGGTCAACATATACAATAAGCCGGATAAGGACCAGGTTCGCGAGCTGGTGCGAAAGACATTTCAGATAGTGTTCCCGGGGTATTTTCGGGACAGGACCTACAAGATATACAATCCGAGAAATGTGTTTGCCGTCATAACTGAGGACATTTTCTACCACCTTAACAAGCAGGTGTTCCTTGCGCTGGATTTCTGCACGCTTCGCGGGAGCATGACCGAGGAGCAGAGGGCGAAGGAAAGCTATCGGATATGCAGGGAGTTTTTTGCCAGACTGCCCAAGGTGAGGGAATACGTGGAATCAGACCTTAAGGCTGCATTGGATGGGGACCCTGCCGCGGGATGCTACGAGGAGATTATTCTTGCGTATCCGGGCATTATGGCATCCACCGTGAACAGGCTTGCGCATGAGCTGTATCTTCTCAAGGTTCCTGTGCTTCCAAGGCTCATGACGGAGTACGCCCATTCTGAGACGGGGATAGACATACATCCGGGGGCAACCATTGGCAGGAGCTTTTTCATTGACCATGGCACAGGTGTTGTGATTGGCGGAACTGCAATAATCGGTGACAATGTGAAGATATACCAGGGTGTCACCCTCGGCGCGCTGTCGACAAGGGGCGGGCAGAAGCTTGCCAACGTGAAGCGCCATCCGACCATTGAGGACAATGTGGTGATTTATTCGGGTGCCTCGGTGCTTGGTGGTGATACCGTGATAGGGAAAAATGCCGTCATAGGCGGCAATGCCTTCATAACAAAGTCAATTCCGCCGGACACAAGGGTAAGCATTAAGAACCTTGAGCTGGAGTACAAGACGGGCCGTGGAAGCCATAAGGAGGAAATACAGCAAAGCGAGGAATGGTATTACATCATTTGAAAACTGATTTTATTTTATGGGAGCCCTGTGATGTGCAGGGCTCTTTTTAAAATTGATTTGATTTGTGGTGGGGTGTGGGGTACAATCCATTTAAAATGAATTGTAAGCAATGCTGATTGACATGCTGTATGGGGGCGGGCGGATGTTTCACATACTGGTGGTTGAGGATGACAAGAATACAAGGCGGCTGTACAAGGCGGTACTTGAGGGTGAGGGGTATGAGGTATCGGTTGCTGACAATGGCAATACGGCGTTAAGCATTATGGATTGTGAGCATATAGACTTGGCGGTGGTTGACATAATGATGCCGGGGATGGACGGGTATGAGTTCACAAGGGCGCTGCGGGAAGCTGATAATGCGCTTCCCGTGCTGATGGTGTCTGCAAAGCAGCTTCCGGATGACAAGAAGAAGGGCTTTCTTGTGGGGACGGATGATTACATGACGAAGCCTGTTGACCACGAGGAGATGCTTCTCCGGATTAAGGCACTGCTGAGGCGTGCACGGATTGTAAGCGAGCGCAGGATAGTCATGGGGGATGTCGTGCTGGATTATGATTCTTACACCGTCACAAGGGGTGATGAGGTCGTGGAGCTTCCACAGAAGGAATTTCTTCTGTTATACAAGTTGATGTCATATCCGGGAAAGATATTCACACGAATACAGTTGATGGATGAGATATGGGGGAGTGACAGTGAAAGCGGCTGGGAGACGGTTACGGTGCATATAGGGAGGCTCAGGAAGCGGTTTGATGGCTGGGGTGAATTCAGGATTGAATCGGTGCGGGGGCTTGGCTACAAGGGCGTGAAATGCCAGTGACGGGGGTTGTCTGAAGAAATGTTCAAAAGGGAAGAACGCTGGCAAAGGCTGGCGCTTACAATATTGGTAACTGTGTGCGTGTTTTTGGTGATGCTGGCGACATCGCTTGTTTCGTATGGCATTGTGCTCTTGTGGGTGTCTGATGAAAATTTTCCGATAAGGGTTGTGGATGTCGCAAAACCACAGTATGCATTGCTTTCCATGTTGGTTGTGAGCATGGTGCTTGGAGTCGTATTTTCGGCAATCATGAGCAACATGATGGTAAAATACGTGAACAGGCTCGTGAACCGAATGAACCGCCTTGCAAAAGGGGATTTCAAGACAAGGCTGAGCTATGGCAATCCCATCGGGCGTCACCCGACAATGCAAAGTGTCACTGAGAGCTTTAACCGCATGGCGGAGGAGCTTGAGCACACGGAGCTGCTGAGGTCTGATTTCATCAATGACTTCTCACATGAATTCAAGACTCCCATTGTTTCGATTGCGGGCTTTGCAAGGCTTTTGAAAAATGATGGCATTTCAGCGGAGCAAAGGAAGGAATATCTGGACATAATTGAGGAGGAATCGCTGCGCCTGTCAAGGATGGCAACCAATGTGCTCGACATGACCAGGATTGAAAATCAGACAATACTCACTGATGTCACCACTTACAATCTTTCGGAGCAGCTTCGCTCCTGCGTTTTGCTCTTTGAAAAGGAATGGTCGGGGAAGGGGATATCCCTTTCACTGGATTTTGATGAATATTACATCAGTGCCAATGGTGAGCTTTTAAAGCATGTGTGGATTAACCTTATTGACAATGCAATCAAGTATTCCGGTGAGGGCGGCACCATAGGCGTTTTGGTGTGTGAGGACAGTGGCTTCTGCCGTGTTGACATATCCAACCAAGGGAAGGAAATCCCCAAGGATAAGCAGGAGAGGATATTTGACAAATTTTACCAGGGGGATGAATCCCATTCGGAGCCGGGCAATGGCGTGGGACTTTCAATTGTGAAGTATGTTGTGCAGCTCCATAATGGTGAGGTATCAGTGGAAAGCGAAAATGGAATGACAACATTTTCAGTGAGACTGCCGCTTTGGAGGAATTAGGTGCAATAGTTTATTTTCGGTTTATGATGCGGTGCTAGATTTGTATGCATGGTCAATGGAAGGAGTGGTGCATCATGGATTGGTTTAAGGATAAGCTGGAGCAACTGAGGGATTGGATGGAGCGTTTCATGCGGGGCAGGTATGGTTTTGATGACCTGGGGCGCATGATGCTTGTTGTTGACGCAGTGCTGTATTTTGCAGGGGGAATAACCCAGAATGGGATTTTGCTTTCGCTGGCACTGGCGGGAATATTGCTTACGTGCTTTCGGTTTCTTTCAAGGGACACATATGGGCGCAGCAGGGAAAATGAAAGGTACGTAAGGGTGAAGAATCTGTGGCGCCTGAAGTTCCAATACAGGAAGACTGCGAGGATATACATGTGCCCAGGATGTGATAAAATGATTCGCGTGCCCAAGGGCAAGAAAAAAATTCAGATTACATGCCCGAAGTGTGGAAATACTATCATAAAGTACACATGATTGGGAAAATGGAGACGTGATGGAGCAGGACAGGAAAAAATTAAGGCAAATCATGTGGCTGATGTCATTTGGGGCGTTGCTTGTGCTTGTGTTGGTGCACAGTGACAGAATCCTCAAGGCAATTGCCTTTTTGTACAGGATAATCAGACCGTTCCTCTACGGGGGCGCAATTGCATTTGTGCTGAACATACCCATGAGCTGGATTGAGCGAATTTTCCTGGAAAAATGGAAGGGCAGGGTGTTGGGTAAGTTCAGGCGGACAATAAGCCTTGTGGTGTCGCTTCTTGGAATTGTGTCGCTTGTGACGGTGATTGTGTGCATGGTGCTTCCACAGCTTAAGGATTCCATCACGGAGATTGGAAACAGGCTTCCTGAGTTCACGGCAAGGGCACAGGAGACCATGGCGGGACTTGAACAGGATAATCCATTTCTTGCAAGGCAGATACGTGAGCTTAAGCTTGATGACATACAGTGGGACAATGTCATGGAAAATGTTCTGCATTTCTTAAGGAATGGTGCCGCTGACATGCTAAGCTCGACCTTTAATGTGGTCGGAAGCATTTTGTCAGGAATTGTTGACGGAATCATAGCGGTTGTGTTTGCGATATACGTGCTGGCGCAGAAGGAACGGCTTAAGTGCCAGGTGCAGGCGGTTATGCAGGCATATCTTCCCCAAAAGGTAACAAGGCGCCTGTACAGGGTGTGCGGGCTTCTGTACGTTAATTTTAACAATTTCATCACGGGGCAGTGCCTTGAGGCGGTCATACTGGGTTCCATGTTCATTGTTTCAATGGCGGTGCTCAGATTGCCGTATCCCCTTGTGATTGGGCTTTTGATTGGGATAACAGCCCTTGTTCCGATAGTCGGTGCATTTGTCGGGTGTGCCATTGGGGTGTTCCTCATATTCATGGAAAATCCATTTCAGGCGCTTGTTTTCCTCATATTGTTCCTTGTGCTGCAGCAGATAGAGGGAAAGCTGATATATCCGAAGGTGGTTGGGAATTTTGTCGGTCTTCCGGGAATCTGGATGCTTGTTGCAATAACACTTGGCGGAAGCCTGTTTGGCGTCATGGGAATGCTGGTGTTCATACCGCTTGCGGCGACGGCATATTCACTTTTGCGCGAGGATGTGCAAAAAAGGCTTGAGGCAAAAAAGGGTTTGAACCAAACCATGTAACATGGTATACTTATTTAAAATTAAATCATTTACATAGTTCAGGGGACGGAGAAGGCAATGGATGAGGAATTGGAGCTTGCCCTAAAGGGTGGCGATTTTAAGAGGCTGCTGGACAGCCAGTTGGATGAGGTTAAGAAAAGGCATGATTTAAAGAAGGTTGAGCTGGAGGTTTTGTTTTACCTGTCACGCTGTGGGGAGTCTGACACGCCCACGGATGTGACGAGGGGGCTTAACCTTACAAGGGGGCATGTGTCCCAGGCGTTGGATGTGCTGCTTAAGAGAAAGCTGGTGACATCAAGGGCGGACAGGCAGGACAGGCGTATTACGCATTATTCGATAACCAGGAAGGCAAATGCAATAATCGGTGAGCTGTCACAGATTAAGGAATCCATGGACAGGCAACTGCTTGCGGGAATTACGGAGGAGGAGCTCGCCGTGTACAAAAGCGTTATGCATAAGATGCTGGAGAATATTCGCAGTCTGCAAAATAAGTGAAATCATGAAAAAAGCATAAAGTGTATTGACATTCAAAATATATGTGCTATGATGATTTAAAATTAAACAATATAAAATTATTGTTTAACGCTTCCACGGGAAGCGAATTTTTTTAACATTCCATTAGCACTCACTAAAAACGAGTGCTAACAAAGGAAGGCGAAACAAAAATGAAAGGGCGGCATAACGGTGCCGCAGAAAGGCGGATGACATGCAATTAAAACCATTGGATGACAGGGTAGTATTAAGGCAGGCAGAGGCGGAGGAAAAGACCAAGGGAGGAATCATACTTCCCGAGAGCGCACAGGAGAAGCCGCAGGTGGCAATAGTGGTAAGCGTTGGACCCGGCAGGGAGGAGGACGGCAAAAAGGTTCCAATGCAGGTGAAAGAGGGAGACAGGGTAATCTATTCCAAATATTCAGGCACGGATGTGGAGCTTGAGGATGAGAAGTATATCATTGTAAGCCAGAAGGACATAATTGCCGTTGTCGAATGACAACTGCATTTGCGGCTTCCCCTTGGGTTCCTCGACGGCAAGCGTCTGCGGAATGGGGATTAATATGAAGATTGAAAAGAAAGGCAGGGCATTGAATATGCATAAGGACATTGAATTTAACAGTGAGGCAAGAAGCAGAATGGAGTCAGGTGTCAACAAGCTTGCTGACACAGTGAAGGTAACACTTGGACCAAAGGGCAGGAATGTTGTGTTGGAGCAGTCCTATGGCGCACCGCTCATAACCAATGACGGTGTGACCATCGCCAAGGAGATAGAGCTTGAGGACAGATTTGAAAACATGGGTGCGCAGCTTGTGAAGGAGGTTGCAACCAAGACCAATGATGCGGCAGGTGATGGGACAACCACGGCAACAGTCCTTGCACAGGCAATCATACGTGAGGGAATGAAGAACATAACCGCGGGTGCCAATGCAATAGTTTTGAGAAATGGAATGAAGAAGGCAGCGGATGTTGCGGTTAAGTCACTGGAGGGCATGAGCCAGCCTGTCACGGGCAAGGACCATATCGCCAAGGTTGCGGGCATCTCGGCAGGAAACCAGCAGGTGGGCGAAATGATTGCGGATGCCATGGAGAAGGTTGGCGACAATGGTGTCATAACCATAGAGGAATCCAAGACCATGAATACGGAGATAGATGTGGTGGAGGGCATGCAGTTTGACCATGGCTATCTTTCGTCATACATGTGCGATGACAAGGACAAAATGGTTGCCAACATGGATAATCCGTACATCCTCATAACGGACAGGAAACTGTCCAACATCAAGGACATATTGCCGCTGCTTGAGCAGACAGCCCAGTCGGGAAGCCAGCTCCTTGTCATTGCGGATGACGTGGAGGGAGAGGCGCTTACCACCCTGATTGTGAACAGGCTGAGGGGAACGCTGAAGGTTGTTGCCGTGAAGGCACCTGGTTATGGGGACAACAGGAAGGACATGCTTCAGGACATTGCGGTGCTCACCGGCGGACAGGCGGTTTTGTCAGACCTGGGCATGGAGCTCAAGGATGTCACCATGGACATGCTTGGACGGGCAAAATCAGTCAAGGTTACGAAGGATACAACCACAATTGTTGATGGTGCAGGAAATAAGGCGGGTATATTAAGCAGGATAGATGCAATCAAGAGGCAGGCTGAGCAGACCACATCGGATTATGATAAGAAAAAATACCTTGACCGTGTTGCCAAGCTTGGCGGCGGTGTTGCTGTAATCAGGATTGGTGCGGCAACTGAGACTGAGATGAAGGAAGCAAAGTACCGTATGGAGGATGCGTTAAATGCCACAAGGGCTGCTGTTTCGGAGGGAATCATAGCAGGCGGCGGTTCAGCCTACATACATGCCCAAAAGTCGGTCAATGAGCTGGTTGACACGTTGGAGGGTGATGAGAAGATAGGTGCTGCGATTGTTGGCAAGGCGCTTGAGGCACCGTTGTTTACCATTGTGGAAAATGCAGGGCTTGAGGGTTCGGTCATTGTTGACAAGGTAAGGGAGAGCAATGATGGCATTGGATTTGACGCATTCAGCGAAAATTATGTGGATATGATGAAGGAAGGCATCATTGACCCTGTCAAGGTTACCAAGAGCGCGCTTTTCAATGCGGTGAGCGTTGCGTCAACATTGCTTACTACCGAGGCAGCGGTTGTCGAGGTGAAGGAGCCGCAGGCAGCGCCTGCAGGCAATCCTGACATGGGCTACTAGGGTGAAAAAATCACGGAGGTGCCGTCATGTTTGGGTATGTGATATGCAATAAAAAGGAATTGAGCGAGGCTGAACAGTCACGGTACCAGGATGTTTACTGTGGTTTGTGCAAGAGGCTTGAGACAAGGCATGGGCGGCTTTCCAGGATGAGCCTTAACTATGATATGACATTTCTCATATTGTTCCTGTCATCACTGTATGAGCCACAGGAGTATGTGAAGGAATTCAGGTGTGCATTTCACCCTTCCCATGGGAAAAATGCGGTGTATAACAAATTTACTGACTATGCCGCAGACATGACGGTGGCGCTGTCCTATTACAAATGCCTTGATGACTGGGAGGATGAGCGAAAGCTCTTGTCCCACGGCTATGCCAATGGACTTAAGGCAGGCTACGGTGAGGTTAAGGAACGGTACCCAAGGCAGTGCCGTTCCATAGAGGACGGTATCAATGAGCTGGGGCGCATTGAGAAGTCTGGGAACACGCTGGCGGATGCGGCGGTGAACTGTTTTGGACGGCTTATGTCTGAGCTTTTCGTGGTGGAGGAGGATTTCTGGGGCAACAGCCTAAGGAGCTTTGGGTTTCACCTGGGGAAGTTCATATACCTGATGGATGCAACCCTTGATTACGAAAAGGACAGGAAGAAAGGAAATTACAATCCCCTTGGGCTTATGGGGAAGAAGCCGGAGGATATGGCGGAGCCGTTGTCGATTATCATTGGGAGCGCCGCGGACGAATTTGAGAAGCTGCCATTGGTACAGGATGTTAATATTTTAAAGAATATTTTGTATGGCGGCGTATGGCAAAAATATTATGCCAAGGTGAAGGGAAAGGAGCAGTCCCATGATTGATGACCCGTATAAGGTGCTGGGAATCTCCCGTGATGCATCAAAGGAGGAGATAAAAAAGGCATACAGGAAAAAGGCAAAGGAATATCATCCTGACCTTCACCCCAATGACCCTGAGGCTACAAAAAAGATGAATGAAGTCAATGAGGCATACGACATGCTGAATAATCCTGAGAAGTACCAGAAAGCACGAAGCACGGGCGGGACGGGCTACCAGGGAGGATATGGCAGTCCGTTTGGCGGGTATGGCAGTTCATATGGAAGGGGTGCATACGGCGGAAGCGGGCAGGGGCAGAATACGGGTGACCGTGGCAGCGACGAAGGCTACGGAGGCTTTGGCGGGTATGGCAGCTTTGATTTTGAGGACATATTTGGTTTTGGCATGGGCAGTACGGGTCCTTCACAGCCAAGACCCCAGGCACAGGATGGGTATGAGATACGGCGTGCTATAGAGTATATCAATGCGGGGCAGTACGGTGATGCCAACAGGGTGCTTGACAGCGTTGTGGGACGGCAGAGGAATGGAAGGTGGTATTACCTTAGTGCCCTCGCCAATTATGGGCTTGGCAACACCCTCATGGCATCGGAGCAGATAGAAAGGGCGATAAGGCTTGAGCCTGACAATGCGGAGTACCAGAGGGTGAGACAGCGGATGCACAGGACTGAACGAACCTACAATGAGGCAGGGCAGGATTTCAGAAAATATGCGGAAGGGCTGGACAGGATGTGCATGGGGCTTTGTGCAACACAGTTGTTCTGCACATTCTGCTGTCACTAAAATATGCGGGATGCCTGCCGATTCCTTCGGCAAAAAAATGCCTGCGGAACGGAGAAAATTATGGGTAAGGTAATAGGGATTGATTTAGGAACCACCAATAGCTGTGTTTCGGTTGTGGAAAATGGGGAGCCGGTGATTATTCCGTCAAGCACCGGTGCCAGGACTACCCCAAGTGTTGTGGCATTCACCAAAAAGGGGGAATGCCTGATAGGTGACGCTGCCAACAGGCAGGCGGCAACCAACACGGAGAGAACCATCAGCTCCGTGAAGCGCCATATGGGCACGGATTGGACTGTACACATTGACGGCACGGAATACAAGCCACAGACCATAAGCGCCATGGTACTTATGGAGTTGAAGAAGCAGGCGGAGGGGTTTCTGGGGGAGCCTGTGACGGAGGCCGTGATAACGGTGCCTGCGTACTTCAATGACATACAGAGGCAGGCAACCAAGGATGCGGGCAGGATTGCGGGACTTGATGTGAAGAGGATAATCAATGAGCCGACAAGCGCCGCACTGTCTTATGGGCTGAACCATGGCGAGGCACAGAAGGTCATGGTGTATGACCTGGGAGGCGGAACCTTTGATGTATCCATCATTGAAATAGGTGATGGGGTGATTGAGGTGCTGGCGACGGCAGGAGACAACCACCTTGGCGGTGATGATTTTGATGAGAGGATTGTGGGATGGGTGCTTGACAATGTAAAGAGTGCCCATGGGGTTGACTTGTCCCATGACTGTGTTGTCATGCAAAGGATTGGCGAGGCGGCAGAGCAGGCGAAGAAGGAGCTGTCATATTCGGCAGGCACACAGATAGTGCTTCCTTACCTTACACAGGTTAAGGGGGAGACAATACACCTTGAGCTTACACTTACACGGGTACAGTTCCAAAATCTGGTTGAGGATTTGATAGAACGCACTGCCGGTCCGGTACGCAATGCCCTGAGTGATGCGGGGATTGCTGCATCAGAGCTTGGCAGGGTGCTTTTGGTTGGCGGTTCAACAAGGATTCCCGCAGTGCAGGATAAGGTTCGGCAGCTTACTGGTATGGAGCCTTCAAAAAACATTGACCCTGATGAATGCGTTGCCAAGGGTGCGGCAGTCCTTGGAAGCACGCTTGGCGGCGAATCATTGCCTGCAATGGGCGGTGGTCAGGGGCTTCTTTTGCTGGATGTGACGCCGCTTAGTCTTTCCATTGAAACAGTGGGCGGCGTGGCAACCAGGGTTATTGAGAGAAATTCAACGCTTCCTGTCAGGTACTCACGGGTGTTTTCCACGGCTGCCCCATACCAGCGCGACGTGGAGATTAATGTGGTGCAGGGCGAGCGGCCAATGGCAAGGGACAATAAATCAATTGGCAAATTCAAGCTCAAGGGCATTAGGCGCGCCCCGGCAGGGGTTCCCCAGATTGAGGTGACATTTGACATTGATGCCAATGGAATACTCAAGGTGTCAGCAAAGGATTTGGATACCGGAAAGGAACAGTCAATAACCATTAGTGCCGATGACAGGATGTCAGATGCGGAGATTCAGCAGGCAATGCAGGATGCAAGACAGTATGCGGGGGAGGATTCCCTGAAGCAGAAGGCATTGAAAGTCACCAATGAATCCTGGCAGCTTCTTGAGAAGGCGCAGGAGGCGGTCAAGAAGGCGGGAAAGCGTCTTCCAAGGGAGGAGAAAAGGCAGATTAAGAAGGACTGCAGGGCGCTTAACAGACTTCTTGTGAAATTCAGGATTGAAAAGGTGACTGAAAATGATGTGGAGAATATTGCCAATGCAAGACAGCAGCTTGAAAATTCAAGCGAGAGGGTGAGGACGCTTACTTAATTTCATGCAGGGATTGAAAAAGTCTGGGTATTGATAAAAAAGTCAGATAATTTACTTGCGAATAATTTAATTTTATATTAAAATATGAGCGGTAGCTGTTGATAAGGGAACAGGGGAAGGGACAGGTATTCCCCGGAATGGAGCAGATGAATGAAATTAAGTGGTAAGGTGGCGATTGTAACAGGTTCAACCAAGGGGATTGGCAAGTCCATAGCTGAGGAGTATGTGAAGGAGGGCGCCAAGGTTGTTGTTGTGGGAACCAATGTTGAGAGGGGCAATGCGGTTGTCCAGTCACTTAAGGAACTTGGCGGTACTGCATTTTTCCAGAGAACCAATCTGGGGGACATGGGTTCAGTTCAGGAATTGATTGATGCGGCTGTAAAGGAGTATGGAAGGATTGACATCCTTGTGAATAACGCGGGCGTTGATGATGACATTACTGCCACGCCTGATAAGATTACCGAGGAAGTGTATGACAGGGTCATGGATGTGAATGTAAAGGCACCTTTCTTCCTGTGTCAGAAGGTAATGCCGATTATGGCGCAAAACGGCGGCGGTGCCATCGTGAACATGGGCTCAATAGCATCAACTGGTGCAGGGCGCGGGCCGATTGTGTACACAATATCAAAGCATGCGTTGCTTGGTCTTACAAGGGAGCTTTCGTTCTTTGGCGGACATATGGGAATTAGGATTAATGCAATACTTCCGGGTGGGGTTGCAACGGAGATGATTGCAGAGGCGTTGAATGACCCGACCAATCCTGCCGTTCAGATGATTAAGGCATCCCCGGCAGAGCGTCCTGCGGAGCCGGTGGAGATTGCAAGGGTTGCGGTATTCCTTGCAAGCGAGGACGCAAGCTACCTTCACGGCGAGGCAAT
>CAYZYS010000068.1:0-11739 GCA_964482605.1 uncultured Bacteroides sp.
AAGCCAGCCGTCATCAAACGCTGCTTGTACTGCTGCGGTGCCTGTGGAAGCGCATAAAACTTACCCTTGTGCACACGGGACGGAACTATGTAATCCCTTGCCCCCTCAGGTGAGGATGCACACAAAATCGGGGTCTGGATTTCCACAAAGCCCATGTCAGTCATCTTATCGCGGAGATACTTGATGACTTTTGACCTAAAAAGTATATTATCCTTGACCTTTTGGTTTCTCAGGTCGAGATAACGGTACTTAAGGCGCACGTCCTCACGAATTTCCTTGGATGTCGGCACCTCAAACGGCAAATCGGCATATACCTTTCCAAGGATTTTGACCTCATGAACCTCAAGCTCCACCGTACCGGTTGCAATCTTCGGGTTGTAGGTCTCCTCGTCACGCTTCTGGATTACGCCTGCAACGCTTATGCACTGCTCCTTCCTGATGCCCTTGAGAAGCTCCGTTTCACGGAACACCACCTGGACCACCCCGTACATGTCCCTCAGGTCAACAAAGGACACGCCGCCATGGTCACGGATGTTCTCAACCCAGCCGGCAAGCCTGACTTCAGAATCTATGTCAGCCTCGCTCACCTGGTTCATTGTCTTGGTACGATACTCATTAGCCATTGTCTTATCTCCATTCCAATCATCAACACTTATTTTCTTCAAAATTAACCACACATAAGTGCAATTCTACTCCAAGGACATGTGATTTGTCAATTGCACCCGCATGTTTTTTGGCATGCAAGGCTTAATTGACAGGCATCCCTGCCGTCACGCATTTGCAAGGATTGTGTCAGCCACATTGCCCCATGTGAAATTATCCCTGACCTTTCCAAAGCCATTTGCAATAATCTCCTGCGCCATGCCCGGATTATCAAGATAATGCCTGATTATCCCCGGAACCGCATCAATGTCCCCAAGGTCATAATACGCAATGTCACGTCCATCCGTAAAATTCTCCCGCAGCCAAATGCTTCCGTCCGTCAATGGGAGCGAGCCCTGCAGCAGTATGTTAAATATCCTGTCATGCGTGCCGTCCTTGAACCATGGCATGACATTGAGGTTAATCCTTGCCTGCCCCATGATTGGAAGCGTCTCGGCAAACGGCACCCTGTCATTTATTATGTGGTAGTTGGGAAGCTGCACATCAGGATGGTTCTCCCACCCCCTGCCAAGCAGCCATATGTCAATGCCTGCCTGGGCAATGGCATGAACCACCTGCTTTCTGTAATGCATCCTTGCCATCCAGTCAATGGGCTCAGCACACGCCATCATCGTAAGTAGCTGCCCCTGCGACGGCTCAAGCCCCATGGCTGCAACAACCTCAAGCACTGCCTGCTCCGTTGTCACGCCACTGTTGGCAAGCATGTATTCAGCAAGCCCGTGATACAGGCACTTAAGCGTGTCATTCGCCTCAAACTGCCTGTCAATCTGGTCAAGGTATCCCGACGGTTCATAATATGTGCCTGAAAAAAGCACATCATACGGACGTGCCCCATATCCATCCAGCCTGACACCTGCACCGTCATATGTGCCCGCATGCGGCAGGAATGCGACCTCCCCCACCTTGTCACCAAAATACCTGCGCACATATTCCACATGGTTTCTGTCGCAGCAATACTGAATGTATTTTTTCGGATGCTTCTGCATGGTGGGGTGAAATCTCAGCGGATGGTCCATGAGGATGTTGACGCACCTCGTCTGCATGGAATCCCAAAGCTGGATGAAAAGCTCATCCTTGATTCCAAGCCCGTCAAATGCCACCGCAAGGTCAACGCCCCCTGACGCAAATCCATTGAACGCCTGAAGTGAATGCTCACCCGCCTGCTGCATATGCGAAAGGTCAAGCACAAAGCACTCATGCCCGCGTTTCCCCAGCTCCTGCGCAAGCATGTCGGTGAAATAATTAAAGGATTCCACCCCCGAATAAAACAAAGCAATCCGCATATGTCCAACGCCCCCTCAATGTCCAACGCCATTATGACTGGTTGTGCACATAATCCTCCATGATGGCAGCATGTACCTTCTCCCCACAGCTCCCATCAAGGTTATTGGCAATCCCCGCCTCTGCCACCCTCTGCTTTTCAAGGATGCCCCCAAGGCGGTCATTAACCAGGTCATCAACAAAGTCAAAAAATGTATACTCATCACATTCATTACAGCCAAAAAAGCTAATTGGGTGCGGCATGCAAAAAACCTCCTCCGGCGCGGCACGATGCCTGTCCCTGCCATCCTCCGCAGGTACATGCATACATTTGCTGTCAAACCGGAACACAGGCTTTCCGCACACCTCATACAGCGCAATGATTGAACTGTAATACGAACCTATGTATGCATCTGAAAACGCCACCACCCTTGAGGAGTCCGCCGTACTGTCAAACACCCCGACCCGGTTGTCAACATAAAACGCCACCAGCTCCCTGTATTTACCAAGAAGCTCCGGCCTCATCGCCTTCACCGTTCCCTCAAGCAGCGGGTGCGGGCGCCATATTACCAGAATCCGTTCATCCTTGGCAGCCAGCTCAAAGAAAAGCCTGAGCTTGTCCAGGAGCAGCTCGCCGTTGTTAAGCAGGTCTTCAATTGTGGTATTGAGCATGAGGCTCTTCCTGCCCGCAAGGTCAATCCCCCATTCAGGCGGTGCCGTGACACCCTCCCTGTTCATCCTTATCACCTTGTCAAACTTAGGTGAACCCAGTGGCAGTATCCTGTCATAATATGGGTATTTCCTGGCAGTCTCCTTCATTGCCTCCGACTGCAATATGACGTAATCAGACCTATACAGAAGCGGAAGCCTGACGTAATTGTCAGACAGAATCCCCGGATTCACATAATAAGGGACATACACCAGCTTCGCACAGCTTTTTTTCAGCTCCTCTGAATAAAATGCAGGGTCAACGGAGGTCACGTAATTATTCCCGTCAAAGGGATTATGCACAAACGCAATGTCAGGTTTTTTATACTGAAGTGGATAATCCTCATAATGGACAATCGGCACGTCCTCCGGATAAGCGTCGCCGTCATAGTGCATTACCCATTTTCCCGCAACCCTGTCAGCCTCATAATACGGCAGCGACACAACTGATGTCTCACAGGTCTCATCAGCGGCAAACGCCCTCCATATGCTTTCAAGGCTGTCCCACATGGATGCCTTGTACGGCAGGAAAACAACCCTGTATGTCCTTTGCATGCCTTCAATTAGCGTACATACCTTTTGAGCAAGCCCGCTGATTGCCCCCGCAGCCTGGGTGCGCTGTCCCTGCGTGGCGTGCACCCCTGCCCCCGGCGCCATGTCCCTGGAATACACATAAAGCTCTTCACAAAGCTCCTCAATGAGCCCCACAAGCCCATTGTCCTTCACATATGCGGCATCATTGCCACCACACGCCTCCAGCTCATTGCCTATGTTAATCGCCGCATTCTGGCAGCTTGTAAGCGCCTGCATGCACGAAGCCCCATCCGCCATAAGCGGAAGCTTGTCACACACAGCAACCACATTGCCAAGCAGCGCAACGTACCTTTCCTTGTCCGACCTAACCATATCATCACCCTCATGCAATAACAGCCCACTGCCTACTCCGGTATGAAGCCAAGGCTTGCCGCAAGAATTTCCTCCTGCTGTTTGTAAAACGGATAATCATGTGTAATCTGCTGTTTTGGGGTCATGTAATCCGCACCCATCTTCAGGCTTAGCACCTCATGGTAATGGGATGGCGCAAAAACACTTACATTTTCAAAAGGAAGCTCCTCAAGCTGCGTAAACCACTCCTTTGGAAAATGAAACTCCTTCTGCCATATTATCCTCCATATCCCCGTCACCTCATCCGCATCCTCCGGCCCATAGCAGCCCGCAAGCTTTTCCACCGTGGAATAAATGCTGTTCCTGATTGGTCTTGTCCTGTCAAGCGAAATCCCCAGCAGCCCCTCAACCTGTGTCAGGTAAGCCTCAACCTCGGCAGGGTCAGCCTCCGGTGACGACACCGCATCAGCAGCGCCAATCAATATATTTACAAGTTGCAGCAGCACATCCCTTTCCTCCGCATCCCTCGGGAGGTAATCCAGCGGGAATATGTCAAGCCCCAGCGCATACGGACATCCGTGAAACCGCCTCAGCCTGTCATCATCCACAGAAACTGAGCTCGCATTCACAACCCTGACAATGAGCGAATCATACTCCGGCTCAAGCTCCGTGCACAGAAGCCTGAAGCCTGACGGCAGCTCATCCCTTGCATAACGTATGAACAGGTTGAGCTGGTCCCTGGTCATGCCAATGTCCAGGTCATCATCCCACGGGATATAACCCTTATGGCGCACAGCCCCCAGCAGCGTGCCATAATCCGCAAACCACCTTATACCATGCCGTTCACAGATTTCACGCACAACCTGGAGCACCTCAAGCTGCCCTGCCCAGGCACGCTTCATCATGGATGCAACCTCAAAGCCGTCCCTTACTTCCTTTTGAAAATAACACTCAGGAAAATCAAGCATTGTCACTCCCCCCTTCAACGTCAGGCATTCCCATCACCCTTGACGATTGCCTCCATTGCAAGCAGGTAGCCATTCAGTCCAAGTCCGACAACCTGCCCCGTACAGGCCGGGGCAGTCACAGACACATGCCTGAACTCCTCCCTTTTGTGTACATTTGATATATGCACCTCAATCTTCGTAATCCCCTCAACTGATGCAAGCGCATCCCTGATTGCATAGCTGTAATGGGTGTAGGCGCCCGGATTAATCACAATCCCGTCACAGCCCTCAAGATACGCCCTCTGGATTCTGTCAATAATCTCGCCCTCCCCGTTGGACTGGAAAATTTCAACGGAAGCGCCCAGCTCGTCCGCCTTTTCCTGTATCATTTTCTCAAGGTAAGCGTAATCCCTTGTTCCATATATGCCCTTTTCCCTGATTCCAAGGAAATTAATGTTGGGCCCGTTAATCACCAAAATCCTCATCCTGTCCTCCATTCCCGTTCTTCCATGACGACATGAAATCCTCAATTTCATTGTATAGCTGGTTAAGTGACTTTCCACCCGTGTCAAGCACAACGTCGGCGGCTTCAAGGTATGTCTCCTCCCGCTGCGCCATGAGCTGGCGGATTCTCGCCCTTAGGTCATCACCTTTAAGCATCGGTCTTTTGTCATCCCCATGAAGCCTTTTCACAAGCTCGTCCTCAGTCGCCCTTAGGTACACCACCGCACCAAGCTCCCGCATAATTCGCCTGTTCTCATCCCTCATGGGCATGCCGCCGCCAACGGACACAACCGTCAGGTGCGTGCTGTCCCTAAGCCTTTCAAGGCACTCCGTTTCAAGGCTCCTGAAATACTCCTCGCCCCTGCCTGCAAATATGTCATTGATTGACATCCCCTGCCATTCCTCTATGTAATCATCCGTGTCAATGTACCTGAGATTCACATTTTCAGACATCCACCTTCCCAGTGTGCTCTTGCCTGCCCCCATGAACCCAATCAGCACTATGTTGTCATTCATTGCCGAGCTTCTCCATCCTACACAGTATTTTTCAAGGCTTCATACACCCTGTCCGCCATCTCCGGCGTGACCTTGACGTCATTCCAAAGCTCAAATGCACTTATGCCCTGGTAAAGCAGCATCTTAAGCCCGTTGTATGTCCTCTTGTCACCGCTTTGCCTGACAAGCCGCATGAACCTTGTTTCCGCAGGGGTGTAAATGATGTCAACCCCTGTCCTTACCATGTCATAAAATGCCATGTCCTCAATCGGTGCCTCGTTGTCATGCGGGTGAAGCCCAACGCTTGTTGTCTGTATGCACAGAAAATCCCTCACGGGAAGATTCGCATATGACCCAATTGCCATTGGACGTACCACTTCCCTGCCAACATGGGCATTGACGCTGTCGGCTATGCCGGATGCCTTTTCAAGCGTCCTGTTCAATATGTATATGCTTTGCGCACCCTCGCTTGCACACAAGAATGCTATCGCCCTGGCTGCGCCTCCCGCGCCAAGAATCACGACATTTTCACCGGCAAGGGCAATCCCTGCCTCCATAAGCTCCCTCTTGAGCCCCAGTATGTCAGTGTTATAACCCTTGTACCCGCCGTCAACCCTGACCAGCGTATTCACCGCACCTATGCTCTCTGCAAGCGGGTCAATGTCAACAAGCTCACTTATCACGCCGCTTTTATGCGGAACGGTCACATTCATGCCAAGCACGTTGAGGGCATATGCGCCCTTCACTGCCGCCGCCACGTCACCGTCCCCGACCCTGAACGGTACATAAACCAAATCAAGCCCAAGAAGCTCCGCCAGCATATTCTGCAGCACCGGTGACACCGAATGCTCCACCGGATTGCCGATGATGCCGCACACCCTTGTAGTTCCCTTTACTCCTGCCATTTTCTCCTCATTTCCCAAGGGGCATGCCCCCTGCCGATTTTCCATGTGTCCAGCCTTCAGATACCGCCTTTGTGGTGCCGTGCATATGACCACAGCACAAGCCTTTCAAGGTATCTCTTAAGCACAATCTGAAACTCCTCATGACGCGCAATCGGGTCAACCAGGTAGCTCCTGACACCCGCCCTGTTGGCGCCCCACACGTCAGTGAATATCTGGTCGCCGACAAACACCGTGTTGCTCCTGTCAGTTGACATGATTTCCATCGCCCTGACGTAATTCTTCGGTGACGGCTTCCCCGCCTTGCTCACGTATGGCGTCCCCACTGCATTTGCAAACGGAGCAACCCTCGGCTCCTTATTGTTGGATATGACACAGGTTTTGAAGCCAAGCTCCCTGAGCCTGCCAAAAAGCTGCACCGCCTGCCATGTTGCCTCCTGCCCGTGCTCCGTGAGCGTGTTGTCAATGTCGTATATTATCCCCCGGAAGCCCTGTCTGTACATATCCTCGTAATCAATTCCGTAGGCTGATTCCACATGCTCATACGGGTAAAATGCCTTCAACAAATCCAATTTCGTTCCCATCCGCTTTCCGCCGCACTGCGCAGCCAGGTTAATTCAGGAATTTCTTAAGCTCATCCATAAATGTATTCACATCCTTAAATTCCCTGTACACGGATGCAAACCTCACATACGCAACCGCATCCAGCGTCTTAAGCCTGTCCATGACAATCTCACCAATCCTTGTCGTCGGGATTTCCTTGTCGCCATCCCCGAAGATTGCCGTCTCTATGTCGTCAACCACCGCATTGATTTCATCCATTGGTATGGGTCTTTTATAGCATGCCCTGACAATCCCCGCCGTGAGCTTCTTCCTGTCATACGGCTCACGCTTGCTGTCCTTTTTTATCACTATCATCGGAACGGTCTCAACCTTCTCATAGGTGGTGAAGCGCTTGCCGCATTTGTCGCACTGCCTCCTCCTCCTGATTGAGCCGTCATCCGTTGGTCTTGAGTCTATTACCCTTGAATCCTCATCCCCGCAATATGGACATTTCATAATCTTCCTCCATTCCGTAGATATTTTTTCATTATACCTTAACTGACAATTATATTCAACGTTTTATGCTTATCTCCTCAATATCCACGTCCACAAGCACAACGTCCCCTCCTATGCTTGTGACACACCTATACGGAATGACATACTCGCACTCCCTGCAGAAAATCCCGCACAGCCTTGGAGGACCCGGCACAATTATGGCACATATGCAGCCCCTCGGCCAGTCAAACTCCACATCAACCACACAGCCGATTATGCAGCCATCCCTGACATTTACAACCTTCTTTTCGTGAAGCTCACATATCCTCATGCCACCGGTCACCCTGCCATTTCCGTTAATAAAATGATATGCCGCATTCACGCCAATGGTGCAAACATCCTCAATATGCACTGCCCAAAGCGCAGCGCCGCAGACCCTGACTTGTATTTTTCAGTAACCTCCCTGCACTGCGGGAATGTCTCATCAAAATCACGCCTGACCTGTGCAATGGCAGGACAGTCATACAGGAACACGCCATTCTCAAAATGCAGGTAAAGGCTCCTGTAATCAAGGTTGATGGTGCCAACCGTGGCAACGCAGTCATCGGATATGCACATTTTGCCGTGGCAGAAGCCCGGCGTGTACTCAAATATCCTTACGCCATCCTTCACAAGGACAGGGTAATATGACCGTGTCATCTTATATACTATTTTCTTGTCGGGTATGCCGGGGGTGATTATCCTCACGTCAATCCCCCTCTTTGCCGCAAGCCGCAGCTCGCGGCTCATCTCGTCAGTGATTATGAGGTACGGTGTCATGAAGTAGACGTAATGCTTCGCATTCTTTATGACATTCATGTAAACATTTTCCCCAACCCTCTCGGCGTCAAGCGGTGAGTCCGCATACGGCTGCACATAACCGCAGTAGTGCGTCACCTTGCCACTGTCCGCCAGGAAGTTCTGGTACAACTGCCTCGCCGGGGTTATGTAGTGGTCATAGCCCTTGTCAGTCATCCTCACTGAGTTCCACATTTCAAGGAACATTATCGTCAGGCTGTTCACGGCACCGCCCACAAGCTTCACGCCCGTGTCCTTCCAGTAGCCGTATGGGCTTGTCACGTTAAAATACTCGTTAGCGAGGTTATATCCGCCGGTAAAGCCCACCTTGCCGTCAATCACGGTAATCTTCCTGTGGTCCCTGTTGTTCATGAACATGTTGAGGAACGGCATCACCGGATTGAACACACGGCACTTTACGCCAGCCTCCTCCATGAGAATCTTGAATTTCTTGTTGATGAAGAAAAGGCTTCCCACATCATCATAGAGCAGCCTTACCTCAACTCCCTCCCGTGCCTTTTCCATGAGGATTTCACGGATTCCCGCAAAGCTTTCCTTGTCCTCTATGGCGTGGTACTCCATGAATATGAACCGCTTTGCAGCCTTCAGCTCCTGCTTTTGCGCCTCAAGCCCCTCATATGCCTCACTGTAATAGGTCACGTCCGTATTGTCATACACCGGGTACCCCGCACAGGTATTGATGTACCTGGACTGGTTGGCAACCCCCATGTCCTTGTCCATCAGCCGTTCAAAGGTCTGCCCGTCCTGCACAAGGATTCCCTCAAGGGTGGCATCAATATCCTGGAAATGCTGCTTTGCCTTGTGGGTAAGCCCGCTTCGTCCCAGCAGGAAATACGCCGCACCGCCAAGCACGGGATACGCCATTATTATCATTATCCACAGCACCTTGAAGGATGAGTTGGTATTTTTCCCATAAATCTTGATTACAGCAAACAACGCCACCATTGTGGTGGCAATTGATATCAGGGTTGAATAGCTGTTAAGCCTGAATATCATGACAAGGAACCAGGCCACCTGCACCAGCAGGGAGACTGCAACGAATATCAGCCGCCATACGCTGTTTTTCACATTGGTCTTTTGTTCAGTCCTCATCTCATTCATAATCATCAAAACCTTTCCGGCACAGTGTCCACCTAAAGCAAACAGGCACTCTCATACACGGAGTGCCTGTGCAAAGAAGCCTTACCCCCGGACAGATTCAGTCTTCAAGCTTCTTAATCACCATATTGTTTGGCTTGGATATATGGACATCCTTGCCGCTCATTACAAGCAGCCCCCTGTCCCAGTGAACGGAAAACAGCGTAATCGTGTTGCCGTCATGGTTCATGGACATAAGATGCTTCTCATCAGGGAAAAGCCTTATGTACTTAGGGTAGTCACCGCTTATGGAAAGGGATGAAACTGCCGTGAGCATCCCCGTTTCCCTGTCCACGTTGTATATCGTGACGCTGTTGTCCCCAGCATTGGAAACCATCAGGTGGCTTCCGTCCTCCGTGAGTATTATGTCAGTCCCGGCGCTGTTAATCCTGTTGGCCTTGCGCAGCGTGAATATGTTCTGAATGAACTCAAATACCAGCTTGCCATCCTCATCCCTCTGGCACTCATACACATCAATGTAATTCTTAAGCTCACACAGCACATATGCAAACCTTCCGTCATTGCTGAAGATTATCTGTCTCGGTGCGGATTCAAGCTGGGTGCGGATGATGTCATACAGCTTGAGCTTGCCTGACACATCATCGAACTCATACAGCTTAATCTGGTCAATACCCAGGTCACACACGCACAGCAGCTTCTCATCCGGCGTCAGCGTGGTGCTGCTGATGTGCGGCCTGAAATTTCTCTCCGCAACCGAGCCAATCCCCTTGTGGAACAGCTCGTCCGTAATCACATCCAGGCTTCCGTCACTGTTAATGCGCATCACCGTAACCTTGCCGTCATGGTAGCCTGCCACAAAAAGAAACCTGTTATTCTTGGTCACCGTAATGTGGCAGCCCCTCATTCCATTGATGGACTTGACGTTCATCAGCTCAAGCCCCCCGTCCGGCAGCACCGAATATGCCGCAACACCCACATCACATATGGCATACAGAAACCGCCCGTCAGCCGAAAGCGTTATATAGGACGGATTCTCAAGCTCAACCTCCTGCCTCTCCGACAAAAAGCCCTTCTCAACATCCATGTCATACACATGGATTCCCTTGCTTTTTTCGTGGGTATACGTCCCCACATATGCAACGTATCTCTCTGACATATCATCCCTCATTCCTAGGCATATTTACCTCATACTCTGCCCAAATAACCATTATTGTCTATTTTACCGCAAAACCTCCACATAATCAAGCAAGATAATTTCTCATTGAACGCAGGGCATTTTTTTCAAGCCTGCTGACCTGTGCCTGGGAAATGCCAATCTCCCCGGCAACCTCCATCTGTGTCTTGCCATCGAAGAAACGCAGGCTCACGATTTCCCTCTCCCTGTCCTCAAGCCTGTCAATGGCATCCTGCACGGCAATGCTCCTCACCCAGTTTTCCTCCACGTTCTTCTTGTCGCTTATCTGGTCCATGACGAACAATGCATCACCACCCTCGCTGTACACCGGCTCATACAGCGACATTGGCGTCTGTATGGCATCAAGGGCCATGCATATCTCCTCCTTTGGTATCCCAACCTCCGTGGCGATTTCCATGATGGTGGGCTCCTTCTGGTTTGCCTTCATCAACTGCTCCTTTGCGTGTATCGCCTTGTAGGCCGTGTCCCTTAAGGACCTGCTCACCCTTATGCTGTTGTAGTCCCTCATGTGCCGCCTGAGTTCCCCCATTATCATCGGAACCGCATACGTGCTGAACTTGACGCCAAGTGTCATGTCAAAATTGTCTATCGCCTTGATGAGCCCAATGCAGCCAATCTGGAAAAGGTCGTCGGCATTTTCCCCATTGCCCGCAAACCTCTGTACAACGCTTAGCACAAGCCTTAGGTTTCCCTTGATGTAGCGCTCCCTGGCGTCCACATCACCCGACAGTGCCAGTCTTAGCAGCTCCTCCTTCTCCTCCCCCTTAAGCAGCGGTAAATCCGATGTGTTAATGCCGCTGATTCCTACCTTACAGACTGCCATCCAACCAAGCTCCTCCCATAATCGCCACGCCAGCTTCCCCGAATTTGGCAAACTGACATCTGATATAAGCATTGCCTGATTAAATGAATTTATACCAAAAAAGCCCGCGGGATTTCCACGTCTTAACTGAAAATCCCACGGGCCAAGGCATCCGCCTTAAGCCTGTCAACGGCGCATGGCATCCAAAAAAGCCCTTACATTTGCCGTCCTGTCATTCCTATACACGCTTGAGCCCGCAACAGCCACGTTGACCCCTGCCTCAAGCACCTCAAAAATATTGTCAAGGTTGATTCCACCGTCAATCTCGATATCCCTCTCAAGCCCGTTGGACGTGCAGTATTCCTTCAGCGCCCTCACCTTGTC
>CAYZYS010000069.1:0-11669 GCA_964482605.1 uncultured Bacteroides sp.
ATATTTGTGATTTGGATTATACTACCCAATATGACACCAAGGAAGGGCTGTGAATATCGGTTTGATGTACGGGGCTGTTGTTGCCGGGGCCGGGATGGTTGCTTTGGCAATGGCGGCTTAAGATGGAGGAATGCCATGAATATACAGATGCAGCTTGCAGGTCTTGGGGTGCTTGGAATCCTGATGTGCTTTTATGCAAGGCGAAGGGCCGTGGGCCTGTATACGGAGATTTTTTTCAAGAGAACGATGATGGTCACACTTGCCAATGTGAGCATGGATATATTGTCCGTTGTGGCGATTGTACACAGGGAGGAGATTCCTGAATGGCTGTGTATTGGCATATGTAAGATATACCTGGCACTGCTCATATGGACAGGGTGCTTTGGGCTATTGTACATATGTCAGGACATATACCACGGGAAATCAAGGGTCCGTGCCCAGGCGTTCTTTGGCGCCACGGCGCTGGTTGGCAATTTGCTGGTATATTTTCTGCCTATTGGAGTATACTGCGAAGGCGATGTTGTGTATACCTATGGCGGGAGCGTGTCTGTGACCTATGCATTTTGCGTGACATTTGTCATATTGACCCTTGTCATGGCGCTGTGCAACAGGAAGCGGATGAACAGTACCAGGGTCGAGGCGGTTGTCCTGTGGATAATAGTGTGGATGCTTGCGGCGGCGATACAGTTCATGTTCAACCAGCTTCTTCTTGTGGGGTATGCAAGCTGCATTGGCATGGTCATCCTGTTCTTCAAGCTTGAGAATCCTGACGCCACCATTGACAGGGACACGGGTGCGTTTAATTCACATACGCTGCACCAGTACATTTGCCAGATGTATGACAGGGGCAAGCCGTTTTCCATGCTGCTGATTGGGATTGAGCAGACGCTTGACGACCCGGGTGATGATGAGCATGAGCTGATGGTGGGGATTGCAAGGTTCCTTGATACCCTGAAGGGCGCAAAGGTGTTCAAGAATGTTGAACGCGAGTTCATGGTGCTGTATGAGGACACCAGCCTGTATGATGAGGGGATGCAGCGGATACTAGAACGCTTTGAGCAGGATTGGAACGGCAGAAAGTATGAGCCTGTGTACATAAGCCTCCGTGACAGCAGCATTGCCGGAAGCGCCAAGGAGGTATACCAGCTCATGCACCACTTTAAGCAGAACCATGAGCTTCTGGAGGATTCGGCGGTCATTGAGCTTGATGAGGAAATGGTTGAGGAGCGCAGGCAGTGGTCAAGGATGCTCAAGGTGATAGTCGAGGCGCTGAAGAATGACCGTGTGGAGGTGTTCTTCCAGCCGATTTATTCCGTTGGCAGGCAGCGCTTTGTGTCTGCCGAGGCGTTGGCGAGAATCCGTGGCGAGGATGGTTCGATAATACCGCCGGGGCAGTTCATATCGGTGGCGGAGGAGACGGGACTTGTTGACCAGATAGGCGAGCGCGTGTTTGAGAAGGTGTGCCAGTTCATCAGCAGGGAACGGATATGGGAACATGGGATTGAGTACATAGAGGTCAATCTTTCTGTCCGTCAGTGTGAGTCAAGGCTGCTGGCGCCAAGGTACCAGTCCATAATGGAAATGTACGGTGTTGACCCTGCAATGATTAACCTTGAGGTGACTGAGAGCGCATCCATACGCACGCGGAACATATTCATGCAGAACATGGAAAGGCTTATCAGGTATGGGGTGTCGTTTTCGCTGGATGATTTTGGCAATGGTGAATCCAACCTGAATTACATCGTTGACATGCCTGTGGAGATTGTGAAGTTTGACCGCGACATGACCAAGTCGTATTTTGACAAGCTCAAGGGTAAGCTTGTGATGGAGACCGCAACCAGGATGATTCTTGACATGGGGCTCAAGATTGTGTCTGAGGGTGTGGAGACCGAGGAGCAGCTTGAGGCGATGAAGCAGCTTGGTGTGCAGTACATACAGGGCTTTTATTTTTCAAGGCCGCTGCCCCAGGGGGAGTTCGTGCAGTTTGTAAGGGAGAATAATGCGTGAGGCAAAAATGCCTGCGCAATTAAAAAAATGCGGTTGCCGACATATGATGGATGTCGGTGACCGCATTTTTTAATGGATTCATGTTTTGCCCGTGTTGATTTTTTGCATAAAAAGAGCGCGAGACGGGAATCGAACCCGCGACCCCCTCCTTGGCAAGGAGGTGCTCCACCGCTGAGCCACTCGCGCAAAACCTTGTATTATCCGTGCTTTCCAACCTTTCGGCTCGCAAGCACATTTAGTATCATATAACAAAATGTAATTCTTGTCAACAACTTTTAAAAATAAATTTTTATTAAAATTAAAAACCCTTGTTGTTTCGCTATTTTATTTTGTGTCGGGTTATGATAAAATATAGATAATATTGTGCATTGATGTATTATTAAGATGTTTGGGGATTGATATATGGGCAGTTCTGATAATAGACCAATGAAAAGGAGCTCCGTGAACGGCGGCAGGGGACACAGAAGAAAAGGCAAAAGGCGACAGGGAGCGAGGGGAAGGGGCAATGGCGTGCGTGGGCGCAGGCTGAGCCCAAGAATGCGAAGGAGGCTTAAGCTGTATGCAAAGCGTGCGCTGTTTTTTGGCGGGTGCCTTGCGGTCCTGGTGTTGGTACTCTTTTTGATGTCGCGGCTTGTCGCCTGGGGGATTGGGCTGATTGGCGGCGGTTCGGCGCAGGATGCCGTGGTGATGTCTGCGGCTGAACAGCAGTCTGAATTGCAGAGCGAGGAGGAGACGCTGCCAAGGATTGTGGTTCAATACCCGACAAGGTCTGCCTCATATGTGGAGTGTACTGACGACAAGGTCAGGAGCGCCAATGCAATTGTGGTGGATGTCGACAACAGCAGCATAATTGCGGGGAAGAACAGCACGGGAAGGATATATCCGGCATCCATGACCAAGGTCATGACGCTCATCGTGGCGGTTGAAAACCTGAAAAGCCTTGAGGATACCTTTGTGATGACTGTTGACATAACAGACCCGCTGTATCAGGAAAATGCCTCGGTGGCGGGCTTTTTGGTGGGTGAGACCATCAATGCCAGGGATTTGCTGTACGGTCTCATATTACCGTCAGGGGCGGATGCAGCGCAGGCGCTTGCTAGGATGGTTGCAGGCTCCGAGGAGGCATTTGCGGGGCTCATGAATAAAAAGTGCACTGAAATGGGGCTTAAGGAAACACATTTTGTGAATACCTCAGGGCTTCATGACGATAACCAGTACACGACACTTACGGAAATGGCAATGATAATGGAATATGCCATGCAGGACGAAACCTGTGCCAAGGTGCTTTCAACCTACCAGTACACGACTGCGGTGACGGAGCAGCACCCTGAGGGTATACTGCTGACGAGCACCATGTACAGCAGGATGTATGGCAATGAGGCTGAGGGTGTGCTGATTACCGCGGGAAAGACAGGGTATACCGTTGAGGCGGGCAACTGCCTTGTGTGCTATGCGCAGAAGGGTGAACATGCATACGTTGTGGTGCTGGCAGAGGGAACCAACAAGTGGCATTCCATATATGATGCGATTGACATATGCGGCAATTACCTGCCATAAGCAGGCAGGTGGCGGCTGGATTCATACAAAAGGCGACACGGGGATGGGAACATTATGTACATGTATTCATGGAATCAATGGATGACATTTTTTTTCATATACTGTTTTCTTGGGTGGACGTGGGAGTCCTGCTATGTGTCCATCAAGGAACGAAGGTGGGTGAACAGGGGCTTTCTCAGGCTTCCAATGCTCCCGTTGTACGGGTTTGGGGCGGTGCTCATGCTTTGGGTGTCCATACCCTTCCGCGGCAATTACCCTGCACAGTACTGTGCGGGTGTCCTTGCGCCAACGATACTGGAATATGTGACGGGCTGGGGTATGGAGAAGCTGTTCAAGGTCAGGTATTGGGATTACAGCTATAAGAAAATACAGTTAAATGGATATATCTGCCTGTCCTCAAGCCTTGCCTGGGGCGCGTTCACCATATTGATGACCGATTTTCTCCATCCGCCGATAGAAAGACTTGTGCTTGAGGTGCTTAACCCGATTGTGGACTATGTGCTTGTTGTGGGTATAGGGCTGCTTTTTGCGGTGGACACGGTTGTGTCAGTCAAGGCTGCAATTGACATGAGGCGCGCACTTGAGAAGCTCACTGAGCTGAGGCAGCAGCTTGAGGAGCTGCAGTCACAGGCACAGACGCTTGCGGATACTTTGAAAAATGAGGTCAAGCTTGGAATAAAGGCGGGGGTAACCACGCGACGTGAGGAGCTTGCCGTTAAGATGACGGCGCTTGCCTCCAGGATGGATGAACTCAATTCGGCAAGGGAGGGCATAGCCAGGGGGCTGTCGTCCCTTCACAGGGCGCTTCTCAAGGGAAATCCCAGTGCAAGGTCAACCAGGTTTGGTGCTGCCTTGAGGGAGCTTAAGGAACGCTTTGATTAACCGAGCCAAAGGCGGTGTTCTGCACATCTGGCCCGGCTGCCAATTGATTTCAGGAAGCTTTGGAATGCTTATGCATTTTCATTTGCCAACATGCCAAAGAAGGAGAGTGCATACAGTCCGCAAAGACCGATTATGGCGTAAATGATTCTTGAAATCCAGGTCATGTTGCCAAATACAAAGGCGACCAGGTCAAAGCCGAAGAAGCCGATGAGCCCCCAGTTTAACGCCCCTATTACTATAAGGGTGTGGGCAATGCAATTAATTGTGCTGTTTCCCATGATGAAACTCCTTTCAATTTTTGATTAGTATTGGCAGTTGGTGTTTTTTTATTCGTGGGGTTTTGAAAATAATACTTGATGATTACAGGGAGGTGGCGATGAACGACGTCGTTGTTGAGCAGATTGTAAAGGTGAGGCAGCCGGGGATTGCACGCGTGTACAAGGCGGTAATGATTGTGCTTGCGCTTGTGTCCCTTACGCTTCTGCGTGTGCTGGTTGGGTACGGGGTTGTGCTCACCGCATGCTTTGTTGTGTTTACATTTCTTCTTTTCAAATATTATGATGCGGAATATGAATACGAGCTTGTTGACGGAAGCCTGAGCGTTGACAGGATAATGGCAAGGACGTACAGGAAGCACTGCGGTGACTATGACGTGAACAAGCTGGAGATAATGGCAAGGAAGGGCTCGGAAAAAATCGCTTACAGGGAAAATGGCGGAAAAACGAAGACATTTGACTATACGAGCAACACGGACAGTGACAATGTGTATGTAATGTACCTCCCTAGCAACAATGAGGGGGTGCGTGTGCTGATAGAGCCTGATGACAGGCTGCTGGCTGCAATCAGGCAGCTTGGAAAGGGCAAGGTGTATGATGCATAATTATAAGCTGCTTTTGGAGTATGACGGGGGAAGGTACAACGGCTGGATAAGAATCGGCAAGGGCGAGGGGAATAACACGATATCCGCAAAGCTTGCGGAGGTGGTAAAGAGGATGACAGGTGAGGAGGTCGAGATTTTCTGTGGCTGCCGGACGGAGACGGGTGTCCACGCCTACGGACAGGTGGCGAATTTCAAGCTGAACCGTCCTGTTGAACCGAAGGAGCTCCACCATTATCTTGTGAGATACCTGCCGCAGGACATAGGGGTGATATCCGTTGAGGAGGCTGACGAAAGGTTCCACAGCCAGCTCAATGCCAGGTCGAGGACATATGTGTACCGCATTGACACCAAGGATGTGGCGGATGTGTTCCAGCGCAGGTATATGTACCATGTATTCCATAAGCTTGATTTGGAGGCAATGGGGCGTGCGGGCAGGCTCATGGAGGGAAGCCATGATTATGGCGCGTTTACGTCTGCGAAAAGAAGCAAGTCAACGGTGAGGGAGGTGTCCGAGGTCAGCCTGTATGATGATGGGGATTCACTTGACATTACCATTACGGCAAATGATTTCATGCATAACATGGCAAGGAACATGGTGGGTGTCCTTCTTGAGGTTGGCAATGGAAGGATGAAACCGGAGGAGGTCACAAGGCTGCTGGAGGGAAAATCCAGGGCTGAGCTTGTCCCTGCGGAGAGTCATGGGCTGTTCCTACAGAACGTGTCATATTAAAATATATAAGATTGGAGAAAAAATGCTTACATTAATTGAAGTCCTGAATAAGGAGTTTGCGGCTGCCTTTGCTGCCTGCGGTTATGATGAAAAATACGGAAGGGTCGGGGTGTCCAACAGGCCTGACCTCTGTGAGTACCAGTGCAACGGGGCGATGGCTGCGGCAAAGTCCTACGGGAAGCCGCCGTATGTCATTGCGGATGAGGTGGTGGCGAAGCTGCAGGAGAGTGGAAGCTTTGCCAAAATTGAAGGGGTGAAGCCTGGGTTTATCAATTTTTCGGTGAGTGCGGACTTCCTTGTGGATTACCTCAAGGGCATGGCGCAGGATGACCGTTATGGCTATTCCAATGGCGACAGCCCGAAGACCGTGATTGTTGATTACGGCGGAGCCAATGCGGCTAAACCGCTTCACGTGGGGCATCTTCGCTCGGCGGTAATCGGCGAGAGCATTAAGAGGCTTCAGCGCTTTGCGGGGAATAATGTCATAGGTGATGTGCATCTTGGCGACTGGGGGCTTCAGATGGGGCTCATAATTGAGGAGCTTCGGGACAGGCAGCCGGACTTGGTGTATTTTGATGCGGATTATTCAGGTGAATACCCAGAGGAGCCTCCATTTACCATAGCTGAGCTGGAAGAGATATACCCTGCCGCATCAGCCAAGTCGAAGGAGGACGAGGCGTTCATGGAGAGGGCGCACCTTGCAACCGTGAGGCTTCAGAACGGCGACCCTGCATTTACGGCAATATGGAACCACATCATGACGGTGTCAAAGGCGGACCTTAAGAAAAATTATGACAGCCTTAACGTGCATTTCGACCTGTGGAAGGGTGAGAGTGACGCACAGCCGTACATTCCGGACATGATTGACAGGATGTTAAGGGATGGGGTTGCACATGAGAGCCAGGGTGCAATCGTCGTTGACATACAGGAGGAGGGTGACACCAAGGAGCTGCCCCCGTGCCTTGTGAGAAAGTCGGACGGTGCGGCGCTCTATGCCACATCTGATTTGGCAACACTGGTGCAGAGGGAGCAGGACTACCATCCTGATGCTTATATATACCTTGCCGACAAGAGGCAGGAGCTTCATTTCATACAGGTGTTCAGGACGGCAAAGAAGGCGGGGATTGTGCCAAAGGATGCCCAGATGACATTTCTTGGGTTCGGGACAATGAACGGCAAGGATGGAAAGCCTTTTAAAACCCGTTCAGGCGGTGTCATGAGACTTCAGTATTTGATTGAGGACATTAACAATGCAGTGTATGAGCGCTCCGTTGAGGGACGCTCCATGGATGAGGCGGAGGCCGCCGAAACCTCAAGGATTGTCGGGCTTGCAGCCTTGAAGTACGGGGACTTGTCCAACCAGGCGTCCAAGGATTACGTGTTTGACATCGACAGGTTTACTTCATTTGAGGGAAATACGGGACCATATATCCTTTATACTGATGTGAGGATAAAGTCGATATTTGCAAAATACAGGGACAAGGGCGGCAGCGTGGAGGGCTGCACGCTGGCCGGGCCGGTGAATGAAAGCGAGAAAAAGCTTATGTTGTCCGTTGCGAGGTTTAATGAGGTGGTTGATGCGGCGTACCGTGACAATGCACCGCATAAGCTGTGCCAGTTCATTTATGAGGTGGCGGATGCGTTCAGCGGCTTCTACCACGACACCCAGATACTCGGTGAGCAGGATGGGGACAGGCAGAAGGGCTTCATTGCACTGCTTGCCCTGACAAAGGGCGTGCTTGAGCAGAGCCTTGACCTGCTTGGGATAGAGACTCCGGAAAAAATGTAAATAATATTAAAATGAATGGGAGGCGGGGTTTTGAAAATCTTATCAATTACTGTGCCCTGTTACAATTCAGCGGCATATATGGACAAATGCATAAAATCCCTTCTTGCGGGTGGTGAGGATGTGGAAATCATCATTGTGGATGATGGTTCCACCAAGGATGACACGCCAGTGAAGGCTGATGAATATGCACGGAAATACCCAACGATAATCAAGGCTGTGCACCAGGAGAATGGTGGGCACGGTGAGGCGGTCAACACAGGGCTGCTCCACTCCACGGGAAGGTTTTTCAAGGTGGTTGACAGTGATGACTGGGTCGATAAAAAAAGCTACAAGAGCGTCCTGGAGACCCTGAAAAAGCTTGATGCGGATTATGCGTGCGGGGAAGGCCCACAGCTTGACATGCTTGTGTGCAACTATGTGTATGACAAGGTGGGTGCAAAGCACAAGAAGGTCATACATTACAGGAATGCATTTCCCGTGGGGAAAATGTTCACATGGGATGAGATGGGACATTTCAAGGTTGACCAGTACATTCTCATGCATTCTGTCGTGTACAGGACGGAGCTGCTTCGGGAGTGTGGGATTAAGCTGCCGAGCCATACATTCTATGTTGACAACATATTTGTGTTCGAGCCGCTGCCGTATGTGAGGAACCTGTATTACCTGGACGTGAATTTTTACAGGTATTTCATCGGGCGTGAGGACCAGTCGGTGAACGAACAGGTCATGATTAAGCGCATTGACCAGCAGATTCGCGTGACAAAGCTCATGCTTGATTATTACTGCTCTGCAGCCATTGAAAATGCAAAATGCAGGAAATACATGGTGAAGTACCTCAGGATTATGATGGAGGTTTCCTCCATAATGCTGATAATATCCAGGGATAAGCAGCTTCTTGCCAAAAAGGAGGAGCTGTGGCAGTATGCAAGGGACAAGGACAGGGAACTGTATGGACTGCTCCGGTACAGCCTCCTTGGGTGGACGGTAAACCTTCCGGGAGGTGCCGGACGGGAAATATCCAGGGTTGGCTATAAGGTG
Source organism: uncultured Bacteroides sp. (assembly GCA_964482605.1). Lineage (GTDB taxonomy): Bacteria > Bacillota > Clostridia > Lachnospirales > Lachnospiraceae > Bacteroides_F. Next base: position 8,884 of record CAYZYS010000069.1, read on the forward strand.
ATGAACAAGATTATTGGGTTTAACTAAAAAATATGTTGATGAGGAAAGAGGATGGGTATGATACTTGATAAGTTTAGCCTGAATGGCAGGGTGGCGGTTGTCACGGGTGCCAATACGGGACTGGGACAGGGCATGGCTGTGGCACTGGCACAGGCAGGGGCAAAGGTTGTTGGTGTTGCAAGGCGTTCCTGTGATGAGACGGCTGGAATGGTACGTGAAAGTGGGGGTGAGTTCGCAGAGGTGCTTGCTGACCTTTCAAGTACGGAAAACGTTGACAGGATTCTCTCGGAAGCGCTGGCAGCCTTTGGGCGTGTTGACATCTTGGTGAACAATGCGGGCTTCATCAAGAGGATTGATGCAATTGAATATGATGAGGAGAGCTGGGACCAGGTCATCAACATCAATCAGAAGGTTGTGTTTTTCCTGTCGCAGGCATTTGCAAGGCAGTACATCAAGCAGGGCGGTGGCGGCAAGATAATCAATGTCGCGTCGATGCTTTCATATCAGGGCGGAATCAGGGTTCCTGCCTATACCGCCAGCAAGAGTGCGGTCATGGGCATTACAAGGGCAATGGCAAATGAGTGGGCGCAGTATGGCATTAACGTGAATGCAATAGCGCCGGGATATATGGCAACCAACAATACGGCACAGCTTCGCGGTGACAGTGACAGGAGCGAGGCGATTCTTGACAGGATTCCGGCGGGGCGCTGGGGAACGCCGGAGGACATGCAGGGTGCGGTTGTGTGGCTTGCGTCAGATGCCTCCGCATATGTGCATGGGTTTACTGTTGCGGTGGACGGTGGATGGCTTGCCAGGTGAGGAAACATGGTGAGGTGATTCCACGTCATGGCTGACGATTTATGCTGTAATTAAGCTTACATTGCGTTTTGGAGGTATGAATATAATGGAACATATTACAAGGGAGGCAGCATTTGAGCTGCTTAAGAAGCATAACAAGGACCCGTTTCACATACAGCATGGGATTACCGTGGAGCATGTCATGGGCTGGTACGCAAAAGAGCTTGGGTATGGTGACGAGGCTGATTACTGGGGAATTGTGGGGCTTTTGCATGATATAGATTTCGAGGAGTACCCTGAGCAGCATTGCATTAAGGCTCCTGAGCTTCTGCGTGAGGCAGGGGTTGGGGAGGACATCATCCATGGAGTGTGCTCCCATGGGTATGACATAACGGTTGACATTAAGCCGGAGCATGAAATGGAGAAGGTGCTTTATGCTGCGGATGAGCTGACAGGGCTTATATGGGCGGCTGCCCTTATGCGTCCGTCAAAGAGCACCAAGGACATGGAGCTTAAGTCCCTGAAGAAAAAGTATAAGAGCAAGGGCTTTGCGGCTGGCTGCTCACGTGATGTCATTGAAAAGGGTGCGGCGATGCTTGGATGGGAGCTGGACACGCTGCTTGAGAGGACGCTTGCCGCAATGCAGGCAAGCGAGGATGCAATCAATGCGGCAATGGAGAACCTGGTGTGAAAAATAATGCCGCTGGAATGGGGATTGGTATGAAAAGAATATTCAATAAAAGAAAATATTCATTTGCAGCAAAAGTTGCTTCTTTGATGCTTGTGTTCTGCATGCTATTGTCGGGGTGCGGAACACAGGCGGCAACACAGGCTAATGCCGGTGCGGCAGGAAACCAGGATGTGACAGGTGCGATTGGCACACAGCCTGCAGGTGAGCAGGAGACAACCACACAGGCACCCCAAAAGACGGAAATCAGCCTTATGATGATTGGGGATATGCTCATCCATGAGGGAGTGTACAAAAGTGGCCTGCAGGATGATGGAAGCTATAATTTTGACCATCTTTTCAAGCAGATTTTGCCTGACATTGAGGCCGCTGACATCAGGATAGTAAACCAGGAGACAATTCTTGGAGGTACGGAGCTTGGACTTAGCGGATATCCGGCGTTCAACAGCCCGTATGAGATTGCTGATGCAGAGGTGAAGGCAGGGTTCAACGTGGTGCTTCATGCCACCAACCACACGATTGACAAGGGTCTTAAGGGTGTTAATAACTGCATGGAATATTGGCGTACCAATTATCCGCAGATAAATGTGCTTGGCATCAATGCAAGCAAGGAGGAATACGACAGCATTTATGTGTATGAGAAGGATGATTTCAGGATTGCCATACTGAATTATACATATGGAACGAATGGGATTGCCATTCCGTCGGCAAATCCCTATGTTGTGAATCTTCTCGATGAGGACAAGATAAGGACTGACGTGGCGAAGGCAAAGGAGATGGCGGACCTTGTTGTGGTATGCCCGCACTGGGGGACGGAGTATGTATATACTCCTGATTCATGGCAGGTTAAGTGGACAAACCTGTTTTTGGAGGTGGGGGTTGATGTTGTAATAGGGACGCACCCGCATGTGATTGAGCCCGTTGAGGTTAAGACGCGTGAGGACGGACACCAGATGCTTGTTTATTACTCGCTTGGGAATTTCGTGTCGAACCAGGACAAGTCACCACGAATGCTGGGAGCCATGGCGAAGGTGAACATGGTGAAGGATGACACGGGGGCATATGTCAAGAGCTACCAGGTGATTCCGCTTGTGACACAGAAGCTTTTCGGGAAGTCGCTGATAACAACCTACAAGCTGTCGGATTATACCCAGACGCTTGCCTCCCAGAATGCAATTCTTCGTGATGAGGATGGGAAGGACTTTTCGCTTGCCTACTGCCAGAACCTTGCACAGCAGGTGCTTGGCGACATGTGGACGGGAGAGCTGCAGATGATGCCGGGGGTTGATGGAAAATGACA
>CAYZYS010000070.1:0-11487 GCA_964482605.1 uncultured Bacteroides sp.
ACATACCGTCAAGCCGCATAAAACTAAGAAAAGTAAGGATTTTAGTTATACAAATTCTAATTTATAAATGTTGAAATTGTATAAATGCCATGTTGAACGTACCTTTTTTTGATGATATAATTTGCTTATGTTTTTGAAATATAAGCTCAGACTGGCAATAAATAAAATAATAAGTGACATCCATGACATTCGTGGCATAATCATTGCAATTCTCATATATGGGGCATTAACACAGTTCTTTTTTGGCACTGTGTGCCCATTTAAGATAATTACGGGAATTGATTGCCCCGGCTGCGGGCTTACACGCGGCTGTCTGTGTGTTCTCATTGGGCAATGGAAACGTGCGCTGGAATACAACCCTATGTCATTTGCCTGGGTACTGCTGATAATTTTTTTATTATTGCAAAGATACCTGTTAAATATGAAAAAAATATTTTGGGAAGTGCCTGCGTTTATTGTTTCAATTACAACAATCATCTTATGGATACAACGTATCATAATTAACATTATAATACGTTAATATTGTCTTAAAAGTTAAAAGCATATGTGAAAATCTAAGGAAGCTTCCCCCAAAATACAACCTTGGGAGCTTCCTTTTTATATGCATCTATGTTTACTAAGGCATTCTTGTTATTGACGTAGGTTATTTAACTTCGTTAAACCTGACTTTAGCGAAGTTTTATCAGTATCCTATCAAATCCCATAAACAACATATATAATTAAATCTGAGCCCGGATTTCACCAGACCCAGATTTTTTTCATTTTTCCCTATACAATCTCTATCTTCTCCACCGTGTCTATCGCAGTGCGCACCATTTCCTCAATTTTCTCCGCAAGGTTTTCCTCTGACCTTTTTATTATGTTCAAGTTTGGCTTTGTGACAGGATGCTTTGCAACAAATATTGTGCAGCAATCCTCAAACGGCTGTATCGAGGTTTCATAGGTGCCGATTTTTTCAGACAGGTCAATTATTTCCTGCTTGTCAAAGCCAATGACCGGACGGAACACGGGCATTGTGCATACCTCATTGGTGCAGTAAAGGCTCTTTATTGTCTGGCTCGCAACCTGTCCGATGCTTTCACCCGTTATGAGCCCCTGGCAGTCAGACTGATTGGCAAGCTCCTCCGCAATCCTCATCATATAGCGCCGCATGATTATCGTAAGCTCGTCATGAGGACATTTATCATATATGTAAAGCTGAATGTCCGTAAAATTAACAACATTTAACGTCATCGGACCCGAATACCTTGACACAAGCCTTGCCAGGTCAACAACCTTCTGCTTTGCACGCTCGCTGGTATACGGTGGCGCATGAAAATATGTTGCATCAACCTTGACGCCCCTCTTGGCAATCATGTAACCCGCAACCGGACTGTCAATACCGCCTGAAAGAAGAAGCATCGCCTTTCCGTTGGTACCCACCGGCATTCCGCCAGGCCCCGGAATCTCCAGCGAATAGATGTTAATCTCCTGGCGGATTTCCACCTGAAGAAGCACCTGCGGCTTATGCACATCAACCTTAAGCTCCGGATAAGCCTCAAGCAACACATGCCCCAGCTCCATGTTAAGCTCCATGGAATCCAACGGGTAATTCTTTCTGGCACGCCTCGCATTTACCTTAAAGGTGATGTTCCTGTCAGGGTAGATCTCACCAAAATACTCCACCACCCTTTTTGCAAGGTCATCAAAGCCATTATCCTCTATCTGCACCATAGGACAGATGTGCACGATTCCAAACACCCTCTGGAGGCTGGCAATGGTCTCATCATAATCATAATCCTCAGACTCCACCTCGACATATATCCTGCCGTCAACCTTGCGGACATTGAACCTGCCGTCAACGCCCTTCAGGGAATGCCTTATCTGTGATACCAATGCATCCTCAAAAAGGTATCTGTTCTTTCCCTTGACACCAATTTCACCATATTTTATCAAAAATGCCTTGAACATATATAATTAAATATCCTTTCCTGGTAAATGTAATTAATGCGCACGATATCGTCTTAACACAGGCAAAAGCTCCGAAATCGCAGCAAGCGCATAATCCACCTGCTCCATGGTTGTTTCATAGCAGAAGCTAAACCTAATGGTTGAATCCAGCAAATCCTTGTCAAGCCCGATTGCCTGCAGCGTGGAGCTAAGCTCCGGTCTGTTGGAGGCACATGCCGAGCCGGAGGACACATATATTCCCCTGTCCTCCAGGGAATGAAGCATGACCTCAGCCCTGACGCCACGAAAGCTTGCGCTTACAATGTGTGGTGCGGAATCCCTGCCTGTCCTTCCGTTAACCTGCACATCAGGGAGTGCCTTAAGCCCCTCCACAAGATGCTCCTTGATGACGTACATTTTCCCTATCTTGTCATCAAGCCCATCATATGCCAGCTTAGTGGCAAGCCCTACACCGGCAATCCCAGGCACATTTTCCGTGCCGGAGCGCATCCCCTTTTGCTGCCCACCGCCAAGTATCAGGGGCTTGATTTTAACCTTGTCCCTGATGTAGAGAAAACCGCTGCCCTTTGGCCCGTGAATCTTGTGGCCGCTGACGGACAGCGCATCTATGCCCAACCTCTTTGGAACAATCCTGTATTTTCCAAATGCCTGTATTGCATCCACGAAAAATATTATGTCAGGGTTCCTGGCATGAATAACCCTGCCCATCTCCTCAATCGGCTCAACTGCGCCAATCTCATTGTTGACCATCATTGATGCAACGAGAACCGTGTCATCCCTCAATGCTGCCGAAAGATCATCAACAGACACCCTCCCATCGCTGCCCACCGGCAGGTATGTCACCTCAAAGCCAAGCTCTGACAGCCTGCGAAACGGCTCCTTCACCGAGCTGTGCTCAACAGACGTGGTAATCACGTGTTTTCCGCGTCTCTGGTTGGCAAGCGCCCCGCCAATTATCGCCATGTTGTTGGATTCTGTGCCACCGGAGGTAAATATTATCTCCTTTTCATTGCATTTAAGCACATCACAAATGCACTTCTTCGCTTCTTTTATGTATCCTTCGGCACGAACCCCCTCCATGTGCATGGATGAGGGATTGCCATAATCCTCCCTCATCACACGTGTACATAGCTCTATCACGGGCTCAGCCACCTGTGTGGTTGCCGAATTATCAAGATATGCCTTCATTTCAATCATTTTTCACACTAATCCTCCAAATGGTACATCAGCACAGACAGCACCATAAGCCCCGCAGTTTCAGTCCTGAGTATCCTCTTTCCAAGCGTTATTACATCACAGCCGGCACTGGCTGCAAGCTCAAGCTCACCCCCGTCAAAGCCCCCCTCCGGGCCTATGAACACCCCAATCGACTGTCCGGGCTGAATACGTGCAACCAGCTCCTTGGTTGCCTGCATGCCTTCTGCACATTCATAAGGAAGAAGCCTTACGTCAAGGGACTTCGCATATTCCACGGCAGCCTTGAAATCCATGCATGGCTTAACCTCCGGGATGTGGCTTCTCTTGCTTTGCTTTGCGGCACTCTCCGCAATGGCATTCCAGCGCTTGAGCTTTGCCTGCTCCTTCTTTTGGTCAAGCCTTACGACAGAGCGCTTCATGGCAACGGGAATTATCTCATATGCGCCAAGCTCCACCGCCTTCTGTATGATGAACTCCATCTTGTCGCCCTTTGGCAAGCCCTGAAAAAGGCATATCCTTGAAGGCAGCTCCCTGCCCTCCTCATCCACGCTGTCTATCCCCAGGCACACCTCGTCCTCACCCAGCGACACCACCGTGCAGTAATAATCAACATTGGCATCACAGCTTACCAAAAGCCTGTCCCCCGCCTTAAGGCGCAGCACATTCTTTATGTGGTTCACATCCGAGCCGTCAATTATTATGTGGTCATCATATATGTTTTCCTGTTTTGCAAAGAAATGATGCATGTAAATCTCCATTTCACCTAAGGGTTCCAAAAAGAAAGCAATTTACGGGAACAAATTCCCGCATCATCTTCTGCGTGCCGTCACGTTGACCCACTCCCCGTCATGGTTCACCTCAATTACCTCAAGCTCCGGGTTTTCCTTAAAACAGCGGACAACCTCATCCTCCTTGGTATTGATGATTCCTGATGTAATCCATGTGGCGCCGTGTTTCATGTGCCTTGTTATCACGGCTGACAGCGGTTCAAGCACATCCGCAAGGATGTTGGAGCACACAATGTCATAGCACTCAAAGCCCGCTTCCTGCTGTATTTTTTCATCATCAATGATATTTCCCTCAACCACCTGAATCCTGCCCGGTTCAATTTCATTAACCTGGCTGTTTTCATTGGTTGCAATGATTGCGTTGGGGTCAAGGTCGGTTCCAAATGCCAGCTCGCAGCCAAGCATCACCCCGACAACCGACAATATGCCGCTTCCGCAGCCCACATCCAAAAGCCTGTCGCCTTCTTTCACATATTTTTGCAATTGCTGTATGCAAAGCCTTGTGGTTTCATGAGAACCCGTGCCAAATGCGGTGCCAGGGTCAATGTTAAGCACCAAATGCCCATCCATCTCTGGTGTCACCGGCTCCCAGGTGGGCTTTATGACCAGCTCGCCTATGTTAAATGGATGAAAATACTGCTTCCAGTTATTAATCCAATCCTTGTCCTCTGTCTCCGAACGTGTTATTGTCCCAGGCCCAATGTCCATGAAGCCCCTTGTCTCCTCAAGCGCCGCTCGCACAGCATCAAGGAGCGAGCCGTCATCCTCATCAGAATCAATGTAAAAGCTCACCCTTGCGGTGCCGTCATCCGGCGGAAGGTCTGGAATGAAATCAACGAACATGGTCTTAATCTCATCCTTGCTAAGCTGCACATTGTCCTGAATCTCGATACCCTCAACGCCGCAGTCCGCAAGCACACTGCCAACCATGTCAACCGCATCAGTGGTGGTATCTATCGTATATCGGTTCCACTTCATACTATCCTCCAATTTTACAGGCAATCATTCCATACACCCAAGGAACGCCTCATAACCCTTAAGCGTCTCATACAGGTCAGCCTTGCTTATCACCTCATGTGGTGCATGCATGTTCTGAACGGCAATTCCGCTGTCTATCACATTCATTCCATAATTAGCCATAATGTAGGCAATGGTTCCACCGCCGCCCGCATCCACCTTGCCAAGCTCGGAGGTCTGGAAGCACACGTCATTGTCATCCATGACCTTGCGCAGCCTGCCGATAAATTCAGCATTGGTGTCATTAGAGCCACTCTTTCCCCTTGAACCCGTGTATTTGTTGAAAACCATGCCACGCCCAAAGTAAGCGCTGTTGTTCTTCTCATTTACATTTGAATAATTAGGGTCATATGCCGCACTCACGTCAGAGGAAAGCATTGAGGAATTGCGGAGGGCACGCTTCAGTGAAAGCTCATTGTACTCCCCAAGCCTATCCATCACCTCGGCAACAACATATTCAAAGAACCTTGAATGCATTCCCGTTGCACCGACGCTCCCAATCTCCTCCTTGTCAACAAGTATGCATACGCCTGTTTTTTCCAATTTGCCTGAATTAAGGATTGCCTTAAGTGACGGATATGCACACACACGGTCATCATGACCGTAGCCCATAATCATGCTCCTGTCAATTCCATAATCCCTTGCGGCTCCCGCAGGAACCACCTCAAGCTCGGCGGAGAGGAAATCCTCCTCCTGTATGCCATATTTTTCCTTTAACAGTGCAAGTATATTATTCTTGACTTTCTGCTTTTTCTGCTCATCCGTGTCAGCATCAGAATTGCCCTGAAGCCCCTGATACTCAAGTACGGCATCCGTAAGCGGCATACTGCCAACGAGCACGTTCAGGTCCTCACCCTCAACAACCTTTGCGCCCTTTTTCTCCATCTGCTCACCTGCAAGGTGGATGAGAAGGTCGGAAATGCCGACAACAGGGTCGCTGCCATCTTCTCCAACCACAACCTCAACGCTTGAGCCGTCCTTCAATGCAACAACACCGTGAAGTGCAAGCGGAATCGTCACCCACTGGTACTTTTTGATTCCACCGTAATAATGGGTGTCAAGAAGCACAAGCCCCGTGTCCTCATACAGCGGGTTCTGCTTCAGGTCAAGCCTTGGCGAATCAATGTGGGCGCCAAGAATGTTCATCCCATTCTCCATTGGCTGCTTTCCAATGTTAAACAGCACAATGGACTTGTTCATGTTCACGGCATAAACCCTGTCACCGCCCTTAAGCTTCTTGTTTTTCCTGATTATGTCCTCCAAATCCTTGTAGCCTGCCTTCCTTGCAAGCTCAACCGCCCTTGACGTGCATTCCCTCTCCGTCTTGCAGTCCGATATGAACTGGCGGTACTCCTCAGCGAAGCCAAACACTGCCTCCAAATCATTTACTGAATACTTCTCCCATGCATTAGGTCTTTCCATGACAATCCTCCATTCCCATATTTTAAATATCTATGTTTAAATATCTATGTCCAGGCTCATTTGCCCGTCTATCTGCTCATCCTCGGCATCCCCTGCAACCTCAAGCTCCGCCTCCTGCTTAAAGCCGTCAATCATCTCCTGTGAGATTACGGGAAGCTCCTCCAATGACTGCACGCCAAAGGTTCTCAAGAAATCCTCAGTTGTCCCAAGGAGCATCGGCCTGCCCGGTGCGTCAAGGCGCCCCACCTCCTGTACAAGCCCGTATTCCACCAGCCTGCTCACCGCATGGTCTGAATTGACGCCCCTTATCTTTTCAATCTCAAGCTTGGTCACTGGCTGCTTGTACGCAACTATTGACAGTGTCTCCAGAAGTGCGTCTGTTAAAACATATTTTTTTGGCTGGCTTGCAACCTTAATCAATGTCTCATAATACTCAGCCTTGGTACACATCTGAAAGCTGTCCTCAAGCTCAATTATCTTAATGCCCCTTGAGGTGTCATTGTACTTGTCCATCATGTTGTGGATGATTTTCCTCGTCGTCTCCTCATCCTGCCCTATTGCAGCGGCTATCCTGGCAGCCTCCACGGATTCACCCATGGTAAAAAGAATCGCCTCAATGGATGCCTCAATCACTTCCAAATCCATACATACCTCACATCACGCAATTATATTCCGCTTTTCCACACACTAGTCCCCTGCGGTGGTTTCCATCTCACCGATTAACGCAGGGTCCTTTACCACCTCAAGGTGAATGTCCGTCATGGTGCCCTCCTGGGACACCTGGAGAAACCCAGTCTTTATCAGCTCCAGCACCACCAGAAATGTGACAATCGTTGAAAGCTTTCCGGGCTTTTCAAGAAGAAGCTGGCGAAAGCTCAGGCTTTTATGGTTCATCAAATATCCCCTTACATACTCAAGCCTGTCCTCAACCGTAACCTCCTCCTTCTTAATCTTCCCGAATTTGCTCCTCACAGGGTCAATCTTGTCTTCCTGACGCTTCATCACATCCTGGAAAATGCGATTCAGGGTGGCAAGGGTGGTGTCGCCCACAAGCTCCTGCAAATCCACGGGCGGCTTGTATTCACTCACCTCATCAGGAATGGTTGACGGCTTGAAAAGCGACCTTTCCGCGTCAACCTGCCTGTCCTTAAGCTCCATGGAGGCATATTTGAACATTTTGTATTCAAGAAGCTGCTCCACAAGCTCCTGCCTTGGGTCGATTTCCTCCCCTTCCTCGTTTACCTCCCTCGGAAGTAGCATTTTGGATTTAATGTCAAGGAGTGTTGCCGCCATGTACAGGAACTCACTCACCACATTCAAATCCTTTTTGTCCATCTGATTCACATATTCCATGTATTGCTCGGTAATCATTGCAATCGGAATGTCATATATATTAACCTTGTTTCTTTCAATCAGGGCAAGAAGCAAATCCAATGGCCCCTCAAACACCTGAAGGCTTACCGATATTCCCATCCTTCACCTAATCCAATCATGCCAATTCTCATGTGCCCACGATTTACGCAAGCCATAATATTATATAGCAACACAAGGTAAAAGTCAAAAAAAGCTGGAATTGTTGCGCAGAAAAAAATTATGACATATAATAACCATATGAGAATTTTGTTTGCAATAAAAGAGACAATTGACAAGATATCAAAGGACAATCTCACGGGCTTCTCAGCACAGACGAGCTATTACCTGATACTGGCATTTTTCCCGTTTGTGCTGCTTTTGCTATCCCTGATAAGGTTCCTTCCGGTTGACTATGAAACCTTCATAAGGCTTCTGAATGATTTCGTGCCTGAGTATTTCCGCCAGGATGCCATATCCATGTTTGACGACATGTACCAGTCATCCTCCGCTGCGCTGACGGGAATTTCCGCAGTTGGAACACTCTGGGCTTCCGGCAAGGGCTTCATGTCCATCCGCAAGGGGCTGAACACCATTTATGGCATAGAGGAACGCAGGAATTTCCTGATAACACGCTGCATTGCCTCACTCCAGACGCTCATATTCATGGCTGCCATAATAATGATGCTGGCGCTTGTGGTGTTCAGCAAGGGCCTGACAGCCTTCACGGCACGGTATTTCCCCCTCATAACCGCGGTACTTTCAGGGCTTTTGTTAAAGCGTGCAATCATACTGCCGCTTTTCCTCGCCCTGATATTCATGTTCATGTACAACCTGATACCAAGCAGGCGCTCAAGCCTCATAAGCCAGTTTCCGGGCTCACTGCTCGCAGGCTATGGCTGGTTTTTGTTTTCCATGATATTTTCACTGTACGTCGCACACACAAGCTACACATCCATGTTTGGAAGCCTTGGGACGCTGATTTTGGTGCTCTTGTGGATATACAGCTGCATGCTGATAATTTTTTTCGGCGCCGAAATCAATGTGCTGATAGGCAAGGGTGTGATATCACTGCAGGTGCTCATGCGCCACGGGAAGAAATAAGGCCGCCCGCTCCCACATTCATCACCTGTGTCCCCGGATAGAAAAATTCCAGGACCTGCGTATACCCCATCCCTGCTGCCGTCATTGCAGAAACGGCATTCTGGCTCATTCCAATCCCATGTCCGTAGCCGCCGCCCGTTATTTTCATGTATGTCTTTCCGTCATCACCGATGGTTTCCTCAAAAATGCAAAACGTGCTTGGAAGGCTTGACATGTGCCTTATACTGCCGTTTACCGTGACAAGTGGTGCGTCATATACCCCCAGCAGATACCTTATGTGGCTCTCCCCATCAATCCTTACATTCCCCTTGCTTCCCCTGACCATGATGCTTACGCACGCACCTCCCGTCACCCTTTTAAGCACCGTTATGCCGCTTATCTGCCCAATGTCACTTACAATGCCTGATGATGTGCCGCCTGACAGCCCAAGGTAATTCCCATCATTGTCACAGGCACCAATCTGGCGCGGATAACTGCTGCCCCTGTCCGCAAGCCTTGAATTAAATGCATTGCTAAGCTCCGACAGCGATACCGTAAGCTGCCAGCGGTACAGCTCAAAACCGCTGTCATAATCAGAAGCATTGATGTTCTTTATGAACACGGAAAAGGCAGCATCATCCACAAGGTCATCCCCCACAAAAAAATTTCCAATGCCTTGGGCTGATGAGCCACTTCCCACAACAACCGACCTGTAATACGGATATTCGTCGGCACTGCTTCCCCAAAGCGTCACATCCGTTGTGACACCGCATGAGGTTGAATAATAAAATGTCTGGACGGGCTCACCGCCATATGCCAACACCTGTCCCTCCGTCTGCGCTATTGCCTGGTTTGCAGCATCGCTTTCGTCAACATTGTTGTATACCTGGTATAGCGTACTGTCGTCAACATGGGCGCCATATGCCACATAATTATTGTTCTCAAGCTCCCTGTATGCATAGCTTCTGGCACACACCGCCTGTACCTTCAGCGCCTCAACGCCGAAGCCCACGGGCATCTCGCTTGGCACCACCCTCTTAAGGTAATCCTCAAGCCCCACGTCATTCACAAGCACAAGCCCATCCCCTGTGTCCATGACCTCAAGCGTACCCTCATAATGCGGGTTGCCATTGCTCCTCTTTATTGAGGACACTGTAATTTCACCGTCCCCAAGCGGGGTTATGCTGACACGCCCGCCCTTTAACAGCTCCGATGCCGCATTTATCGTGACCGGCTCACCCGGAGCAATGGTGGTTTTCTCCTGCTCAGAGCCCTCAAGCTGCATACCTGTCCCTGACACCAGCGTTACCGCATCATGAAAAATGTCCTTGTAATCCGTGGTCTTGATTAGCACCCTGATTCTGTCGGCATTCATTTGCTTTATGATTGCCGCACCGCATATCCTGCCATTTGCCACGATAAATTCCTGAAGGTCATAGCCCACAATCAGGTTGCCGTAATCCTCAAGGGAAAGCCCGCCATACACGCGGTAAATCCTGTAGTTTTCCTCAAGGGGGACCCTGCCATAGCCCTCAAGCTCCACATACTCCCTTGTCGCCGACAAAACCCTGCCGCTTATGGTCTCCTCCTTCACCTCAATTGTCCTCACCCTGCCGCCCTCAAGGTAAATGTCAGCCATCACGCCGCCAAGCTCCTGGCTCAACGTGCCGATGTCATAATGCCTTGTGATTCCGGAGGTGAACACCTCAAGCCCACCGTCTCCCCCGCTGACAATCCACGCATTGTTAATCACGGCAGACTCCCCGATTGAGGCAATGCAGATTATCTCACCGTCCCTTGCGAGAAATTCCACCTGCCTGTCCAATGCCCCGTCAACATGAAGCCCCGTGAAATGATACCTGCCCTCCTCAGTGTATGCCTCCCACTCCCCCGCTTCCTCAACATTGGCTGGCGTTCCCAACAGCACCGTGGAAACCCATTCAAGCCCCTGCGCACCGGGAAGCTCAAGCCCCGCTGTTTTCTCCTCATTATTTCCGCACTCCCACAGCCATATGTACAGGCTTACCCAATCCTTTCGTTCAACACTTGCGTAACCGTCCCCGTACACCCATGGGAAATCCTGCCCTATTTCCTCATTGCAGCCAAGGCTGTCAAGGAAATGCCTCACATCCCCCACCGTGACAGGCTCACCTGCATTATCAATCTCCATATGTCCATTGTCATTGACGTACCGGACATAAGAATGATACCAATTGCCGTTGTCCGTCCCCGATTCAGCCAATGAAAATGCATCCCCAAAATCATTGCCCCCGTACATCAGTGCCGCAATCATCTTGGCAGCCTCAGCCTTTGTGACCAACGCATCCCCCGTACGTTCCCCCCGCCACACAAGAAACACCAGTGCGCACACCACGGCAGCCACCGCAAGCCAAAACATGCATTTTCTTTTTATTTTAACCTTCAACAATTTAACCATGGAACATAATATGTGAATTACATGCCTGATATGCACAAAAAAAGAAGCTAACGAATTAGCCTCTTTAAAAAATTCCCAAAATGCCGTTCACCAAGACTTCGACTCCTAGCGCTTCGCTAGGTGGGCAACCGCATGTACACCGCTGTCTTCCACTGCTAAGGAGGCCTGACATTAATGCACAGATATAGGAATCCCTGTCTAATAAATGTAGGTTCAAAATACATGGGTACGCGAACACCCCAG
>CAYZYS010000071.1:0-11152 GCA_964482605.1 uncultured Bacteroides sp.
CAGGCTGTCTGTCAGCCCTCAAATCCTCATCACGGAAGCACCTTGCAATCTGCATGTACCTGTCATAGCCTGAGCACATAAGAAGCTGTTTGAAAAGCTGTGGTGACTGTGGCAATGCATAGAAATTCCCAGGATGCACGCGGCTTGGCACCAGGTAATCCCTTGCGCCCTCCGGTGTGCTCTTGCACAGAATCGGCGTCTCAATCTCAAGGAAGCCCTCATTTGCCAAAAATGCCCTTGTAAGCGTGGCAACACGGCTCCTCATGATTATGTTCTTCTGGATGTCAGGACGCCTAAGGTCAAGATAACGGTACTTAAGCCTCAGTTCCTCCTTGGTCGCTATGTTCTCCTCCACAGGAAACGGAGGTGTCTCCGCCTCGGACAGAATGCGCAAGCCCTCCGCAACAACCTCTATGTCACCGGTCTTTAAGGCTTCATTGACTGCTCCCGAGCGCTTCTGCACCTTTCCCGTCACGGCAATGACAAATTCACTGCGAAGTGTTGATGCCTTGTCGAAGCCATCCTTCCCGACACTGTTCTCATCAAATATAATCTGCAGCAGTCCGGTCCTGTCCCTCAAATCCACAAATATCAGGCTTCCAAGGTTACGCCTTTTCTGGACCCAGCCCATCACCGTAACCTCCCTGCCCACATCCGCCGCGGAAACCTCCGTACAGCGGTTAGTCCTTTTCAAGCCCTTCATTGATTCAGCCATGATTAATTTAACCTCATTTCTATGTATATTTATATTTGCATTCGTTATTTTCCCTGCGAAAGCCAGCCATTGAACAGGCTTCCGTCCTTGCGCCCCAGCATCTCGTCTATGCGCAGGATGTAATCCCTGACGCTCTTCACATTTTCAATCCTCTCAATGCGCACAGAGTCGCCATCAGGGAAACACAGCTTTGTGGAGGCCCCGGCTCCAAGGGCAATGATGCTCTGCCTCTCCTCCATGATTAAAATATTGTACACACATTCCTTAGATGGCACTGCGTAACCGACATTTTCAAAATTCCCCGCCATGTTCTTCTGACGGTACATGTAATAGGGCTCCATGCCCATCCCTTTGGCACATTCTGCCGATGCCCGAATGATTTCATCCGTGTTGTGGAACGCATATGCCCTGTGCTCATCCTTCCACAGGTTAAGTGCCGCCGCCCTCTTTATTGCGAGCGAATGCACCGTGAGGCTGTCAGGGTGCAATTCCCCAATCTCCCTCAGGGTATTGTGCACCTTTGCCTCATCCTCACCCGGAAGCCCAAGAATGATGTCCATGTTGATATTGTCAAAGCCACATTCCCTCGCCAGGAAAAATGCTTCCCTCACCTGCCCCACGGTATGCTTCCTTCCAATCAGGTCAAGTGTGTCCTGGTTCATGGTCTGTGGGTTGATTGATATGCGCCCGACGTTGTGGCTTCTTAAAACCTCCAGCTTCTCGCGGGTTATGCTGTCAGGCCTCCCCGCCTCAACCGTAAGCTCCAGGCAGTCACCCACCGGAAAACAGCACTCAAGCTCCGTAAGCAGCCTATCGAGCTGGTATGGCTCAAGTGTCGTTGGTGTCCCGCCACCTATGTAAACCGTGTCAAGCCGCCTGCCGCGAAGCCTTCCCGCCACATGGCGCATTTCCCTGGACAACGCCCCAAGGTAGTCATCAACCTTGTCCCTCCACTCCCTGATGGAATACGAGGTAAATGAACAGTACAGGCATGTGGTTGGGCAAAAGGGAATCCCAATGTACAGGCTGTAACCATTCCAGCAGTCAAGCCCCGACAAAAGCTCCCGCTCCCTGTGTGCAACCTCCAGCGCAAGCCTTGCCTTGCCCTCCGTGACAAAATTATCCTCCATGAACGCCCCCAGCACCTCATCATCAGTGCTTCCGGCATCCAGAAGCTTCATCGCGAGCTTGCTTGGCCTTACCCCTGTGAGCTTTCCCCACGGAAGCGTCCTGCCCGTGGCTTCACTTAATTGATGATACAGGCCTGCCTTGAATTCATCATGAAGCTGGCTTTTGCCCTTGCCGTCATCAGGCGGAACAACAGGTGTTATCACGACATCGGTGATTTCTTTTTTACCTGGACCCGCCGCCACGCCCTCCCCCGGATAAAATGACTTCACCAGCACAAGCGCATCATCATAATAATCCTGATTGTCAAGATTAATATATATCATAACTCAAAAAAACTTCTCCATTATTCTGTCAAAACGATATGCGGCAGCACCCGTCCATACCCCTAAAACCACGGATTGGACTGCCTTTCCATGCCAATTGTAGTTGCCCGCCCATGGCCTGGGTACACAACTGTCTCATCAGGCAGGAGGGCAAGCCTCTCACGTATGGACTTTTTCATTGCCACGTCACTTCCCGTGGGAAAATCCGTCCTGCCCACCGAGCCATAAAACAGGGTGTCACCACTGATTAACACCCCATCCCCTTCCACAAGGTAGCACACTGAGCCGCCTGTGTGCCCCGGCGTTGACATGACCTTAATCCTAATTCCCGCAAGCTCCACCACATCACCGTCTGACAGGTATGTGTCCGCCTCCGTCACATATTCATCAGTGTACATTGCCGAAAGATTGGCATTGCCGTCATTAAGCAGATTTTTTTCATCAATTCCCGCATACACGGGTATGCCAAACTCCGCCTTGAGCTCATTGACCGCCATTATGTGGTCAAAATGCCCGTGTGTCAGCAGTATCGCAACAGGCTTCAAGCCGCCTGCCTCAATGTGCGACAGTATCCTGTCAGGCTGTCCCCCGGGGTCAACCACAATTGTCCCAAGCGTGTCCGCATTTGTCAAAAAATAACAATTGGTGGCAACACCGCTTATCATTACCTTGCTTATATTCAAATTACCCAAACCGCAGCCCCATTTCCATCAATGTTAAATCCCGCATCAAAGCGAGCTTCTCTCAATGTCATCAACCCCCTGCACATTGCGCAGCTTCTCCATGATTTTCTGAAGCTCATCCTTGCCGTGGATGTCAAATCCCACGGTGAGCGTTGCCTTATCCTGCTTGCTCACCCTGTAATTCATGTTCTTAAGCTCAACATTGAGCTCCGTGAACACCCTTGACACATCCACAATGAGCCCATTCCTGTTGTAGGCATACACATTGAGCTCCGTGGCATAAACCTCCCTGTCCGAGGCTTCCCTTTGCCATTCGGCATCAATGAGGCGCTCCCTTTCATTGGCTGAAAGGTTGAGCACGTTAATGCAGTCAGTCCTGTGTATTGAAACGCCCCTGCCGCGTGTGATGAAGCCCACAATCTCATCACCCGGAACAGGGCTGCAGCACCTCGAATAACGCACTGCCACATCATGCACTCCCTTGACCACAATACCGCCCTTTGACGGCTTGGCAGAGCCTCCACGCTCCTTTGCAGCGTCAGGTATGTTTTTTAATACATCTTCATCCTTGAGCTCGGTTCCCTTCTTCTTGTCATACTCCTCCTGGAGCTTGTTGACAACCTGCCCCTCCTTAAGCGCCCCATGCCCGACGGAAGCCATGAGGGAATCCCAATCCCTGTATCCATACTTTGTCAGGCATTTATCCATGAATTCAGGCTTGGTAAGCTCTGAAAGGTTAATCCCCTTGGACCTTGCATACTTGTCAATGAGGTCCTTGCCCCTGAGTATGTTGTCCTCCTTGAGCTCCTGCTTGAACCACTGGTTAATCTTGTTCCTCGCCTGGGAGCTTTTCACAATCTTGAGCCAGTCACGGCTCGGTCCCTTGGAATTGGCCGAGGTGAGAATCTCTATCCTGTCACCATTCCTTATGACATAATCTATGTTCACAAGCCTGCCATTCACCCTTGCGCCAATCATCTTGTTGCCGATGGCTGAATGAATGCTGTACGCAAAATCAATCGGCGTTGAGCCCGTAGGCAGGTTCTTAACGTCACCGGTAGGGGTAAAGCAGTACACGCTGTCCGAAAAAAGATTCAGGTCATTCTTGATTGATGACAGGAACTCCTTGTTGTCGGACATGTCCCTCTGCCACTCAAGAATCTGGCGAAGCCAGCTAAGCTTTGCCTCCTCGTTGGAATCACCTGTTGCCCCGGTCTTTCCCTCCTTGTACTTCCAGTGTGCCGCAATACCGTACTCAGCCGTGCGGTGCATCTCATAGGTGCGTATCTGAACCTCAAACGGCTGCCCGTTGGAGGCTATCAGCGTGGTGTGAAGCGACTGGTACATATTCTGCTTCGGCATGGCAATGTAATCCTTAAAGCGCCCCGGTATCGGCTTGTACATCTCATGGATTACCCCCAGCGCCGCATAGCAGTCCTTAACCGTCTCCACCTTTATCCTCACTGCAAAGAGGTCATATATCTGGTCAAGCGTCTTGTTCTGGTTCACCATCTTCCTGTAAATGCTGAAGAAATGCTTCACCCTGCCGTCAATTTCCGCCTCAATCCCCGCATCATCTATGTGCATTTTGACTTCCTTGATGATGCTCTTGATAAATGCGTCGCGGTTGGTCTTGTTCATGTTAATCTGCTTCACCAAATCCTGGTACACATCAGGCATGAGGTACTGCATGGCAAGGTCATCAAGCTCCACCTTGATTTTGGATATGCCAAGGCGGTTTGCGATTGGTGAATATATGTCAAGCGTCTCCCTGGACTTCTCCTTCTGCTTCTCAGGGGACTGGTACTGCATGGTCCTCATATTGTGGAGCCTGTCGGCAAGCTTAATCAATATGACCCTGATGTCCTTTGCCATCGCAAGGAACATCTTCCTTAAATTCTCCGCCTGTGATTCAATCTTGTCGTGCTCATAGCTCAACTGTGTCAACTTGGTGACACCGTCCACAAGCAGGGCGACCTCGTCGCCAAACTCCTGGGCTATCTGCTCCTTGGTGAAAACCGTGTCCTCAACCACATCATGCAGCAGCCCCGCAATTATGGTCTCCTTGTCAAGCTCAAGCTCGGCAAGAATTATCGCAACGCATATGGGATGTATGATGTATGGCTCCCCCGACTTGCGAAGCTGTCCCTCATGCGCCTCATACGCCACCCTGTAAGCCTTTTCAATCTGCGACAAATCCGTGGAGGGGTGATATTCCCTGATGGTTTCAAGCAGCTTCTGGTGCAGCTCCTCAGGGCTCGTGAAATCCGCCGGCGCATCAAGCTGTGCATCAACCCCGTGCTCGCCGCCATGGGCTGCGCCGTTGGAAATGCCGGAAGCACCGCCATATTTTATCATTCCGTTCTCCGAATCGATTCTAATGACGTTCGTCTCTGCCATACCAATCACCTTCCTCCTTCCGCCATAATCAACCACATAAAGATTATTATACTTTTTACCAGAAAAAAATGCAATATTTTTTACAATGTACTTTCAAGGATTTCCAAGGATTTCATCCTTTTGTCAATAATCCGTCCCCTTATCCGGTTAAGCACAAGCCCGAGCTCCTCCAGCACCCCTTCACTCACGTTAAATGCATACAGGCGTTCAAGCCCCGTGGATGCCATATACTGCAGTGTGTATGCGCAATCCTCGGAAATGTGTATCACGCTGCCATCACCCGAAAGGCATGAATCGCACAGCATGCCAAATTCATTCATCGAAAACCCATGCAGCCCCTTCTGTGCGCCACAATGGCAACACCTGAACAAATCAGGACATTCACCGTTCACCCGAATCAGCCTTAGCTCATATGCATACCTGACAAGCGGCTTCGGCACCACTCCCCTGCCGAGCGCCTTCAGCGTCACATACAGAAGATTCAGCATCGGTGCGGCATCCAGGTTTTCCCTTCCATAGTAATCAGCAAGCTCCATAAAATAACTGGCGTACACCACGCTGTCATAATCCTGCGACACCTCGGTGAAATAATTGGATATGTCTGCCCTTTTCACGTCATAGGACGACCTTCCCTCATACACCTCGAACTGTCCAAAGCAAAAGGGTCTTGTCACCCCCATGAGCTGTGAGTTCATCCTTCTTGCGCCCTTTGCAAATGCTGATATCTTGCCCCTTTCATGGGTGAGGAGAACAACCCTCCTGTCATATTCGCCCACCGGCATGGAGGAAAGCACCATCCCCCTGACCATCACCAAATCACCCATCACAGGTCCTTCTTGGCATCATACCCAAAGTTCTTGAGCAGGTAATCACTGTCGCGCCACTCCTTCTTGACCTTGACAAAAAGCTTGAGGTTGGCCCTGTGCCCAAGCAGCCGTTCTATTTCAAACCTTGCATTGGTGCCTATCTTCTTAAGCATCCCGCCGCCCTTGCCTATTATTATGCCCTTGTGCGACTCACGCTCGCATATGATGGTGGCGTCAATGTCGGTTATCTCCTTGTCATCCCTGTCCTTCATCCGGTCAATCACCACGGCAATTCCATGCGGTACTTCATCATTGAGCGCATGCAGTGCCTTCTCCCGAATCAATTCAGACACAATCTGCCTCATGGGCTGGTCTGTTACCGTTTCCTCATCATAAAACATCGGACCGTAAGGCATGTATTTGAAAAGAACCTCCACAAGGTCATCAACCCCGTCGCCATTGTATGCTGATATCGGCACAATCTCGGCAAAATCCAGCCGGTCCTTATATGCGCCAATCACAGGCAGAATGTCCTCCTTCTTCACCGTGTCAAGCTTGTTGATGACAAGGATTATTGGCTGCCTTGCATGCCCCAGCCTCTCAATTATGTGCTCGTCACCGGCGCCTATGTGCACATCAGGCTCAACAAGCCACATGATGACGTCCACCTCGTCAACAGTCTTCTCGGCAGCCCCCACCATGTATTCACCCAGCTTGTTCTTTGCCTTGTGGATGCCAGGTGTGTCAAGGAACACAAGCTGCCCCCTTTCATCAGTGTAAACCGTCTGAATCCTGTTCCTTGTGGTCTGCGGCTTGTTGGAGGTTATGGCAATCTTTTGCCCGATAATCCTGTTCATCAAGGTTGACTTGCCCACATTTGGCCTTCCAATTATACTCACAAAGCCTGATTTTGTATTCTCCATCTCAATCCCCAAGTGTGATTTTTCACACCAATCCTTTCATTCATCAAGTGCCAGGCACCTAATTCCCACATTCGCCTGCGCACAAAAAAACGGGATGGCAACAGCTAACAGTCACCACCCCGAAGCTTCTACTCATCCAATTCACCAATCACCGAAACCGTCAGTTCGTAATCCTCCTCGACCTTTGCAAGCAGCGGCTTGTAATCACCGCTGGGTGTTCCGCCCCTGAGGCATTCCGTGAGCTCGCTTGCCGAGGCACCGAGCCTGCTAAATTCCAGATTGGCGCACATTCCCTTGAGATTGTGCGAATGCATGAACGCTTCCTCGTAGTCTTCCCTGTCCAATGCAGCCTTCAGCTTGCCAAGGGTATCCTCCCCGACAAACTTCTTCACATACTTTACAACCCTTTCTTCCTTCTTGAGGCGCCCCATTATGACTTCATAATTGCCGCCAATCCCCTGGTAACATTCCATTAAATTCATTTCTTAATCCCCCTCATTGGTTATTCTTTCTAGCACCCTCGTCCACAAAGTCCTCGAAAGCCTTCCTGGCATTCCTGAAGCTCTCCAGCAGACGCGGTGAGAACATGCCACATTCACCCTTGATTATCATGTGGAATGCTTCCTCCTTGGAATATGCAGCCTTGTATACCCTCTCGCTCACGAGGGCATCATATACATCCGCAACCGACACAATCTGTGCCGATATGGGTATGTCCTCTCCCTTGAGCTTGTCAGGATATCCCTTGCCATCATATCTTTCATGATGGTGCCTGCATATGTCATAGCTTGTCTTACGATACTCATCTTCCCATATTCCCTGTATTCCGTCAAGTATGTCACAGCCCCTTGTGGTATGGGACTTCATGAGCTCGTATTCCTCCTCCGTAAGCTTCCCCGGCTTTAACAGCACATTGTCAGGGATTGCAATCTTGCCTATGTCATGTAATGCGCTTGCCTCCGATATCATTTCCACGGTATGCTCATCAAGCCCATATGCAGGGTAATCCTCCATGAGCCGCCTTGCCAGAATCCTCGTAAAGCCCTTGACCCTCTTGATGTGTTCACCACTCTCAAGGTTACGGGACTCAACAACATTACCCAAAATGTCGATTATCTTGATGTTCTGCTCCTTGAGCTTTTTTGCCTGCTTCTCAAGTATCCCATACTGGCTGCGCAGCTGCTTGGTCTGGGCGGCAACCCTCTCCTCAAGCCGGTTCTGGTACTCAAACAGCGACACAATGTTGTCAACACGCTTGTGTACAATCTCCTCGTCAAACGGCTTGCTGACGAAGTCAGACACGCCATACTCAAAGCTTTTCACCTGTATTCCCACGTCAGAATCGCCGCTTATGACAATGACCGGAATCCTGCCCACAAGCCCAAGCTCCTTGAGCCTTGACAAAACCCCGAAGCCATCCAGCTTAGGCATGATAAGGTCCAGAAGAATCAGGCGCAGCTTATCCTTATTCTCCTCAATAACCTTTAATGCCTCATCCCCGTTGTCCGCCTGAAGAATGTCATAATCTGCCTCCAGCATTTCTGCAAGGATTT
The DNA here is from genome assembly GCA_964482605.1 of uncultured Bacteroides sp. GTDB lineage: Bacteria > Bacillota > Clostridia > Lachnospirales > Lachnospiraceae > Bacteroides_F. Next base: position 8,535 of record CAYZYS010000071.1, read on the forward strand.
CCCTGTTGATGTCCATGTCATCAACAATCAAAATCATACTTTTCATAACTTCCTCCGTTCCTCACCAACTGCCTAATCGAACACAAACCTGTTGCCCTTGCGTCTTAATGTCATGTTGTTCATCCTATGTGAGTTCCAGTGCATGTCCCCAATGTCAACCTGGGTTCCCTCATACACCGTACCCCTGACAGTCACTCCCACATCAGCAACCCGCCGGATTAATTCATCCAGCTGTGCCTTGTGCTTATACAGCTCCTCCTGTTCTTTTTCCTTGGTAAATATTGCACTTTCTATCTTAATGTACACCGGCATGGCATTCCGTTCCTCCGGCCTGTATGCCTTCTGCAGCTTAATCTGGGCATTTCCCAGAAGCACAAGCTCCTTGCGCACATCATCAATTTTATTGTCCAGCTCATACTGCCGCCGCATGACCTTCTCAGTCATTCCAACCTGCAGCACCGTCTGTATCTGTACGGCATTCCCAAGATTACAGGTGCTTATGCCCATGAATGCCTTTGTCACGCCGCCGGCTATGACGCCTTTGTCGCCAAGCACCTCAACCTTGCCGTCACACTCAATGTTGGAGTTAAGGCAATAGTTGGTGAACAAATCCCCCTTCACATGCACGTTGGCATACTCAAAGAAATTGCCCACAAGCTCGCCGCCCACATACACCGAGCCGGCGTTCATGCCCTTTATGCCCTGCTTTGCCAGCAGGCTTCCAGTGCAGTGCAGCTCAGCACCCTCAATGGTGCCCTCAACCACCATATCCCCAATCACGTGGATTCTTGCACCCGTGGTTATGTTCCCGCGCACAAGGAGGCTGCCGTCATAATGCAATTCGCCCGAATTGACATTGACCTCATCAACAACATTCAAGGGCTCAACTGAAAGCCTGCCCTTGCCCTCATCCCAGTCAATCATCCCTGAAATGCAGGCAACGTAGGTTTTCTGGTCTTCAAGGAGCCTGATGTTCCTCCCTGACAAAATATGCTTTTCCTGACCCCTGATTGCCCTGACAACGGCGCCCTTAACCGTTTTGCCCATCGTGCCGCCCGTCGCCTCATGGTAGCAGGCAATCCTTGCGCCATCCTCTATCGGCCTGAACCACTGCACATTGTGGAAATCCACCGAGCCATCCTCAAGCACCCTTGGCTTGTCCAGTGCATCCGTGTCAAAGAAATACTGGTAATAGCCATCCTCACCATTCACGGGGGCGGTTCCCCTTGCCACGACAACCTCCGTGTTGTATTTCTTTTCGTCAAGCATTTTCGTGATTTCATCCAGCAAAACCCCGTTGGATATGCCGTAACGCCCAAGTGCATCCATCACCATGGCAAATGTGAACTGCTCGTTGTCATCAGCACATATCTTCAGTGTCGCCGTGAGCTCATCACCCGCAATGGTAATCTCAAAGCAATCCACGCGTTCCCTGTCATAGCCGGCGCCCTGTACCACGCCCTCAAGGCGTTCCTCAAGCTCAAGCCTCTTGCGTTTCATGTCGGTTGCGGTAAATATGAGGCTCCTGTATTCGCTTACATCAAAGCCCCTCTCAAGCCCAAGACGTATCTCACGCATCTGCTGCCAGGAATAAAGCGGGTTGGAATACTGCGAATAATCAATACGCCCCTCTATGCCAAGGCGTATCTCACGCATCTGCTGCCAGGAATAATCTATCTTGGCATAGACCGATACGTCAATGCCCTCCTCAAGCCCCCTCCTAATCTCGGCAATGGCAATCCCGCGCATTTCCTTGATGAGGTACGGGCTTATGTCAATCCCGCGCTTCAAAGCCGTCCGGATTTCCTCAAGCTGCTCTGCGTCATACCCCTCGTTCACGTACTGGGCTATGTTGACCTGGGCGCGCACCGCCTTCCGAAGCTGCCTCAGTATTGACGGGTGGAACCTGCGGTAGCCCGAAAGGTCAACCCCGTCACGCAGGCCCTTCCTTATCTGCCGCATGCACTCATAGGAATTATCAGGGCTGGCATACTTGGAAATGTCAAGCCCCGTTGCAATGCCCTTCCTTATCTCCTCCATCTGAAACCAGTCATACCGTGAATCGGCATATGGCGACACATCAATCCCCGCCTCAAGCCCAATCCTTATCTGGTACATCTGAATAGCAAATAATTCCGGTCTGGCGTACACACCCACGTCAACACCGGAATCCAACCCCTTGCGTATCTCCTCCTGCTGATCTGCATCCATCAAATTGTATTCTTCAAGCCACAAATCGTCATTCATTCGTACATCGCTCCCTTTTCACGGCGGGGAAAACCAACACCCACCGCCATCCAACGGAATAATCACTCAAATCATCAACCACGGTCACATTTAATGGGATTATATCAAAGAATGCGCAAAAAAACAAGGCATTAGGAAATATATCCTAATGCCCTGTGACCATAACGGAAATTACAACTGAGGACCTGCGCTGACAAGTGCCTTGCCTGCCTGGTTGCCCTCATACTTGGCGAAGTTCTTGTTGAACCTTGATGCAAGGTCCTTTGCCTTTGTCTCCCACTCTGATGCATTTGCATAGGTGTCACGTGGGTCAAGGATTCCTGAATCAACGCCAGGAAGCTCTGTTGGAACCTCAAAGTTGAAGTATGGAA
>CAYZYS010000072.1:0-10996 GCA_964482605.1 uncultured Bacteroides sp.
ACAACCGGTGATTTGTATGACCACCATGATGCAGAGGGCTTCATCAACCTGTATGGACTTTCATGCAAGGTACGTGCAATGAAAATGCAGGAAGTAGAGAAGAATAAGTAAAAATCATATACAAAGAAAACCAGCGGCTTTTCCACCGCTGGTTTTCTTTTTTTAATCACATGACGCATTATTTCACTGCACAATATGCACATCCATCTGATTAAATGGAATCTCAATTCCCTTCTCATCAAAGGTAAGCTTGTAAAGCTCAAGCAGCTCAAACCTTGCAGGCCAGTAGTCGGAGCTGTTAACCCAGCTTCTGGTTTCAAGCGTGACGCAGCTTTCGTCAAGCGATGCCACAAGCACCTGTATGTCCCTGTCCTGAAGCACATGTGCATTTTTCTCAAGTATTTCCTTAAGTGTTTTCTTCGCAAGCTTAAGATCAGCCCCGTAGCTTATGCCAATCTGGATGTCAAGCCTCCTTGTGGGCTGCTTCCCGACATTTACAATGTTGCCATTGGAAAGCGTGCCATTCGGAATTACAACAACCTTGTTGTCAGGGGTGAGAAGCCTTGTGTAAAGCATGTCTATTGTGGTGACCGTGCCCTCATTGCCGCCTGACACAATGTAATCCCCTATCGTGAACGGCTTGAATACCAGTATCAGTATGCCACCGGCAAAGTTGGACAGGCTGCCCTGCAACGACATGCCCACCGCAAGACCTGCGGAGCCAAGTATCGCTATGAAGGACGTAGTCTCAAAGCCAAGCACATCCACAACCATCAAAACAAGTATCACATTGCCCAAAAACCTGGCAATTGATAGCACGAACTTGACAACACCCTTGTCCATGGTGCTTTTGTCAAGTGCCTTTGCCAAAAGCTTCACAAGGTATTTTACAATTTTCTTCCCGACGAACCATATTATGATTGCGAGAACCACATTTCCAACAAGCCCCGCACACCAGCTCAAAAACTGGTCAAATATTGACTTAAGGTCATTGGTGGTGAAAAATTCCGTGGTATTTTTTACAATGTTCTCTGCACTTGATGTATCAACCGCTGTATTCATCTGCTGCTCCTCTCATATACGAAACCAGATTTACTTCCCACCCTTTGGCGGAATCTTCCTCTTTGCCTGGGTCTGCACCTTGGCGCCCGACTTATCCCCTCCGGTCTTCTTCACTTCCCTTTTCTTCTGCTCTATTGCCCTTGCCTCATCCTCAAGGCGCTTTGCTTCCTTCAGAAGGCGCTTTGCCTCCTCCCTCTTGAGCCTTGCTTCCCTCTCCTTCCTGGCATTGTCAATCTCAATCAGCTCCTCCTCGGTATACGGGGTGCAGCGAAGCACCGTCATGCCAAGCGGCGGAACAGTAAGCTCAATGGAATTGTCCCTTCCGTCACACTCACTTTCAACGGACTTACGGACAGTTGCGTTAAGGCAGCCGGAGCCGCCGAATTTCTTATCGTCACTGTTGAATATTTCCTTGTATTTTCCCGCAAATGGAACGCCAATCTTGTAATTCTTCCTCGTGACCGGGGTAAAGTTGAGCACCACCAAAAGGCAGCCTCCATCCTTTGCCTTGCGCAGGTACACAATTATTGTTTCATTGGCGGAAATGTTGTTCACCCACTCAAAGCCCCCAGGCACGTAATCCTGCTCATACAGCGCAGGCTCCGTCTTGTACAGCTCATTGAGCGCCCTGACGTAATCATTCATCTGCCTGTGCTTTGGCACGTCAAGCAGCTTCCACTGTATCTCCTCTCCCTCGTTCCACTCGTCATACTGTGCAAAATCAGAGGACATGAACAAAAGCTTCTTGCCGGGATGCGTGAACATGAACCCATATGCCGCACGCAAGTCAGAAAACCTAAGCTCCTCCTTTGCCTCAGGCATCTTCCCAATCATTGAGCCCTTGCCGTGCACAACCTCGTCATGGGACAAAACAAGGATGAAATTCTCGCTGTAATTATATATCATGCTAAATGTGAGGTCATTATAATGACCTTTTCTGTATAATGGGTCACAGCACATAAATGAAAGAAAATCATTCATCCAGCCCATGTTCCACTTGTAGTCAAAACCAAGCCCGTCATCCTTAACGTTACCCGTGACTTTCGGCCATGCCGTGGACTCCTCGGCAATCAGCATTGTGCTGAGCTTCCTCTTTCTGAAAATGGAATTCAGGTGCCTGAAAAATTCCACCGCCTCAAGGTTTTCCTTTCCGCCGTATATGTTGGGAACCCACTCCCCTGACTGTCTGCCATAGTCAAGGTACAGCATGGACGCAACCGCATCCATGCGAAGTCCGTCCGCATGGAACTCCTCCGCCCACATCAGTGCATTTGCAATGAGGAAATTGGACACCTCAGGCCTTCCCACGTCAAACACATTCGTTCCCCAGTCAGGGTGCTCACCCTTCCTTGGGTCGGCATACTCATACAGCGGGGCACCGTCAAAATACGCAAGCCCAAATTCATCCCTTGGAAAATGCGCCGGAACCCAGTCAAGTATCACTCCTATCGATGCCTTATGCAGCTCATTGATGAAATACTTGAAATCCTGCGGCGTGCCAAAGCGGCTGGTCGGTGCATAATACCCCGTCACCTGATAGCCCCAGGACTCATCCAGGGGATGCTCCATGACAGGCATGAGCTCAACGTGCGTATAGCCCATGTCCTTCACATAATCAACCACCATCGGGGCAAGCTCACGGTAATTGTAAAACCTGTCCTTGCCGGACGGCTTCCTGAATGAGCCCAAATGAAGCTCATATATTGAGGTCGGACAGCTCATGGCATCCGTGACATTTCTCTGGGCAATCCAGCCTGCATCACCCCAGTCAAATTTTTCGTCGCCACATACTATTGAAGCTGTCTCAGGGCGCTTCTGGCACTGTCTTGCATACGGGTCCGCCTTCATAATGCATTTACCTGATTTGGTGCGGATTTCATACTTGTACAGCTCACCCTCCGACACACCCGGAATGAACAGCTCGTACACCCCTGAGTCCCCATGGCGCATCATCTGGTTCACCCTGCCATCCCACGCACAGAAATCACCGACAACACTCACCCTTGCGGCGTTTGGCGCCCACACGGCAAACCTTGTGCCCTTCACTCCATTTCTTGTGACGACATGGCTTCCAAGAAGCTTGTACACCTCATAATTAATCCCCGCATTGAACTTCTTCAGGTCAGGCTCCCTCAATTCCATGGGAAATGCATACGGGTCATGGAACCTTCTTTCATGCCCCTTCACATCCTCCTCGACAAGCACATATTCCAGCGCCTTTTTTGAGGGAACCAACACAGCAAAAAAACCGGCCTCATCAACCTTCTCCATTGGATAAGCCTTCTTAACCCCACTAACCTCCACGCTCAGCTCAACTGCCTTGGGCCTGTACGCCTGTATGAGATATCCATCCTTTGTAAGCCTTCCGCCGAGAAGCTTCTGCGGTTCATCCGTATCAGCGTAAACAATGCCTTCAATTTCAGGCCAATCCATCAGGTTATACAACTTTGTGTTCATAATTCCCCTCCAATTTAGCAGGTGTTTTTGCCGTACCTTTCACACTGCTCCCTTATTTTTAATAAATGCTCCCAACCTGGTTATCCAGCCACGTCCTGAACATGTCCGCCCAGGTTGCGCACTCAGGCTGGAATTTGCCATGCCTTGCATCATCCGTTTCCCGTGTTGCCAATGCAAGCCCGTGGCTCCCTTCCGGGTATATGTGCAGCTCAAACGGAATACCCTGCTCCCTCATTGCATTTGCGAACAGCAATGAATTGTCAACGGGAACCGAGCCATCCGCAAAGGTATGCCAGATGAATGCAGGCGGCGTGCCCTGGTTAACCCTTGTCTCCAGTGAAACCGATGAAAGCATTGCAGCATCAGCGCACCTGCTTCCCAACAGCCTCTCAAATGACATCCTGTGTGCCCTTGCACCTGAGGTGATTACGGGATATGAAAGCAAAAGCCCGTCAGGCCTTATGCATTCAGGCTTGGCATTCAGGACATCCCTCACAAAGCCCGCAAGCTCCGGCTGATTCCACATTGTGCCAAGGCTGGCAGCGACATGGGCACCCGCCGAGAAGCCGCCAACCACCAGCTTGCCAGGGTCAATCCCCCACTCATCCGCATGCTCCCTTACATATTTTACGGCATATGCCGCCTCATAAAGCTGGCACGGAAATTCATTGGGTGCAAGACTGTACCTCAACACCACCGCATTAAGCCCAAAGCTGTTGAGCTTAACCGCAACGGGCTCACCCTCCCTGTCAGACAGGTGCTCATATCCGCCACCGGGACATATCACCACGCAGGGTCTTATCCTTTCCTCCTGCGCCTCAACAAACCTGCCCAATATGTATGTGTCAATTGATGCCTTTGCGCCCACATGGCTTACGCCTGCCGCACCGTAATCCAAATCAATGTCAATTCTTGTATGAAGCATTCAGACCCCCACATTTTTCATGTATATTCTTCTTGTAAGGCCGCCATATTTTTCCCTGACAGCCGCCACATGGTACCCATTTTTTTCAAATGCCCTGCAGCTTGGGACATTGTCCGGTGACACGGTTGCCATCAGGTGGCAATACCTGTCCTTGTCCAGCGCAAGCTCGGCAAGCTGCAAAAGAAGTGTCTGGAAACCCCTGCGCCTATACCCAGGCGCAACCACAACCGTCTCGATGTGCGCCACCCTCATGCACTGCGACAACGAAAATCCAAGGTCATAGCCGAGATTGTCCGCCTCAAGCCCCGGAATTCTTGTCACAACGCAGGCGGCAAGCTCCCCGTCCGGCGTCTCAAGCCCAATGCAGCCGCTTATGTCAGGCTTGGCGGCAGGAAATCCGCCCCTCGTCACGTTGCGGACAAGCTCCTCACGGGAATCACATACAAAAAGTGACTTGTCCTCAAGTTCATTATGCACTCTTTGCATAAGATTATATACCTTGTTAATGTCGGGCATATAGCATACCTTAAGCGCACTCATATTTTATGTATGAAGATTCCGCTTCTAAGCTTCGGCTCAAACCATGTGGATTTTGGCGGCATGAGCCTGCCTGCATCCGCAACCGCAAAAAGCTCTGCGATTGAGGTTGGGTACATGGAAAATGCAAGCACTGCATCATCATTTGCCCTTCTCTCAAGCTCGCCAAGTCCCCTGATTCCGCCCACAAAGTCAATCCTCTTGTCAGTCTTCGGGTCTGAAATCCCAAGAACAGGCTCCAAAAGGTGGTTCTGGAGTATCGCAACGTCAAGCCCGTCCACCGGGTCATTGGAGCGAATGTCAGCATGTGCCGCAAGCTCATACCATTTTCCACCAAGGTACATGCCAAACGTGCATTTCTCAGAAGGGGAAACGGCAGTGGCGCTTTCCTTCACATCAAATTTCTCCCTTACCCTGTCCATGAACTGTTCCTGTGTAAGCCCATTCAAATCCTTAAGCACGCGGTTATACGGCATAATCATGAGCTGCTCATCAGGAAAAAGCACCGACAGGAAGAAATTAAACTCCTCATCCCCCGTAAATCCAGGGTTTTCCTTTCTCCTCTTAAGCCCAACCTTGTATGCGGAGGCCGCGCGGTGATGACCATCGGCTATGTATATCTCGTTAATGTGCGAAAAGCTTTCAGCTATCCTGTCAACCGACGTGGCATCCGTAATCTTCCACACGGCATGGCGTATTCCGTCAGGTGAGACGAAATCGTACAGTGCAGGCTGTTCCTTTGCCCTTGCAACCTCCTCATTAATCACGCTGTTGGCACGGTATGCAAGGAATATCGGTCCTGTCTGGGCACTCAGGGTGTCCACGTGGGTAATCCTGTCAACCTCCTTTTCAGCGCGTGTATTCTCATGCTTCTTAATCACATTGTTGCTGTAATCATCAATTGAAGCGCAGGCAACAAGCCCTGTCTGGGTTCTCCCATCCATTGTGAGCTCATATATGTAATATGTCCTGTCAGTGTCAGTAACATATGTTCCATCAGCCATTGCGGCATCAAGAAGCTCCTTTGCCTTCTGGTAAACCTCCGGTGCATAGGTGTCAACTGAATCCGGAAACTGCGTCTCCGCCCTGTCTATCTTAAGAAATGAAAGAGGCTCCCTTGCAACCTCGGCACACGCCTCCTTCCTGTTGTACACATCATACGGAAGCGCCGCAACCCTTGAAGCCACGCTGCTTTCCGGTCTCACACAAACAAACGGTTTAATTATAGCCATATTCCACTCTGTCCTCCATCCTACCTACAACAACGGCGGAACTGGGACTCCCCCAATTCCGCCGTATTAACTTGCCTAAAGCATCCCCATTACACCCAAGGCACTACTTCACTATCCTTACCCTGATTACGCCCTCAACCTCGGAAAGCTTCCCGACAACAGAAGCGTCAACCTTGCTGTCAACATCAAAGAGTGAATAAGCAAAATCGCTGCGTGACTTGTTGGTCATGTCCGAAATGTTGACACCTGCCGCACCGAACACAGCAGTAATGTTGCTGATTACCGACGGAATGTTCTTGTGGCACACGGCAACACGTCCCGTCTTGTCACATACGCCCATGTCACATGCAGGATAATTAACGGAATTCTTGATGTTGCCGTTCTCTATGAAGTCACGAACCTCATTAACCGCCATTACCGCACAGTTGTCCTCTGCCTCCTCGGTTGATGCACCAAGGTGCGGAAGCACAATCGCACCGGCCATGTTGGCTGAAAGGGTATTAGGGAAATCGGTCACATAGGTCTTAACCTTACCTGACTTAAGCGCATCAGCCATTGCAGGCTCATCAACAAGGATGTCGCGGGCACAGTTGATTACGACAACGCCCTGCTTCATCATGTCAAATGCAGCCTTGTTGAGCATTCCCTTTGTGCTGTCAAGCGCAGGCACGTGGATTGTGATGAAATCACACTCCTTGTATATCTCCTCGACATTGATTATGTGCTTTACATTGGTTGAAATGCTCCATGCCGCATTTACTGACAAATACGGATCGTAGCCATACACATCCATGCCAAGGGCATCCGCTGCATTGGCAACCAGCGCACCGATTGCGCCAAGTCCGATTACACCAAGCTTCTTGCCCTTAATCTCCCTGCCTGCAAATGCCTTCTTTGCCTTCTCCGTTGACTTTGCAATATCAGCGTCGGAAGCATTGCTCTTAACCCAGTCAACTGCGCCAAGGTAATCCCTTGAGGAAAGCAGCATTGCGAAAAGCACCTGCTCCTTTACCGCATTTGCATTAGCACCAGGTGTGTTGAACACGACAATGCCCTGCTCTGCGCACTTGTCAAGTGGAATGTTGTTCACACCCGCACCTGCCCTTGCTATGGCAACCAGGCTCTTAGGCATCTCCAGCTCATGCATCTTGGCACTTCTCACCAAAACCGCATCTGCCTCCTCAAATGAGGCATCCTTGTTATAATTGCTTGGAAGCAAATCCAAGCCGACATTTGCAATATTATTCAGGCAATGTACGTTAATCATTTTTACGCTCTCCATTCCATTTTTTATCAGGCAGGCACGCCCCGCCATATATTTTTATGAATTCTTTGCCTCGAAATCCTTCATGAACTCCACAAGCTTCTCAACGCCCTCAATCGGCATTGCATTGTAAATGCTGGCGCGCATGCCGCCAACAGTCCTGTGTCCCTTGAGGTTCTCAAAACCTGCCGCCTTTGCCTCAGCAACAAACTTGGCATCAAGCTCATCATTGCCCGTGACAAAAGGAACATTCATGAGGGAACGGTCCTCCTTGCGCACTGTACCCTTGAACAGCTTGCTCTCATCAAGGAAATCGTAGAGAATCTTTGCCTTCTTCTCGTTGCGCTCCTTCATTGCCTCAAGTCCGCCCATCTTCTTAAGCCACTTGAAGACCTTGCCGCAAATGTAGATTCCATACGCAGGAGGTGTGTTGTAAAGTGACTGTGCATCCGCATGAATCTTGTAGCGAAGCATGGTCGGTGTGCCAGGAAGCACATCCTCAGTAATCAAATCCTCACGGATAATTACGATTACGACGCCTGCAGGACCCACGTTCTTCTGGACGCCACCGTAAATCACGCCGTACTTGGTTACGTCAACAGGCTCAGAAAGGAAGCATGATGACACGTCAGCCACAAGTGTATGGCCCTTTGTGTTAGGAAGAGTCTTATACTTTGTACCGTAGATTGTATTGTTCTCACAAATGTATACATAATCTGCATCCTCCGGTATGTCCAGGTCTGAACAATCCGGAATATAGGAAAATGTCTTGTCCTCTGAAGATGCAACCTTGACAGCCTCACCAAAAATCTGCGCCTCCTGGTAAGCCTTCTTTGCCCACTGTCCTGTGACAATGTAGGCTGCCTTCCTGTTCTTCATAAGATTCATCGGAATCATTGCAAACTGCTGTGATGCACCGCCCTGAAGGAACAGGACCTTGTAATTGTCAGGGATGTTCATAAGCTCGCGAAGGTCAGCCTCCGCCTCCTTGATGATGTTGTCATAGGCCTTTGACCTGTGGCTCATCTCCATGACTGACATTCCAGTCCCCTTGTAATCCAGCATCTCGTCTGCTGCTTCCTTTAACACCTCCTCCGGCAACACCGCCGGGCCTGCACTAAAGTTGTATACTCTTCCCACTTTCCATTTCCTCCTGAAAATAAAAATATAAAGTTATTTTATGCCAATACATGGCAAATGTCAAATTTTATTGTACTTCTGTCATGGCTATTTCCCGGCAGCCAGCTTTTTGTTGAGGTCATCCCTGTCAAATGCCTCAGAGATTGCCGTTCCCGGCGCAACCATAGGAAATACCTTGTCATCCCTGTCAAGCTGGCATTCAATCAGCACCGGGATGTTCAGTTCAATTGCCTCACGGAAGGTGCCTTCTATCTCCTCCGGCTTGGTAATCCTGTAAGCCTTGATTCCCATTGCCTCCGCAATCTTGCAATAATCCATCGAATCATCAAGCACCGTTGCGGAATACCTCTGCCCGTAGAACAAATCCTGCCACTGGCGAACCATTCCAAGAACATGGTTGTTAAATATTACTTCTATTATAGGTATGTTATACCTTGCCGCCGTTGCAAGCTCATTCATATTCATCCTGAAGCAGCCGTCGCCCGCAATGTTTATGACAGTCTTGTCCTTCCTGCCAACCTTTGCGCCGATTGCAGCACCAAGGCCGTAGCCCATGGTCCCCAGCCCGCCCGACGTGAGCAGCGTCCTTGGGTTCTTGAACCTGTAATGCTGTGCAGCCCACATCTGGTGCTGTCCCACGTCAGTGACAATGATTGCGTCACCGCCCGTCACATTGTAAATGTTTTCCATTATGAATGGACCATTGACACAGTCACGGTTGTACTTCATCGGGTACTTTTCCTTAAGCTCGTCAATGTGGGCAACCCACTCAGGATGTAAACAATTGTCAACAAGGGCGTTGAGCCTTTTCAGCACCTCAAGGGCATCCCCAATCACGCTGGCATCGGTCTTGATGTTCTTGTTTATCTCCGCAGCATCAACATCTATCTGCAAAATCTTTGCATTTTTGGCAAATTTTCTTGTATTGCCCGTAACCCTGTCAGAAAACCTGGCACCGATTACTATCAACAAATCGCACTCCGTCACGCTGAAGTTGGCAGCCTTGGTTCCATGCATCCCAAGCATTCCCGCATACAGCGGGTCATTGCCGTCAAATGCACCCTTTCCCATCAGTGAATCCACAACAGGCGCCTGCACCTTCTTCACAAACCGTGCAAGCTCCTCTGAAGCCTCGGATGCGATGGCACCGCCACCCACAAATATCACGGGCTTCTTGGACTTCTTTATCATCTCCGCCGCACGAACGACATCCTCCTCACGGATTCCATCGGTCACACGCTCTATCGGCTTCGGGGTCTGCTTAACATAATCGCACTCTGCCGCTGTCACGTCCTTTGTCACGTCAACAAGCACCGGCCCCGGTCTTCCCTGCTTTGCAATCGTGAATGCTCGGCGAAGGGTATCCGCAAGCTTTGTCACATCCTTGACTATGAAGCTGTGCTTGGTCACAGGCATTGTAATTCCCGCAATGTCAACCTCCTGAAAGCTGTCCTTACCCAAAAGGGGAACGGTCACATTACAGGTAATTGCAACCACCGGGATTGAATCCATGTATGCCGTTGCGATTCCCGTCACAAGGTTGGTGGCACCCGGCCCTGATGTTGCCATGCACACGCCTACCTTGCCTGTTGCCCTCGCATACCCGTCTGCGGCATGGGAAGCACCCTGCTCATGTGATGTAAGTATGTGTGTAATCTCGTCCGAATGCTTGTAAAGGGCATCATACACGTTGAGGATTGCACCGCCCGGATACCCGAACACGGTGTCAACGCCCTGCTCCTTCAAGCATTCAACTATTATCTCTGAACCATTGATTTTCATTTCTCCTCCAAAACAAAACAACTTCCGTTACAGCCTATGCCTTTGCACCCGGTATCTGCAGAACCGCACCCCTGTTGCCTGATGTGACCATTGCCGCATACCTTGCAAGATAACCCGTCGTAACCTTAGGCTCCCTCGGCTGCCATTTGCTCCTTCTTGCCTCCATCTCCTCATCTGAAACCTTGATGTCAAGCTTCATGTTAGGGATGTCAATGCTGATGATGTCACCCTCCTGAACGAATGCAATTGGGCCGCCAACTGCCGCCTCCGGCGACACATGCCCGATTGATGCGCCGCGGGATGCACCGCTGAACCTTCCGTCCGTGATGAGCGCAACTGATGAGCCAAGTCCCATTCCCGCAATTGCAGAGGTAGGATTGAGCATTTCCCTCATTCCAGGACCTCCCTTTGGTCCCTCATACCTGATGACAACAACGTCACCCTCCACAATCTTGCCGCCCTTGATTGCGGCAATTGCGTCCTCCTCACAGTCAAATACCCTTGCAGGCCCTTCGTGTACCATCATTTCATGCACAACAGCGGAGCGCTTCACAACACCGCCGTCAGGTGCAAGATTTCCCTTGAGCACCGCAAGTC
>CAYZYS010000073.1:0-10789 GCA_964482605.1 uncultured Bacteroides sp.
ATTGCAAATTTGACAGGAAGAATTATTTCTATCCTGACAATCCGCAGAACTACCAGATTTCGCAGCTATATTACCCAATCTGCCGCAATGGCCATGTGGACATTGAGGTGGATGGCGAGAAAAAGAGCATTGGAATCCATGAAATCCACATGGAGGAGGATGCCGGAAAGCTGATTCATGACGATTGGGATGACTGCTCGCTTGTGGATTACAACCGAAGCGGTGTTCCCCTGATTGAGATAGTGTCTGAGCCTGACATGCGTTCTGCTGATGAGGTGATTGCATACCTTGAGAAGCTCAGGATGACGATTCAGTACCTTGGGGCGTCTGACTGCAAGATGCAGGAGGGTTCAATGAGGGCTGACGTGAACATTTCCGTGAGGGAGAAGGGACAGGCTGAGTTCGGGACAAGGACTGAGATGAAGAACCTCAATTCCTTCAAATCCATTGCAAGGGCAATAGAGGGTGAGCGTACAAGGCAGATAGACATCATTGAGGATGGCGGCAAGGTTGTGCAGGAGACGAGGAGATGGGATGATGCAAAGGAGAGCTCCTATGCCATGCGTTCCAAGGAGGATGCCCAGGATTACAGGTATTTTCCGGAGCCTGATTTGGTGCCTGTCATCATAAGCGATGAATGGCTTGAGAGGGTGAAGGCTTCCCAGCCGGAATTTCGCGAGGAGAAGCTTGCCAGGTACAAGGCTGAATTTGACCTGCCGGATTATGATGCGGAGATTATAACTGCATCCAAGAGGCTTGCGGACATATTTGAGGAGGCAACGGCAATCTGCAACAACCCGAAGAAGGTGTCCAACTGGCTGATGGTTGAAACCATGAGGCTCATGAAGGAAAAAGAAATGGATGCAGAGGACCTCACGTTTTCGCCTGAAAATCTTGCGAAGCTCATCCAGCTCACGGAGGCGGGGACAATCAACAGCACTGCCGCCAAGGAGGTATTTGAGGCTGTGTTCAATGATGATGTGAACCCGGACGTTTATGTTGAGGAGCACGGCATGAAGCAGGTCAATGACGAGGGTGCGCTTCGCAGTGCCATAGAGAAGGTGATTCAGGAAAACCCGCAGTCGGTTGAGGATTACCACAACGGCAAGGAGAAGGCGATTGGATTCCTTGTGGGGCAGACAATGAAGGCCATGAAGGGCAAGGCAAATCCTGCGATGGTGAACCAGATATTGAAGGAACTGCTATAAATAATCAGGCAGGATGGGGTTGGCATGAAAAATGACTTACTTACAATTGGCGGGCTGACGGTACACGGCTACGGTCTCATGATTGCAATCGGCATCATTGCGGCGTATGTGGTTGCGGAAAAGAGGGCAGTCCGCAAGGGGCTTGACCCTGACAGTGTGTTTTCCCTGGTGATATGGGCACTTGTGTCAGGATTTCTTGGCTCCAAAATATTATTTATATTGACCATACTTCCGGAGGTGATTAGCAATCCGTCCATACTTAAGGATGTGTGGAGCGGATGGGTTGTGTATGGGTCAATCATCGGAGGTGCCATTGGGATTGCGTTGATGTGCAGGGTGAAGAAGCTTGACTTCTGGCAGTACATTGACCTCACAGCACCGTCGATGGCGCTTGCACAGGGCTTTGGAAGGGTGGGCTGCCTGCTTGCGGGCTGCTGCTATGGAATCCGTACAAGCCTGCCGATAGCCATAACCTTTCACAATTCGGATTTTGCACCAAACAATGTGCCGCTTATGCCGACACAGATAATGTCGAGCATTCTTGATTTCATCAATGCGGGCGTGCTGCTTTGGCTGGATTCAAGGAAAAAGGCGGAGGGTGAGACCTTGGGGTGGTACCTGGTGTTTTACAGTATTGGGCGTTTTTTCCTGGAGTATCTGAGGGGCGACCTTGAACGCGGAAGCGTTGGGATTTTCTCAACCTCGCAGTTCATAGCAATCGGGACGCTTGCCGTTGGTGTCTGCGTGCTGGCGGTAAGAAGATTTGGCATAATGAAAAAAAAGGACGGTGCCGTGGGTTGACCCGGCACCGTTCATTATGCTTACTGGTACATGTATTTCTTTTCAAATTCGTCAATTGGCAGGGGTTTGTCGTAGAAGAAGCCCTGTATCTTGTCACAGCCAAGCTTCTCAATCAGCTCCTTTTGCTCATTGGTTTCAATTCCCTCACACACAAGGTCAAAGCCGATGTCCTTGAGCATTTGAATCAGGTTGGAGAGTATTGATATGCCCTTTTCATTGTCGAGGCATTTCCTTGCAAAGCTGCAGTCCAGCTTGACAATGTCCGCCGGAAGCGTTGATATGAGGCTTAGTGATGAATAACCTGAGCCAAAGTCATCAACATCAATGTGGAAGCCGTGGCTTCTTAGCTGGCCTGATATGCTGTTAATCAGGTCAATGTCGTTGATGAAGGTGGTCTCGGTTATCTCTATCTCGATTAAATCGGCAGGGATGCCATATTTTTCCTGGCATGAAACAATCCTGTCAACAAGTCCCGGCTTTAGGAACTGCATTCTTGATATGTTCACGGACACGGGCACTACACGCATTTGGCTGTCAATCCAGCGCCTTATGGTTGAAAATGTCATATCCATTATGATATTGTCAAATTCACCGATTATCCCGGTCTGTTCCAACGCAGGCATGAATTCCCCCGGTGACATCAGTGCGCCGTTGCGGTCAAGCATTCTTCCAAGTGCCTCTGCCCCTACAAGATCCCCTGTCGAAGCCGATACCTTTGGCTGCATGTACACAAGGATTTTGTTGCGGCTCTTTGCGTGCTGGAATGCATTGATGCATTCGATGGTATGGTTGGAATCCTCGTACGCCCGCGGGTTGAACAGCCCGTAGTTGACGGCAAGGTTTCCCTTTATGCATTTCTTTGCAAAATGTGCCTTGTCACAGGCATTGCGCACTTCCTCTGAATTGTCCTCAATCATGTACAGTCCTGTGTATATGTGCAGGTAAATGTTGTGGTAGCGCTGCTGCAGCCTTTTTATGAGGTCGTTGTTCATGGACTGGATTATCTCGCATTCCTGCTCCTGCGTTGTACTTCCAAGGTCAATGAGTGCCCTGAACTGGTCTGCGTAGGGGCGGCTTGCCAGCACACACCGGGGGTTGCTTATGAAAAGTGTGTCAGCCATGTCAATGATGGTCTGATCCCCCTCCTCCATGCCGTACAGGTTGTTGATGTATTTGAAATTGCTTAAGTCGGTTGCCGTGACTGCGTATCTTCTGTGTGGGTTGTTGGCAAGAATGTAGTCTGCCTCAAGTATGAAAAGATGCAAAGGCAAAAGCCCTGTCAGATGATCATTGTCCATGCTGCCTCCCGATTAATCATGACCAAATATTGACAACTGCTAACATAGTAGCACTTTTTGGTGTAAATAACAACAGGAATGTGTTATAATTACCTATCGCTAAGCGAAGTCAACATAAGATTGGGGAATGTGATGAAGAGGTTATTTGTACTGATTTGGACGGCAATAGTGCTCCTGACGGGGGCGGGCTGCCTTTTGATATATGCGGGGAACAACGGCGGGCTGTCGTCAGCCCATGTGCAAAACACACAGACCGTGCAGGAGCCGTCACAGCTTCCGTTGGAGCTGAGGAACAGCCCTGCCACGCTTCCCGTGGTTGCGCCGACGCAGCGTTCGTCCAGGTATTCGGGGGGACAGTCGGGCACAGGCGTTGATGATGGCCTTTTGAAGAGTGATTACATAGAGCCGGTGGGAATTGTGTCTGGCGCCGTTGGCGAGGATGAGACAGGCATTCAGAGTGATGAACAGGCTGGGGCACAGTATGATTTTGACGAGGAAATGTACATTTACAGGACATTTCTCACGGAAAACCAGAAGAAGGCATATGACGCAGTGTATTCAGCGGCGATGGCAAGGCTTGAAAGCTGCAATGTGTCCTCCTGCGCACTGAGTGCGGAGGGGCTGGATAATGTCATTAAGGCGGTGCAGAACGACCATCCCGAGCTTTTTTGGATGGATACCTCGCAGTACAAGTACACACAGTCCTCATCAGGCAGGATTGTGGGTGTGAGCCTGGAGTACAATGCCACGGCGGCGGACATTGAATCGGCGGTGGAGAATTTTCGCAGGGAGACTGAAAAAATAGTTCAGGGGGCGTTGGCGCTGTCAACCGATGAGGAGAAGGAAAAATATGTGCATGATGCGCTGGCGCAGAGCGTGACATATGATGAGTCGGCACTTCTGAACCAGAGCGCTTACAGTGCCATTGTGAACAAGTCATCGGTGTGTGCAGGCTATGCAAGGGCGTTCCAGTACATAATGCAGCAGCTTGACATACCGTGCTATTACTGTGCGGGATACGGCAATTCGGGCACAAGCGTGGGAAGCCATGCCTGGAACATAGTGAAGCTTGGGGGTAAGTATTGCAACGTGGATGTTACCTGGGATGATTCCCTTGGGGAGGCACAGGGCAAGGTGGAGTATACCTATTACAACAAGACGGACACGGAGTATGCCGCAAGCCATACCAGGAGGGATTTGTCGGTGAGGCTGCCTGAATGCCAGTGAGATAAGAAAAGGCGCATGCTGCAGTTGCCTGCCATGCGCCTTATGTATGTTTATGTTTACTTCAAATCGGATGTGCAGTTAGGGCACTTGGTTGCCTTGATTGAAATCTTGCTGCAGCAGTATGGGCATTCCTTTGTCGTAGGGGCAGGTGCTTCATCCTTCTTGCCGATGGAGAGCAGCTTGTTGATGCCCTTTACCAGAAGGAATATGATGAATGCCATGATTATGAAGTTGATTACCGCGGTTATGAAGGAGCCGTAGCGTATGTCAACGCCCCTGATGGTAAGAACCCATCCGGTAAAATCAGTTTTGCCGAACAGACCGATGATTGGTGAAATCACGTCGGTTGTAAGGGAAGTCACGATTGCCTGGAATGCAGCACCAATGATGACACCGACTGCCATGTCCATGACGTTGCCCCTGAGGGCGAAGTTCTTAAATTCCTCGAAAAACTTTTTCATAATGTACCTCCAAGATATTTGCTGTTGGTGCGTTGTTGTTCCCTTGCGGTCATCCTTGGTCGGTTGTCGGGGAGCAGACACCACGTATCTGATTTTACCATAAAATAATCATTTTGCAACTGGCCATAAAGTATGGTAAAATAAAAAACATTGTGTAGGTATGTGATTATTGTTCACAGGGGTGGGAATATGAACCAAAAGCTGAATTCTGAGGAAGTGAATCGCCTTTTTGAAGCCATAGCGGCATTGAAGGATGTGGATGAATGCAAGGATTTTTTTGGGGATTTGTGTACAATCAACGAGATATTGTCAATGTCCCAGCGCCTTCAGGTGGCGAGGCTGCTCAAGGAGCATGAAACATACGTTGACATAGCAGGTGAGACCGGTGCCTCAACCGCAACCATAAGCCGCGTCAACAGGGCGTTGAATTACGGTACTGGCGGATATGACAAAATCCTGTCAAGGCTGTGAGGCTTCACCATGGTCACTGTGAAGTCCTTTCAGCCTTTGCAAGGTCATCTATGATGTTCTCGATTATGTTCTTCTTAAGGTAAATGTCGAAATCAAGCATTGTGATAAATGCGAACATCTGCAGGTATTCACGCTGCCTGTCATCACTTACCCCGGTAAAGGTGTCGGTTGATTTTTTGTACTGGGATATAACATCCCTTGATATGTTGGACAGCTGTTCCTTCTGGAGCTGGTAAACCTCACGGTATATATCAGCCAGCGAGGTTGTCCCCTCGGTGTGGAAAAATTCTTCCGTCAGCGGCTTCAGCAATGTCTGGATGTCGCTTATGGACAACTGGTTCTTGAAATAGTAAATGAATGCCAGAAGATACAGGTGGTCGCTGGAGTATTTCTTCTTGTCCGGCGGCGGAAGGAGCTTGTTCTTGGTGTAATTGTTAATCATGGTCTTGGTCAGTGTCTTGTCGTCCTCATGGCGCTTGACATCCTTGAGATGCGCATCCATGAATGTGAGCACCTGGTCCATATACAGGTCGATTTCCGGAATGTCACCGGGTTTGATATAGGTCATGCCTGAAAGCTCCCTCAAGAGGGATGTGACGTAATTGCTTCCGTCCCTTGACATGGTTTTCAACACCTCCATAATGAAATATGCAACATACATTATATGGTTTTGAAAACCAAAAAACAAGGTTTATTTTTTTAGTGACAATGGGATGAAAATATAATATAATTAGGGTATCGTGGTGTTTATCCAATGGATGGGTGGGTACCGTATGCATTTCCGTGGCACGGAGGTGCGGCAAGGCATTTAAAACGAAAGGCAGGGGTTATTACAATGGGAATTATCACAAGGTTTAAGGACATTATGTCCGCCAACATCAATGCACTTCTTGACAAGGCAGAGGATCCGGAGAAGATGATTGACCAGTACCTTCGCGACTTGGAGAGCGATTTGGGCAAGGTCAAGGCTGAGACGGCATCCGTCATGGCCGAGGAGACAAGGGCCAAGAGGGAGCTTGATGAGTGCAATGCCGAGATAGACAAGTATCAGGCATATGCTGAGAAGGCATTGAAGGCTGGCAATGAGAATGACGCAAGGGCATTTCTTGAGAAGAAGCAGGGTGTGGCAAAGAAGCAGCAGGCTTTGGAGGCCAATTACCAGCAGGCAAAGGCCAATGCCGAGAAGATGCGCCAGATGCATGATAAGCTTGTGAAGGACATAGACAGCCTCAATGACAGGCGCAATGCCATCAAGGCAAAGGTCAAGGTGGCAAAGACGCAGCAGAAGCTCAATAATGTCGGCTCCAGCATGGATGGTGCAGCCAAGAACCTGGCAGCATTTGACAGGATGGAGGAGAAGGCAAACCGCATGCTTGACGAGGCCAATGCAATGGAGGAACTCAACCGCACTGAGGAGGAGGGCAACATTGACAACCTGGCAGCCAAGTATGATGTGGAAGAGGCAAAGGCTGAGACTTCAAAGGCAGTTGATGATGAGCTTGCAGCCCTGAAGGCTTCATTGGGACTTAATTAATCATCGGTTCCAGGGTGGCGTAAAGGCGGTGCAAAGGGGGCTGGCACGTGGGCTTTAATTAGTGCATGCGTGCCGGCTTTTGTTGTTTACTTTGCGGAATGGGGATTGACATGGCTGATAATGTATATGTATGCGAGAACTGCGGCGGCATCATGGTGTTTGATGCCAAGACACAGTCGTTGAAGTGTCCCAACTGTGACACGGTGGCGGAGATTAACATCCGTGTGGATGGCATTGTGGAGCACCCTTATGGGAGCAAGGCTGCCGCAACGTACAGGACAAGGGAGAAGACCTCCAGCACAATGGAGTGCAAGGGCTGTGGCGCAACCATAGAGGTTGACAAGGATTCCACAGCCACAATCTGCCCGTACTGCGGTTCGGAATATGTGCTGTCCTCAAAGCAGGAGGAGGCAATTCTTCCGGATGGGGTGATTCCGTTCCAGATTGACAGAAACAATGTCAATGAGATATTTGGGAAATGGATTAAGGGGCTTAAGATGGCACCGGGTGAGCTGAAGGCGCTGTACCAGCAGGGCAAGATTCAGGGACGGTATGTTCCGTTCTGGACATTTGATGCGGACACTGTTGCGAGGTATACCGGAATGGGCGGACGTGACCGTGTGGAGCATTACAGGGACAAGGATGGGCATGACCATACAAGAACGGTGACGGAATGGCACCCGACAAGCGGTGTTGTCAGGCATTTCTTTGATGATGTGCTGATTAGGGGAACCGAGAACCTCAAGGGCTCACTTGTGAATGGCATGGATGATTACAATCTTTTGGAGGCAAAGCCTTATTCACCTGATTACTTTAGTGGTTTTTTGGCTGAAAGCTACACGGTTGACCTGCCGACGGCGCATGGCAAGGCAAGGGATGAGATGGAGAGCAGCCTGCGTACCATGGCTTCTGAGGATATATGCAGAAGGTATGACCATGCAAAGGACGTGCGGGTTCAGGTTGACTACAGCAGGGAAACCTACAAGCACATGATGCTTCCGCTGTATGCGACCTCTTACAGCTACAAGGGTAAGAATTACACGGTCCTTGTCAATGGACAGAATGGCAGAATCAAGGGTGAGTACCCTAAGAGTCCGTTTAAGATTGCACTCATTGTCATTGCAATCCTGGCTGCACTGGCGCTTCTGTGGTTTGCAACCAGGGATGACAGGGATGACGGCTACTCATATGCGCCTGGTGCGTCAGCATATGCTGTATGTGAGGCGGCTGCGACGGAAATCGGCATGGAGGAAGCGGATTTTAATGATGATGTGGTAAGTGCGGAGCAATTTCAACGCCATTATGCCGTGGCGGCAGAGGTGGATGATTTTGATGCCACCATGCTGCAGGCGGCAGGGTGCGTTGATGGAAGCACATACGGAATGGAGGACATAAATGGGAATATTTAGCGGCCAATTGGCGAATGTTGTTGAGTGGGAAGAGTACAGGGATGACATCATTTTCTGGAAATGGACCAACCGTGAGATTAAGAAGGGCAGCCGCCTCATAATCCGTGCGGGACAGGATGCCATATTCATGTACAATGGAAAGATTGAGGGAATATTTACGGATGAGGGAAGCTTTGACATTGAGTCACAGATTATACCGTTCCTGTCATCCCTCAAGGGCTTTAAGTTTGGCTTTAACAGTGGCATAAGGGCGGAGGTGCTCTTTGTCAATACCAAGGAATTTACGGTGAAGTGGGGAACCAAGAACCCTGTTGCGATTCCGACGCAGTCCCTTCCTGGGGGTATGCCGATTCGTGCATTTGGTACATTCAGCTTCAAGGTGAGCGATTACCTGTGCATGATTGACAAGATTGCGGGCGTTAAGAAGCAGTATATGGTTGATGACGTGAAGGAAAGGGTTGTGAGTGTCCTTGATTCACTGCTCATGCGCTGGATTTCCCAGGAGGGCAAGGACATGTTCAATCTCCAGGCAAATGCAATGGAGATTGGCAGGGGAATCAAGGGTGACCTTGACATGGAGATGAGCAAGATAGGGCTTGCAATCACCGACTTTGCGATATCCTCCTTCTCATATCCTGAGGAGGTCAGGAAAATGCAGGAAAAGGCCGCATCACAGGCAATGGTGGGGGATATGGGCAAATATTCCCAGCTTGCGATGGCGGATTCACTTGCCAATGGCAATTCAGCAGGTGCAGCAGGCATGGGCATGGCAGGAATGCAGATGGGCATGATGATGGGGCAGCAGATGGTGAACAACATGGCCCAGATGCAGGCACAGCAGAATATGATGAACCAGGGGATGCAGACGCAGAATGCAGGAAGCCAGACGGTACAGCCGCAGAACGCACAGCAGCCTGCGGGCGGTTCGGTGCCTAAGTTCTGTCCTGAGTGCGGAACACCAACCAATGGTGCGAAGTTCTGCCCTGAGTGCGGCAAGAAGCTGCAGTGAGAAGGATATGACGTAACTGGCACGATAAAGGAATTACAAGACAGAGTATATGAGAATGGAATGAATATGGACAACATTTATGACACACTTAATGAACGGCAGAGGGAGGCGGTATTTCAGACGGATGGACCAGTGCTTATCCTTGCGGGGGCGGGGTCAGGCAAGACAAGGACGCTGACCCACAGGATAGCCTATCTCATTGAGGAGATGGGGGTCAATCCATGGAATATCCTTGCCATAACCTTTACCAATAAGGCGGCAAAGGAAATGCGTGAGCGTGTTGACAAGGTCGTTGGCATTGGTGCTGACAATGTGTGGGTAAGCACATTTCATTCCATGTGTGTCAGAATCCTCAGAAGGTACATTGACAGGATAGGCTATGACACCAATTTCACCATATATGACACGGATGACCAGAAAAATGTGGTGAAGGAGATTATCAAGCGCCTTAACCTTGACAGTAAAATGTTTAAGGAGCGTGCTGTTCTTGGAGCAATATCCGCCGCAAAGGACAGGCTTGAAACACCGGAGGACATGCGCATCAATGCCGCGGGTAATTATAATGATGAGATCGTGGCAAGGATATATGCCGAGTACCAGAAGGCGCTTATGACCAACAATGCACTGGATTTTGATGACCTGATTGTCAAGACGGTGGAGCTTTTCGACAAGGATTACCAGGTGCTTGACAGCTACCAGGAAAGATTTGTCTACATAATGGTTGATGAGTATCAGGACACCAACACGGCGCAGTTCCAGCTTGTGAGCAGGCTTGCGGAGAAGTACCGCAACCTGTGCGTGGTTGGCGATGATGACCAGTCCATATACAAATTCAGGGGTGCGAACATACAGAACATCCTGAGCTTTGAGAAGGTGTTTCTGGGTGCAAGGGTCATTCGCCTTGAACAGAATTACCGTTCCACGCAGAACATCCTCAATGCGGCAAATCACGTGATTGCCCACAATGAGGGGCGCAAGAAGAAAACGCTGTGGACGGATAATCCTGAGGGCGACAGGGTACATTTTAACCTGTATGATGATGCTTACACGGAAGGTATAGGCGTGGCAGGCATGATTCGTTCAAGGGTCAGGGATGGCTACCGTTATAGTGATGTCGCTGTTTTGTACAGGACCAATGCCCAGTCGAGGGCGCTTGAGGAGAAGCTGCTTGCAGGCAACATTCCGTATCATATATACGGCGGCGTGAATTTTTACCAGCGCAAGGAAATCAAGGACATTCTTTCGTACCTTAAGACGATTGACAACGGCAGGGACGGACAGGCGGTGAAGCGAATCATCAATGTGCCGAAGCGCGGGATTGGTGCAACAACCGTGAACAGGATACAGGAATTTGCTGATGGAAAGGGAATC
>CAYZYS010000074.1:0-10289 GCA_964482605.1 uncultured Bacteroides sp.
GTGTTTGGGGACAAATATATTGTAATCAGATTGCATCCGCGATATAATGAGCGCAGGCAATGAGCAGTGCATAGCCGTGTCTTACCGAATTGCGTCAAGCTTGCTTGTAAGCAATTTCGGTAAGACATGGCTGTATAGTGCGAAGCACGTACACCGAACAGACGCGAAGCGGATGTGAGGTGTGCACTGCGAAAGACGAAAGTTTTCGTGATGGCGTTCGTCGCTTATGGGTATAATGTAATGAATGCGAAAGAAAATGTTGTGAAATGGGGATTGGCATGAAGCGGGTTGGGATAGTCATATGCAACTATAATAAGGCGGATAAGGTGCTGGAGTGCATTCAGTGCATACTGGAGCAAAGGTTTGAGGATTATGACCTGTATGTGGTTGACAATGGCTCAACGGACGGCTCTGCCGAAGCGATACGGGCGAAGTATGGCGACGTGGTGACACTGATGGAAAACAAGGAGAACCTTGGGGGCTCAGGCGGCTTTAACACGGGTCTTCGCAGGGCATATGCCGCAGGGTATGAGTACCTGATGTGCGTGGACAATGATGCCATGCTGGATGAAAATGCCGTGGGGAATCTTGTGGCATTTCTTGATGAACATGGCGAGGTGGGGATTGCCGCATCCAAGATATACCACCTAGAGGAGCCTGATTACATACAGCAGTTTGGCCAGACGATTGATTTCTGGTATTTCTGCACCGAGGTTCCACACCTTAACATGGTTGAGGATGGCTCCATGCCTGATTTTCTGTATGTTGACAGTGTGGCTGCATGTTCCCTTATGGTCAGGAGAACCACGATTGACAGGATTGGCTTCATGCCGGAGGAGAATTTCCTTTACTGGGATGACACGGAATGGTGCTATCTATGCAACCGTGCGGGGATGAAGGTGGCATCAGTCGGAACCTCCAAGGCACTTCACGCAATGGGGGCAAAGAAGGAGGACGTGAACACATTTCCCACATATTACGCCTGGAGGAACTGGATTAAATTTTTCTCAAAATACACGCCGGAGGCGGACTTGGAGAAGATGGCAAGGACATTTCTGGGTTCCATATTTGAGGTGGTGTATGCGGGGCTTCACAAGGGTGAGAAAAACAGGGCACGCACGGTCATGCTTGCATATGATGACGCAATCCACGGTGTGATGGGAAAGGCGGGACCCAACAGGATATTTGACATAGATGCCAATTATGAGCCGTTTCGCAGGCTGTTTGCATCAGGCAGCCGATTTTACATTGAGGAAAACGGGTTCCCCACGCTTGCGGGTTTCATAAGGTCGCTCCCTAATACGCTTGGAATGGCGGAGGACAAGGTTCGGTGGGAGCAGGAGGCAGGAGAGGGCGTGGTGACAATCTCCCTGTGTGAAAATATATTCAGGGTTAATGACCTGAAGCGGACAAAGGTGTATGTTGACATTGACCACTGTGTGCTCCAAAGCGAGGAGGACGTGCTGGATGTTGTTAATTACAGCCATAGCAGGAGGGCTTTCATAGCCGCACAGCTTCCTGTGTTCATGCAAAAGCTTCAGGAGAAGGTACGTGTATAGGGATTTTTATGGTCGGAATGGATTTTGTCAAAAAGCTGAAAATAGGGGCGATAGTGATTGTGTTGGTGCTGCTTACGCTTTTTGTCCGCCATTTGATTGCACAGGAGTTTCAGTCGGTGGGGGATTTGCAGGAGTACATGGGTAGGTTTGGGCTTGCCGCCCCGCTTGTGCTCATGGTGTTTCAGGCGCTTCAGGTGGTGCTGCCAATACTGCCCGGCGCCGTCGGCTATGCGGTAGGCACGGTGGCATTTGGCGTGTTTAAGGGCTTCCTTTGCAATTACATAGGAATATCAATTGGTTCAATTGTCGCATTTCTCCTTGCCAGGAGGTACGGTACGGGGCTTGTGAAGGCTATGTTTTCACAGGAGGTGTATGATAAATGGAGCCGCAGGATTGGAACAAGGTCATATGGCTGGTTTTTGCTGGCGGTGATAGTCCTTCCGATATTTCCTGATGATTTTTTCTGCTTTTTCTCAGGGCTCATGAACATGAGCTTCCGCAAATTCACCCTTATAATAATACTTGGCAAGCCATGGTGCATACTGGCTTACAGCATACTTTGCGGCTTGATAAAATGATGTTTTTATATTAAAATGTAACAAATGCTGTGCGACATGCACATTTGCTTCGGCAGAAAGGGGAATGCTATGGGAAGAATTGATGGTAAGGTTGTCATCGTGACAGGTGGTAATTCGGGCGTTGGAGCCGCCACTGCAAAGACACTGGCAAGGGAGGGCGCTTCGGTTGTGATTACCGCAAGGCGTGCGGCAGCGCTTGAAAACGTTGCCAAGGAGATTGAGGAAGCAGGCGGCACTGTCCTTGTGGTTCCGACGGACATTTCCAAGGAGGATGACGTGAGGAACATGGTCAAGGCAACAATTGACAAGTTTGGCAAGATTGACGTGCTTGTGAACAATGCGGGTATACTTGAGGAGGGACTTAAGCCGATTGACCGTTACCTCGATGAGGATCTCGACCGTATTGTGGAGACCAATACCAAGGGAACGATGCGCTGCATGCGTGCGGTTCTTGGGGAGATGAAGTCAGGTGCCTCGGTTGTGAATGTTGCGTCCGTTGCGGGCGTGATGGGCTGCGGTGGTGCGGCATATGTTGCATCAAAGTCTGCAATTGTGGGAATCACACGCCATACTGCACTTCGTTTCCAGGCACAGAACATAAGGTGTAATGCCGTGTGCCCAGGTACCATTGTGACACCGATGGTTGCGGGGATGAAGGCAGAGAACCTTGACCCTGACATGATGGGGGCCATGGCTACCCACGGCAACTTAAAGACACAGCCTTGCATGCCGGAGGATGTTGCCAATATCATCCTGTTCCTTGCAAGTGATGAGTCCAGGGCAATCACGGGACAGGTGCTTGTGACCGACTTTGGAAGCACACTTTGATTTTGAACATGGGGGCGCAGACGGGGGAACCTGTCCTGCGCCTTTTTTGACCTTATAACCTACATATGTTAAAATGTCTTGGTATTGATGATTATGGTGTTCTTGCGGATTATGCCGCAGCGGAACGGAAATGAGGATGTAATGGGCGGTTTTTATGGGGTTGCAGCCAAGGATGACTGCGTATTTGATTTGTTTTTTGGCATTGATTATCATTCGCACCTGGGCACGCGTAGGGGCGGAATGATTGTGTATGATAAGGAAAAGGGCTTTGACAGGGCGATTCACAATATAGAGAACGCCCCGTTCCGAACCAAGTTTGAGGGTGACATGAAATCCATGAGGGGGAACTACGGAATTGGCTGTATATCCGATTATGAGCCGCAGCCCCTGCTTGTAAGGTCACATCATGGTTCATTTGCCCTTACGACGGTTAGCAAGATTAACAACATGGAGGAGCTGACAAAGAAGCTGTTTGACAGCGGATGCTCGCATTTCCTTGAGATGAGTGGCGGTGAGGTGAACGCCACGGAGCTGGTTGCGGCATTGATTAACCAGAAGGAGAACCTGATTGACGGCATTAATTATGCGCTTAACAGCATAGACGGATCGCTTTCCCTCCTGCTGCTCAATGAAAATGGAATATATGCTGCAAGGGACAGGCTGGGGCGCACACCCGTGGTGATTGGGAGAAAGGATGGGGCATTTTGTGCCGCATTTGAGAGCTTTGCATACAAGAACCTTGGATATGCGGATTACAGGGAGCTGGGGCCTGGTGAGGTGGTTGTGCTCACGGACAAGAATTGTGTCACGCTGGTGAAGCCCGGGTCGGACATGAAGATATGCACCTTTCTGTGGGTGTATTATGGATATCCGGCAAGCTCCTATGAGGGAATAAGCGTTGAGCGCATGCGCTATAACTGCGGTGCGAAAATGGCTGCAAGGGACAATGTGGAGGTTGACACGGTGGCGGGGGTGCCTGACTCAGGCACGGCACATGCGGTTGGCTATGCCAATGCATCAGGTGTGCCATTTACAAGGCCATTCATAAAATACACTCCGACCTGGCCGCGCTCATTCATGCCGACGATTCAGACGAAGCGCAACCTGATTGCCAAGATGAAGCTGTTGGCGGTACAGGATTTGATACAGGACAAGAGGCTGCTTCTCATTGATGATTCAATCGTGAGGGGAACGCAGCTTAGGGAAACCACTGAATTCCTGTATCAGAGCGGTGCCAGGGAGGTGCATATCCGCCCTGCATGTCCGCCGCTTTTGTATGGCTGCAAGTACCTGAACTTTTCAAGGTCATCCTCAGAGATGGACCTTATAACAAGGCGTGTCATTGAGCGTTTGGAAAATGGCAATGTGACTGATGAGGTGCTTCAGGAGTACGCTGACCCTGACTCACCGAAATATGAGAAAATGGTTGAGGAAATATGCAGGGAGCTGCATTTTACATCACTCCGCTTCAACAGGCTTGACGACATGCTTGAATCCGTGGGGATAGAACCATGCAAGCTGTGTACCTATTGCTGGGACGGGAAGGAATGAGATTTTGGGTGGCATGAGTTTATCGGATTTTGTGGTTTTTGCCATGGAGCTTGCGGGAACCATTGCATTTGCGGCATCAGGAGCCATGGTTGGCATAGACAGGGGCATGGACATATTTGGTGTGTGCGTGCTTGGGATAATAACCGCCACGGGAGGAGGCATAATCAGGGATGTGATTCTGGGAAATGTGCCGCCGGGCGTTTTTTCCCATCCCGTGTATGTCCTGGTGGCAACGGCTTCATCCATGGCGATATTCATTGTTTTATATTTCAGGCGTGACATTCTTTCGGGGCATCTTCGCGGAATTTATGACAAGGTGATGCTGACGCTTGATGCCATCGGACTTGGAGTGTTCACGGTTGTGGGTGTAAATGCGGGGATTGCGGGAGGCTATGGTGACAATGCATTTTTGCTGGTGTTCCTCGGCACCATAACCGGTGTTGGCGGAGGCCTCATGCGTGACATGATGGCAGGTGTTCCGCCATATATATTTGTAAAGCACATATATGCCTGCGCATCCATAATTGGTGCTGTGTCCTGCGTCTACATGTCAAGGCATGCGGGCGGGACTTACGCCATGGCGGTGTCCTGCATGATTGTGGTGCTGATTCGATACCTTGCGGCACATTACAGGTGGAACCTGCCGGGTTTTCGGAAATAGGTAAATTACGTAATGTATGAAAGGATTTGATACGGATGACAATTAAGGACCTAGGGGTTGGAAGTTCAGGGGTGGTTACGGTTGTCGGCGGCGAAGGGGCGCTTAGACAGCATTTCCTCGATATGGGGCTGATACCTGGTGTCATGGTTACACTGGTAAAATACGCACCCATGGGGGACCCCGTGGAGATAAGGCTTCACGGGTATGAGCTTACAATCAGGCTTGAGGATGCCGGAAAGATACAGGTGGAGGAGACGGCAAAGGCTGCCGGTGATATTTCGGGTGATGACCATGCGCCAGACAGGAAGGCTGCTGCGCCTTGGGGCAAGGAAAATGCAGGGACGGAGGCTTTTGGCATAAGGCTTCCGATAGAGCATCCGGGGCTTGGCGAGGAGGGGCGCTACCATGAGAAGGACAAGGAAAATCCGCTTCCTGAAGGTACAACGCTTACATTTGCCCTGGCGGGAAACCAAAACTGCGGAAAGACAACACTTTTTAACCAGTTGACGGGCTCCAACCAGCATGTCGGGAATTTTCCCGGCGTGACAGTGGAGGGAAAGACGGGTGTAATCCGCGGCTATGACAACACGGAGATTACCGACCTTCCGGGCATATATTCCATGTCGCCTTACAGCAGTGAGGAGATTGTGACGAGGCAGTTCATAATTGAGCAGAAGCCAACGGCAATAATCAACATTGTCGATGCCACCAACATAGAGAGAAACCTTTACCTCACCATGCAGCTTATGGACCTTGGCGTTCCAATGACGCTTGCCCTCAATATGATGGATGAGATGAGGGGCAACGGCGGCTCAATCAGGATTAATGAGATGGAGCAAATGCTTGGGATTCCAGTGGTTCCAATATCCGCCGTGAAAAATGAGGGCATTGATGAGCTGGTAAATCATGCCATGCATGTGGCAAAATACCAGGAGAAGCCGGCGAGGATGGATTTTTGTGAGGAGGATGACAATGGCGGTGCGGTACACCGCTGCCTTCACGGGATAATGCACCTGATAGAGGACCATGCCGTAAATGCGGGGATTCCCGTGAGGTTTGCGGCAACCAAGCTCATCGAGGGTGATGACCACATTCTTGCGCTGCTTGGCTTGAGTGACAATGAGAAGGACATGCTTGAGCACATCATAACCCAGATGGAGGAGGAACGCGGGCTTGACCGGGCTGCTGCAATTGCGGACATGCGCTACACATTTATCGGGAAGCTGGTGTCTGCAACGGTTGTGAAGCCGACGGAAAGCAGGGAGCATGTGCTCAGCCGACGAATTGACAGGGTGCTGACTGGCAAATATACTGCCATTCCTGCATTTGTGATTATAATGGCTGCGGTGTTCTTGCTGACCTTTAACTGCATTGGGGCATTTTTGCAGGACGTGATAGCCGCAGGCGTTGATGTGGTGACGGAGTTGACTGACAGGCAGTTTACATTATGGAACATTAATCCTGCGATACATTCGCTTGTCGTGGATGGCATATTCACGGGTGTTGGAAGTGTGTTGAGCTTCATGCCGATAATCGTCACGCTGTTTTTCTTCCTTTCGCTTCTTGAGGATACGGGGTACATGGCGAGGGTTGCCTTTGTGATGGATAAGCTCTTGAGGAAGATTGGCCTGTCGGGAAGAAGCATAGTGCCCATGCTGATTGGCTTTGGCTGTACGGTTCCGGGCGTCATGGCGAGCAGGACGCTGCCGTCTGCAAGGGACAGGCGGATGACCATAATGCTCACGCCGTTCATGAGCTGCTCCGCAAAGCTTCCGATATATGGCTTCCTCACGGCGGCATTTTTTCCGAAATACAGCGGGCTTATAATGGTGGGGATATATTTTGGCGGAATCCTCATGGGGATATTGGTGGCGGTTTTGTCCAAGAGCTTTATGTTCAAGGGTGAGGCAGTGCCGTTTGTAATGGAGCTTCCTAACTACAGGATGCCCAGTGCGAAAAATGTATTAAGGCTTTTATATGACAAAGCAAAGGATTTTATACAGAGAGCGTTTACAATTATATTTCTTGCAACTATTGTGATATGGTTTTTGCAGACATTTGACCTAAGGCTGTGCATGGTGGAGGATGCCAAGGACAGTATACTTGCCATGGTTTCAGGGTGGATTGCGCCGGTTTTTGCCCCACTTGGCTTTGGGGACTGGCGGGTTTCAACGGCGCTCATCACCGGGTTTATCGCAAAGGAGAGCGTTGTTGCAACACTTAATGTGCTGTTTGCCTCAACGGAGGGGCTGACCGCCTGTATGTCGCTTTCTGCGGCAGGTGCGCTGCTTGCCTTCTGCCTTTTGTATACACCATGTGTTGCCGCAATAGCGTCAGTGAGGCGTGAGCTTGGCGGCAAATGGGCGCTGATGATGGTTGTGTTCCAGTGCGTGGTTGCATGGTGTGTGGCGGCCGTGGTGCATGGTGTGCTGATGGTATTGATTTGATGCGGTCAGGATATGGCCGCCTTGCGGACGGATTTTGTGAAATGACTGATATGTGAAGGTTGTAAATTGATTGACATATGAGTGTTGGAAAGGAGAAAATGTATGAAAAGAATCTGGATTACAGGGGCGTCGGGGCATGTGGGCTCGGTGCTGCCGGGACTATTGAAGAAGACGGAGTATGAGATGTTTCTCACGGACATGGATGTGGACGTGACGGACATTGACCAGGTCGTGTCGTTTGTCAGGACGACAAGGCCTGACGTGGTGATTAACTGTGCGAGCATGACAAGCGTCACGGAGTGTGAGAAGAATCCTGACGAGGCATACCGTGTCAATGCAATCGGGGTGAGGAATATCGCCCTTGCCGCCAATGAAATCAATGCCAAGGTGATTCACCTTTCAACGGATGATGTGTTTGGGACTGCGGGGAAAAGGTCATATGTTGAATTTGACACCCCCAATCCCGCAAATGTGTACGGGAAATCAAAGCTTGCAGGGGAGCAGCTTTTAAGCCAGCTCATGAATAGGTTTGT
The DNA here is from genome assembly GCA_964482605.1 of uncultured Bacteroides sp. Taxonomy (GTDB): domain Bacteria; phylum Bacillota; class Clostridia; order Lachnospirales; family Lachnospiraceae; genus Bacteroides_F. The sequence continues at coordinate 8,158 of CAYZYS010000074.1, forward strand.
GATAATCAGGAGCTCATGGGTGTATGGAATCGGACGTGACTTTGTGAACTCGGTGCTTGCTGCCGTCAAGGACAATTCCAGCATATATGCGGCAAAGGACATTTATTCTTCCCCAACAAGCACAAGTGAGCTGGTAAAGGTGATGCGGTATTTTGTTGACAGGGATGAATACGGGATATACCATGCGGTGTGCAGGGGTGCGTGCAGCAGGTATGAATTTGTGAATGCAATTCTGGAATATTCAGGAAATGCAGGGAAAATACAGGTTGTGCCGGTGACCGCTGATGATGACCACATAGGCGGCGGTGCGGTGCTGGACAACATGATGCTTCGCATTACCGGGCTTGAACAGCCGAAGGAGTGGCGTGAGGCGCTGCAGGAATATTTCAGGGGCATCAAGTGAGGCTGCAAGTTCGCTTGATTGATGAACAATGACAATCATGAATAGCTGCGAAGCAGCGTCAAGTGCGCTGGCACGAATTCATGACATACTAGGAAGGGTAAGGATATATAGATGGAAAAAGTTAAAAAGAATGAAAGGAAGTCTCTGGGACTGTCAACCTGGATATTCATCGCACTGCTTGGGGGTGCGCTTATCGGCGTGCTTATCCACTATTATGTGCCATCAGGGTATGTGAGGGACACCATAATCATAGAAGGCGTGCTGTATGTGCTGGGGCAGGGCTTCATCCGCCTGATGCAGATGCTTGTGGTGCCTCTGGTGTTCTGCTCGCTTGTGTGCGGAAGCATGGCAATAGGTGATACGAAGACGCTTGGCAAGGTGGGGGTAAAGACAATATTGTTCTACCTGCTCACCACGGCGCTTGCGGTCACATGCGCACTGTCCATGGCGCTTCTGATTAAGCCGGGCATTGGGCTTAACATGTCGGAGATTCAGAAGTCTGAAACCACTGCGGCTACGTCCGTGAGCCTTGTGGACACGCTTCTTAACATAATACCGAAGAATCCAATCGGTTCAATGGCTGATGGTGACATGCTTCCAATCATTGTGTTTGCGCTGTTTGTGGGTGTCATGCTTGCAAGGCTTGGGAGCAGGGCATCAACCGTTGCTAATTTTTTCAGCCAGTTCAATGATGTCATGATGGAAATGACCATGACAATCATGAAGCTTGCCCCTGTGGGGGTATTCTGCCTCATATGCAGAACCTTTGCCAACCTTGGCTTTTCTGCATTCAAGCCGATGCTGAAATACATGGGAAATGTCACACTGGTGTTGTTCATTCAGTGCTTTGTGGTATATCAGGTGCTTTTGTTCGTGTTTACAAGGCTGAATCCGGTGAAGTTCATAAAGAAGTTCTTCCCGGTCATGATGTTTGCATTTTCAACTGCAACCTCCAATGCCACGATACCCATGTCAATTGATACCCTGACCAACAAGCTGGGTGTGTCCAAGAAGATATCCTCGTTCACAATTCCGCTTGGAGCCACCATTAATATGGATGGAACCTCGATAATGCAGGGCGTGGCGGTAATATTCATTGCGCAGGCATATGGAATGGACCTTACGATTGGAAACCTTGCAACGGTGGTGCTTACGGCAACCATAGCATCAATAGGTACGGCGGGGGTTCCGAGTGTCGGGCTTGTGACGCTTGCAATGGTGCTTAATTCCGTGGGGCTTCCGACAGAGGGAATTGCGCTGATTATGGGCATTGACAGAATCCTTGACATGATTAGAACGGCGGTGAACATCACGGGGGATGCCGTGTGTACCACGATTGTCTCATATCAGGAGAAGGCGCTTGATGTGGAGCTGTTCAATAAGGATATGTAGGAAAATGTGAAAAAATATCCCAGAGAGAAAGTATGTACCATTCTCTCTGGGTATTTTGTACATGGCATTGGGCTTATTGGATATTATTTAATATCAAGCTTTGGCGGAACGTCAATGTCTTCCCCAACATACTTGCCATCTTTTTTTCTCTGCCTTACACATTCGGAAAGCAAATATTCTATCTGGCCATTTACGGATCTGAAATCGTCTTCTGCCCATGCGGCAATATCAGCATACAACTTTTCTGACAACCGTAAAGGAACCTGCTTTTTTTCAGCCATGATTAATATAAGCTTCCTGCATTGACGATTGGCTGTGCGTCATGGTTGCCGCATAA
>CAYZYS010000075.1:0-10013 GCA_964482605.1 uncultured Bacteroides sp.
AGGAGCCTCTGTTCTGGATACACCTGAATATGGACTATCCGTTCAACTTAAAGGGAATTCTGTATTTCCCTAAGATTAACACTGAATACGAGACAATTGAGGGAACTGTCAAGCTCTACAACAACCAGGTATTCGTTGCAGACAACATAAAGGAAGTAATACCTGAATTCCTGCTTCTGCTCAAGGGTGTGATTGACTGCCCTGACCTGCCGCTCAACGTGTCCAGGAGTGCGCTGCAGAATGACGGCTTTGTGAAGAAAATATCAGATTACATCACCAAGAAGGTGTGCGACAAGCTTTCTGGCATGTACAAGACCGACAAGGAAAACTATGAGAAATACTGGGATGACATCAACCCATTCATCAAGTTTGGCTACCTTCGCGATGAAAAATTTGCTGAAAAGATGGGCGATTACATCCTGTACAAGAATGTTGACGGCAAGTACCTGACCCTGCAGGAATGCCTTGACAAGAACAAGGAAAAGCATGAAAACACCGTGTTCTACACCTCTGACACAACAGAGCAGAGCCAGTACATCAACATGTTCAAGGCTCAGGACATTGACGTGGTGGTACTTAACCAGACGATTGACCAGGCATTCGTGTCCGCCGTGGAGGCAAAGAACCAGAAGACTGATGACAAGGACGAGAACGCATCAGGCGTAAGGTTTGCAAGGGTTGATGCCGACCTCAATGACACCTTCAAGGAAGATGCGTCAGAGGAGGAATTAAAGGAAATAACCGAGAAACTTACCGAAACCTTTAAAAAGGCATTGAATAATGACAAATTAGATGTTAAGGTAGAGAAGTTAAAGGATGCCAGCATTTCCTCAATGATTACGCTCTCAGAGGAGAGCCGACGCATGCAGGACATGATGCGCATGTACAACATGGGAGGCATGGATTCGTCAATGTTCGGCGGGGCAGGGCTCACACTGGTGCTCAACGCCAACAACAGCCTTGTACAGTACGTTGCCGGGCATAGTGATTCAGAGGATGTGACAATGTTCTGCCAGCAGCTTTACGACCTGGCAATGCTCAGCCACTCCCCGCTTGCACCGGAGGCAATGACTGGCTTCATTACAAGGAGCAACGAGATTCTCGCAAGACTTGCCAAATAACCATGCCAACCGCATTTCCACAGGAATGGAGTTACAACCATGTCTGATAATGGCAACAATGAATCATCCATATACAAGGAGCTTAAGGAATCCATATCCGATATGGATGATTCCAGCCTCCTTGATGTCGTTACCGGCACAGATGACGCAAAGGCAACGGGCAATGCGTCAGGCAGCGGCAAGGCGGCAGCCCGCACTGGGAAAAGGAAACGCAAAAAAAGAAGGAAAACCATCTGGGACGAGATATTAAGCTACATCAAGATAATGGTCGCCGCATTTGTCATTGCATTTTTGTGCAATACATTTGTCATTGTCAATGCACAGGTGCCAACAGGCTCCATGCGTGACACCATACTTGAGGGCGACAGGCTGATTGGCTTCCGCTTCTCCTACATATTTTCCGACCCGCAGAGGGGTGACATAATCATCTTCAAGTTCCCTGACAACGAGGAGGAAACCTATGTAAAGAGGGTAATCGGAATTCCGGGCGACATCGTGGAGATAATGAAGGATTACAATGGGGTGACGCATGTGTATGTCAACGGCGAAATGCTTGACGAGCCGTACCTGCGTGAACCGATGGTCTCCTCAGGTGACTACCAGAAATACATCGTCCCTGCCGGACACTACTTCGTCATGGGGGACAACCGCAACAGCTCACTAGATTCCCGCTACTGGGAAAACAAGTACGTGGCAAAGGAAAAGATTCTCGCCAAGGCGATATTCAAATATTACAAAAATTTTGAAATGCTTGAATGATTCCCGCCTGAATAAGACAGCCTTGCCAGGGCATAATAATCTTAACCCCGTGTAACGGGGATGAAAGGAAGGTAGATTATTATGACATCTTTAGGCTGTAATGTAACCACCTGTGGCTACAATGATGACCATTGCTGCTGCCGTACCGAGATTGACGTGCAGGGTGCCAAGGCTGAGGACAAGAGCTGCACCTGCTGTGCAAGCTTTGACCGTTCCTGCGACTGCAAGAACGCCATGACGGGTCCGAAGGACACGCTTTCCGTACACTGTCAGGCAGCCAACTGCGTACACAATGAGGACAACATGTGTGTTGCTGATTACATCGACATACAGGGTGCCAATGCAGGCAATGCAGACCAGACAATATGTGCAAGCTTTGTGAGCAGATAATTTAATACCAGTCAACACGACATCCCGAATTTTTTCGGGATGTTTTTTTACCAGTACCTTTCCCCCTTGAGCGTCCTGTCTATGAGGTCTGCCAACGGCTCCATCGCATTTTTTACCTCCTGCAGGGTATTGGTCTGCGCCCCAGCCTCAATGAGCATGGATTTCCCCCTTAAATGCAGGCAATACCTGTATGCATTTACATATATCCTGCGAAGGAAATCAGGATAGTACGCATTTCCAAGAAGCTGCATCTGGAGGCTCAGGGCGAGGTTGTCATCAAGGTTGGGGTTGGGAAGGTAGCTTATGCTGCCATTTTTCTTACTGTAGCTTAAACCGTTAAAGAACATCACCTTGGCGGTCTGCTTCCCGTTCACCTCAGTGACAAGCCTTGTGTCATCCGACACACCATCCCTGTGCAGGTCAATCACCATGTCTATCGAGGGGTATTTCAAAAGCAGCTCCTCCACAGCCTCCTCCGCATATGTATATGCCTTGCTCCTGTCAAGCTTCCCGTCCACGACATCATACACCCCCCTGTCATGGATTACGTTATACCCGTACACCTCCGTGAGAAGCTGCGCAAGGTAATCCCCCACGCCCACTATCGTGGTTGTGTCATCACCCTCCACCGAATCGGCAAATTCCTCCTGCGAATGGGTATGGAAAATGAGTATCTGTGGCGTGGATGAATCGTGCGCCACGGTCATGTCCTTTGCCAGAAACTCCGCAGGTCGCAGCTTATCACCAGTAAGCTCTGTTATGCTTGTTACGGTGTAAAAATTCTTATACAAAAAGTCAAAGTTCTCCAGGCTGCTCCTTGGGTAAACCATCCCTGTCATTATGCCACTGGAAGCCACCTGTAATGTACCGCCGTCCACATAAGTCCCACCCGTGTCACCATCCCCCTGGGAAGCCGCCTGGGTTACGCCGCCACTGCTCACCTGTGCTTCACCAGAAGCCGCACTTCCGTCCGTGAAAGGCTCCTCCCCTGCATTCCCCTGTACCTCTTGTGCAGCCTGCCCCCCTTCCTCACTGCCTTCGGATGTGGAAGCCGCGCCCGAAGCCAAAGCCTCCGAATACGCCGCCCCTGCCTGTCCCCATGCGGCATCATCCTTGGCAAGCGCTTTTTCTGACGCAAGTGCATAAAGCGGGTATACGGCACCACCCAGCAGCCCATGCAGGGAATCCCCCTCATCATCAAGCCCTGCCGCAAACCCGGGATAAGGACAGAGCACATCCCCGCCCCAGCCTGCCACTGCCGTCCCGACAGTCCCCACAACCACGGAAAGCAGCCCATGCGTCCACACATATACCAATGTCACCAACACCGCCAGCACACACGCCAGCCTGAATTTATTCACATTTCCCACAAAAGCCACCGCATATTCCATATTACCAGCCACCACAAAAGAATATGACAAATGCATTGGCTTTATGACCTATTTGCACAGACTGTTGATTGACCTTGCTATGATTGCGGCAACTTTCCTGACCGAGGCATCCACGTCCCTAGGTGTCACGTACATGTCGCTCATGGTGGGCTCAATCACCTCGCATATCATGCGCTTTCTCTCATACGGCGTAAGATTTCTTATTATGTGGCACACATGCAGGAAATTCCCTGACTGCCCAAGACAATCAGTGAAATTCTCAAGTGCATCCTGGACTATGGTTGCCGCCTCAATCACCGTCGGAACCCCAACCGCAATCACGGGAACGCCCACGGTAGACTCATCAAGCCCCGTCCTGTGGTTCCCAACGCCTGAGCCCGGGTGTATCCCACGGTCAGACATCTGTATGGTGGTGTTGAGCCTTGAACCGTTCCTTGCTGCAAGGGCATCCACCGCAATGATGACATCAGGCTTCACCTCAGCCGCTATGCCCTTCACTATGCTTGCGGTCTCCATTCCCGTCTGCGCCCTGACCCCCGGTGCAATGGCAGTTATGCTTATGCCGCCATCATCAGGCTCAATGCTGTGGTTTAGTACGGATATATACTCCGTCACCAGCGGACCGAGTGAATCGCAGGTCACTTCCCTGTTTCCAAGCCCCACCACAAGCACATTTATGCTGTCACCGGACATATACGGCTCCATGAGCTCCCTCATTATGACCGTGAGCCTATCCGCCATGGCGGTCTCCATCAGCTCATCAGCCATGCAAAGCAGTGCATTTTCAGTGGTGATGTAATTGCCCATTGGCTTTCCAAGCGCCCTGGCACCCTCCGGTGTGGTTATCCTGATGCCCGTTATCTTAAAATTGGATGCGGCATCATACTCCTCATTTACCTGGATTCCCGATGCCCCACCGCAGCCCTTCCCAATCCCCTCATTGAGCTCAAGTGCCAAATCCGTCCTTATCTCCAATTCCTGCATATCCATACATACTCCTTTTCACAAAAATCACATTCTGAACATTTTATTACTAGTATTGGCAATTTACGGATTTTTAATTGCAGGACATGTACAACCATTTTATGGATTTTGTTATTGACATATAGAAATCATTATACTAAAATGTTATGGTATGTTTGATATTGAAGCAGGCCGTGTCAGGCTTTGATATGTAACAACTGGCTTTATGCCGGAATTTCACTATGTATTATTATTTGGAGGTAAGTAAAATTGGCTAACATTAAATCCGCTAAGAAAAGAGTACGCACATCACAGGCAAGGGCTGAGCGCAACAAGGCCATCAAGTCAAGGGTCAAGACCTATATAAAGAAGGTTGAGAGCGCCGTTGCCGCCAATGACAAGGCTGCCGCACAGGCTGCACTGCCAGAGGCAATCAGTGAAATCTCAAAGGCAACATCAAAGGGTATCTTCCACAAGAATACCGCTGCCAGGAAGGTTTCACGCCTTACAGTTGCCGTGAACAAGATGGCTTAAGCTCATTGCGACAAATATTAAATCCCGATGCCCACACCCTGGCATCGGGATTTTTAATTGCAGCAGATAATCAATAATCGCCCTTTATAGCCTTTTTAAACCACTTTCCACACTGGGACAAATCATCATCACCCCACCCGCTCGTCTTGCTGCAGTCCGACTTAATCAGTGCTGATGTCTCATTCTTGTTGCTAAGGCTCCACGCCACAAAGCTGATTCCATTCTCATTCATGAAGGAAAGCCACTTATTGGCTGAATCCTCGTCAATGCTGCCATTGCCGCTGGCATCGCATATGCTGCACTCGCTCACGAACACGGGAACGCCTGCCGCCAATGCCTTGGTTATCTTTTCCCTTATTGCCTCCTTATGTGTCGCCGCATAGAAATGGGCAACGTACATCACATTGTCATAGTCAAGCGCATTGCCAATCACGTCATCCACATCCTGTGACCAGGTGTTGGTTCCCACAAGCACGACTGCATCTGTATTGGAGCGAATCACCTTGAGAACCTCCTGCGCATACGGCTTTATGTCATTGCTCCAGCTCACGCCATGCGGCTCATTGCATATTTCATATATTACATTGTCATGGTCCGCATACTTCCTGGACATTTCATCAAAAAATTCAATTGCATCTGACTTGTGGGTCTGCGGATTGTTGTCATTCAATATGTGCCAGTCAATGATTACATACATCCCCAGCTCAGTTGCGTAGCCCACGCCGTCATCCACAAGCTGCTTCAGCTTGTCCCTGTCACCGCCGTTGCAATACCCGCCATACTCGTCAGTGTACATGGCAAGCCTAATGACATTGGCACCCCAGTCATCACGCAGCGTCTGGAAGGCAGCCTTGTTCACGTACTCAGGATACCACGCAAGCCCATGTGTGCTGACGCCCCTTAACTGTACGGCATTGCCGCTGCCATCCATGAGGCTTGTGCCGCTCACATGCAGCTTACCCGATGCATTGGATGAAGCCGAGGACTTTCCTGCGGAAATGGCAATTGCACTGTCCGAGCTGCCTGAAGTGCCCCCTGTGCCGCCCTGTGTGCCAGAGCTTACGGTACTTCCTCCCACCATGACCTTCACGTCAATATTTTCAAGCTCCTTGCCGGAATTAATGATGATACCCATTCCAGCCGTCTCACTTCCCGACGCAAGCTTTTGGTTGTACTGCACCGGTGTCACAATGTATGTGCCGTCACTTGAAGATGCCTCACAATTCCACGCCTGCGTTATCTCCTTAAGCCCGTCTGCGCTCACCTCCATCACCCAGCCGTCAAGCTCATCCAAACCGTTATTCCTGACGGTAATGTCAAACTGTGCATAGTAATTGCCATTCTCACCCCAGTGGTTGCTCCTCTCTGCGGTCACAACAGCATCCAGCGCCACCGTCCTTGTGTCAGCGGCAGTCCCCTCGCCGCCCGTTGCCGCCTCACCCGAACCGCCTGTCGCAGTGGTGGCTGAGGCTGACGTGCCGCCATCATTGGCAGTACCCGCAGCGGTTTCACTGACAGTGGCATTGACATGGCTGTTGCCGTTGCTGTTGCCATTGCCTGACGCTTCCACCGCCGATGACTCCACCGCCACCGCAGTGCCGCCATCCGCCGACTTGCCGCTTCCCCTGCCAAGGATTAGCCCCACCCCAAATGCAATGGCTATCACAAGCCCGATGATAACCCCAAACATTACGCATAAAACACTTTTCTTCATACACTCCCCATTCCACGGACGCCGCACGGCAGCCACGTATATAATATTATATTCATTAAAAGCATATCATTTACTGCTGTATTTTACGATTGCCATCTCAACCGCCAGCTCATCACCAAGCACCCCCGTCTTCACGTCCTGCTCACGCCCCGCAAAATACTCCAGTGCCTCAAAAAGCTGGCGCTCCGTGAAGCTTCTTGCCTGCGCAAGCAGCTTTCCCACAAGGAATGCCGGAATGCCAAGCTCCTTGGCAATGGCACCAGAGGACACGCCCCTGCCTGACAGCTCCTTTACCTGCAGCATCCTGTTGAACTGCATCGCCATCAGGTACAGTATCCTCATGGGAGCCTCCTTCAACAGCAGCAAATCCTTGTACAGCTCAAGCGCCTGCCTCTGGTTCCTCGTGGCAATCGCCGTAATCATGTCAAATATCTTGTTCTGGAGCTGTGTCGTGCATACAGCCTCGACATCCGACGACGTCACCTCATCCCTGTCAGCGCAGTACGAAATCAGCTTCTCCACCTCACCCCTTATTATGTCCATCGACACGCCCGTCTTTTCAAGGAGAAGCTGAAGCGCAGCCTTGTCAATCCTCTTGCCCTCCTGCTGCATGAGCCCCGACACCCAGCGCATGAGTATCGTATCGCCCTGATACTTCATCTCGCAGACGTAGCCCTTGTCCGCAGCCGCCTTGTAGGTCTTGCAGCGCTTATCCACATCCTCCTCCACGAAAATGATGTACAGGTACTCAGGCATGTCTTTGAGAAGCTTTGTCATTTCCTCGTTGGATGACTTCATGTATCCGCTACCCTTGAAAAGAATCAGCCTTCGCTCCGCAAAAAAAGGCAGTGTCCCTGCGGTTGCGGTGACCTCCCCCATGTCAGGCTTATCACCGTCATAGCAGGTATAATTCATTGTGTCATCACCAATTATGGCAGTCTTAAGCCTTTCACAATACTGGTTCACCAGATACCTCTCCTCACCGTAAATCAGGTAAACCTGCTTAAATGCCTGCTGTTTTATGTGTTCATTGATAGTTTTCATTTCCCGTTTCCATTCACCGCATTAATACTTCCATACCTGCAATCATACCACAACGCCGCACATAATAATAGAAGATTATTCTCCAATGTAAATGATGTCGCTCACGCTTCGCTCGCCACTCCTTATACCGCTGGTGGGATTGTTCACCACCCTGCCCATGAACCACATCGTGGAGGAGCCGCCCCCGTCCAGGTTATATGCGGTGCGGCAGCCAAGCTCCTTCATCACCCCTGCCGTCTGCAGCAGTGTGAGCCCGCTGCTTTTGTCAGTCCGCCCGTCCGACACCAGTATGATGTAATGAAGCGGGGAAATCTCACCGATTGCCGTCCTTGGGTTGCTTCGCATGGACTGCTCAACCTCACTCGCCTCGTCCACCGTTATTACGCCGTCCTCAATCAGCCCCGGCCCAAATGAAAATATGTGCAGCGCAGTATTGGCAAGCTCCTGTGCATCCGACAGCATTTCATCCACAATGGAAAATGTGCCGTCCCTGCCAATGACCAGCGCATCAGTAATCCCTGATGTCCTTGCGGTATCCCTGTACAGATAACCGTTCCTCATGACAAAGCCCCTGTCCCGAAAGCCGTAATAATCCCCGTTTACCGCAAGGATTGCGCCATTCTCCTGAGCAATTGCCGAGGTGGTCTGACTTACGTTCCTGCCAAACATCCCGCTGGCAAGCCCCGCACGCAGGCTTGACACGCTGGAAAGCATCACATCCGCGACATATATGTCCGTGTCATACTCACGAATTGTATTTATCTCAATCGTGATTCCTGCGCTCCTATAGCTTGTGTCAGTCACAACAGGCTCCGTAAGCCCAGGATTCAAAAGCCCCACGCCTTCCCCGTCCGCACTGTCACCATCGGCACCTCCCGTAGCACCATCACCTGCCGCACCCTGTGCAGCGTCACTGCCCGCCATGTCCCCAACATACACCACATCCCTTGGCAGCACAAATGCATCCAGCAGCGTAAAACCCGCATATCCCGCCAACAGAACGCCATACACCAGCGCCCAGGCATACGGGTGTCTCACATTTTCCTTAGACACGCCCACGGCACACCCCCTGTCATCACACGGAAATGCCCCGGCAATGGCTCTCACCATCCGGGGCATCCCAAACCCTAAGCTTCCATAAGGCTTCATGCCTTGTTAGGTATCTTCTTGTCCATCTTGAGTATGTGGTTAATGAGCCACTCCAGCAGAAATGCAATCAAATCCTCAAGGTATTCATCCTGGTTGTCATCCACATCATCAAGGTTCACCTCGTTGAGCCTGTCAACAAATGCCGTATGGGCAATGCGCTGCAGCTCAAGCCCCTCATACCCAATCTTCTCCATGTACTTCTCCTCATCAGAGAAATGCATGATTGTGTAATCCTTAAGCTGCCCGATTATGTGTACAATCACATCATATTTGTCATGAAGCAGCTCCGCATGTATTGCATCGTCCGTCTGCTTGATAATCTCAAACAGCTTCTTGTGCTCATCATCCACGAACTGAATCCCCGTCCTGTATTTGTCGGTAAATGCAAATATATCCTCCTCCGGCTTCTCCGTGAACTTGCCAATCATGGTGTCACTTCCAAGGATGTGCCCATACAGCCATTTTGCGGTAAATGCAAGAAGCTCCCTCATTGCCTTCTCGCCTTCCTCCTCAGACAAATCCTCAAGGTTGACTGAATCCACCTTTTCCCTGAACAGCCTGTGCTCCCTCCTCTGCCTTTCAAGCTCCTGGTCATGAATCTTCTCCATGTAGCTTTCCTCATGGGCAAAATGTGTAACCGCGTATTCCTTTAACTGAATCAAAAGCCCCTTTGCCACGAAATATGAATCACTGCCGTTATCCGCCATTGCAGTTGCCTGGTTAATCAAATCAAACAGCTTCTCATGCTCCTCATCAATCTCCTTAATGCCAACCCTGCAGTCATCTGTAAACTGATACATCGCAACTCTCCTTTCTCTTACGTCCAAACCATATATATGCGACGAACGTCATCTCGAAAACCTTTATTTTCGCAGTGCACACCTAGTATGCGGCGAACGGCATCACGAAAACTTTCGTTTTCGTGATGTCCGTTGCACTCACATAGGA
>CAYZYS010000076.1:0-9901 GCA_964482605.1 uncultured Bacteroides sp.
AATCTCCGCATTGGCAAGCACCTTGTCAATGGAAGCCTTCTCAACATTGAGAATCTTGCCCCTGATTGGGAGTATCGCCTGCGTTCTCCTGTTCCTCGCTGTCTTTGCAGAACCCCCTGCGGAATCCCCCTCCACTATGAACACCTCACACTCGGCAGGATTGCGGCTCTCACAGTTGGCAAGCTTCCCATTGGAATCACAGGAAAACTTAGGCTTTGACAGAAGGTTCGTCTTTGCCTTCTCCTCAGCCTTCCTGATTTTCGCAGATTTCTCCGCACAGGCAATGACAGCCTTCAGCGTGTCAAGGTTCTTGTCAAAATAAAGCTGCAGCTCCTCACCTGCAACCTCCGCAACCACCTTTCCCGCATCAGGATTGTCAAGCTTGGTCTTGGTCTGGCCCTCAAACCTCGGCTCAGGATGCTTTACCGCTATGATTGCAGTCATTCCGTTCCTGACGTCAAGCCCGGTGAAATTGGCATCCTTGTCCTTGAGTATGCCAAGCTCCCTCGCATACTGGTTAATAACCATTGTAAACTTGGTCTTGAAGCCCGTTATGTGGGTTCCGCCCTCCTGGGTATAGATATTATTACAAAATCCAAGGACATTTTCCTCAAACTCGTTCACAAACTGAAAAGCAGCCTCAACCTCAATCCCCTCGACCCTGCGCTTGAAATACACAATGCCGTGTACGGCTTCCTTTCCCTCGTTCAAATCCTTGATGTAGGCCTTTATCCCGTCCTCCTCATGGAACACCGCCACCTCATCCTCCGTGGAATTAAGGTGCCTTTTGTCAATAAAATTGATTGTAAGCCCCGGGTTAAGATAAGCTGTCTCATGAAGCCTGCTTTTTATTGCCTCCGCCTTGAACACGGTCTTTTCAAATATTTCGCCATCCGGCAGGAATGTCACAGTGGAGCCCGTGTCATTCTTCCTGCAGGTTCCGGTCTGGGTAAGCTCCCCAACGCGCTTGCCGCGCTCATACCTCTGGTGGTGTACGATACCGTCCCTTCGTATCTCAACCTCAAGCCAGACTGACAGGGCATTGACAACCGAGGCTCCCACGCCATGCAGGCCACCTGATATCTTGTAGCCGCCGTCGCCAAACTTTCCACCTGCGTGAAGCATTGTGAACACCACGTCAACCGCAGGAATCCCCGCCTTCGGGTGAATCCCCGTGGGAATCCCCCTTCCATTGTCCTTTACCGTTGCAGAACCATCAGCATTGAGCGTCACCGTAATCTCGCTGCAATAGCCCGCAAGGTGCTCATCCACCGAATTGTCCGCAATCTCATATATAAGATGGTTCAAGCCCTTGGTGCCAACGCTTCCAATGTACATGCCAGGGCGCTTCCTTACCGCCTCAAGCCCCTCCAGGATTGAAATGCTGTTCTCATCATATTTCGCCGCCATACTTACCTCACTCATTTTTCCGTTCACTTAAAGTACTTGTTAAATATTTCCTCAAAGGACACCTCTCCCTCAAGGCTCTGGAAATCCACCTGCCTGAACAGCTCCTCATTTACATTCACAAACAATGACGCCTCATACTTCTCAAAGGTCTTGTTAAATTCCTCAAGCTTCCTTTCCGAAAGCATGTCATTCTTGTTGGTGTCGGACTTGTTCTTCTCATTGTCACTCACACACCGGATAATGTAAAACCTGCCCTGTGACTCAACAATGCCGCTCATCTCACCTGTTTCCAGGGAAAATGCCGCCTCCTCAAATGCCTCGTCCGTCTGCTGGCGCTTGAGCTCACACTCATAATCGCCTCCCCCGTTGGCATTCTTGGCAACCTGGTAGAAGCTCTCCCCCGCATTAATCTGCGCAAGCGCGTTCTCCGCAGCCTCCCTTGTGTCACAGCTCACATACTGTATCTTTATCACCCTGGCATCATCCGCACTAATCTCAATCTGCAGATTGCCCGTCATGTCAGCATACAGCCTGCCCGCAAGGGCAAACTGCTGCATCATCAGCTCAATGTCCTCCTGTGTAACTGACAGCTTCTTTTTGTCTGAATCCGTCAGCTTATCCATGTATTCCCTTGCCGCCTTTATGACATTGTTGTTTTCATCACGGCTGAGCACAACGCCCCTCTCACTTGCCATCTGGTTCATGCAGGCAATGCGTATCAGCTTTGTCCTCACATGCTCCTTTGCATAGTCAACAAAGCTCTCCCCCTCTATCTGCCGGCTCCACACGTCACTGCCAAACAATGCCTCATACTGGTCCTTGACGTCCGCATACAGAATCCTTGCCTCGTAATCATATATGCTCTGCCCTGCGGTTTCCAACAGCACATTTTTCTCAAAGCCTTTGGTAAAATAAAAAATGTGTCCGTTAAAAAACCTGGCATACGCCAGCATGAGCACAATGACAAGGCACAGTGCCAAAAGCCGCCTGATTCTTCTCTTTCTTCTTCTCATATCAATCTAACCATTCTTTCTCCAGGTTGACGGTGCCAAAAGTATCACCATTGGGATGAGCTCAAGCCTGCCCGCAAGCATGTCAAATGTCAGCACCAGCTTGGACAGTGGCGTGAAAAATCCATAATTGGCTGTCGGCCCAACCATGCCGAAGCCAGGGCCTATGTTGTTGAGCGTTGCAAGCACTGCCGAAAATGTCGTCTCCCAGTCATGTCCCTCAAGGCTTACCACGCACACCGACATCAGGAAAATGACCACAAACAGTGCAAGATACACATACACCACATGGAGTGTCTCATCCGCAATCCTCTTTCCATCCATGCACAGCACCTTCACCCTGTTGGGATGAAGCTGTGAGGAAAGCTCCTTTTTGATTCCCTTAAGGTAGATTATCACCCTGGAAAGCTTCAAGCCGCCTGCCGTACTGCCTGAGCATGCGCCAACAAGCATGAGAAAGCCCATCAGGAACTTTGACAGCATTGGCCAAGTGTCAAAATCCTGTGTTGCAAATCCCGTTGTGGTCATGACCGATGAAGTCTGGAATGCCGACTGCTGAAGCTGGTGCCAGAAGCTGCCCACTCCATTCCATACATTTAATGATATTATTATTGTTACAACAAGATATATTCCTATATACCAGCGAACCTCCTCCATCTGGAACGCCGCCTTAATCTTCCCCGATATCAAAAGATAATAAAAGCTAAAGCTCACGCCAAACAAAAGCATGAATATTGTGACAACAACCTGGGCATAGGTCCCATATCCCGCCATGCTGTCCGCCTTGATTCCAAAGCCTCCGGTTCCCGCTGTTCCAACCGCAGTGCAGATTGCGTCAAACAACGGCATCCTCCCGATGAGCAAAAGCACCAGCAAAACAAGCGTAAGCCCCGCATATATCATGTACAGTATCTTGGAGGTCTGCTGTATCCTTGGAACAATCTTTCCAACCGACGGCCCAGTGCTCTCCGCCCTCATGATGTAAAGGCTCTCGCCCCCCGTGGGAAGCAGCGCAAGCAGGAACACAAGCACACCCATTCCACCCAGCCAGTGTGAAAAGCTTCTCCATAAAAGATTGCAGTGAAGCAGCTCCTCAGGATTATTCAAAATGCTGGCTCCCGTGGTTGTGAAGCCTGATGCTATCTCAAAAAGCGCATCCACATATGACGGAATGTCCCCCGTGACAACAAACGGCACAGCGCCCAAAAGACTTATCACAACCCAGGCAAGCGCCGCAATCACGTAGCCCTCCTTGGCATAGAACACATTTGACACATAATGCCGTGACTGCAGGACACGTCCAAAAAGGTAAAACATGGCACCACACAAAAGGTACACAAAAAGCCCCTTCCACTCACCGTACACAAGTGCCGTAATGGCTGGAAGCACCATGAAAAAGCCCTCTATCGCTATGACCTTGCCAATCATGTACTTAACAATCCCGAAATTCATACCTCTCCTCTATGCCGTAAGCATCGGCAAAAAGCAGCATATACGCCGCCAGCAAAAATCCCCACCATGCACCGCACCACCAATGCCATCACTGCAATATCTCACATATCCTTGACAGCTTCTTCACCGTGGTGACAACAACCACCGTGTCCCCTGCCTCAATGGTATCACGCCCGCTTGGTATTATCATGCTGCCATCCCTGAATATTGAGCCTATGAGGAAATCCTTCCTAATCCTTAAGTCCATGAGCCTCTTGCCGATAAGCGGCTCATTTTCCTTCACATCACGGACCATGAACTCCAGCGCCTCAACCCTGCCATCCATGAGCCTGTACAAGGATTCAACCTCACTCGAATCAACGGAATTTTGCATGGAACGCACATGCTTGATAATCTTCTCAGCCGTTATGTTCTTGGGGCATATAATGCTTCCAAGGGGAAGCTGGTGTATTATGTCCTCAAATGCAAGATGGTTAATCTTGGTTATGGTCTTGGCATCTGATATACTGTTGACATACATGGAAAGCATGATATTTTCCTCATCCATATTGGTCAGCGCAACAAATGCCTCCGTCTGCCTTATGCCCTCCTCATCCAAAAGCTTGGTATCGGTGGCATCCCCGTTCACAATGATGGCGCCCGGAAGCTCCTCACTGAGCATGTCACATTTTTTGCGGTCAGCCTCTATAATCTTTACCTTGACCCTCGACTTAATCAAATGCTTTGCAAGGTAGAAGGTTATCCCGCCGCCACCTGCTATTATCACGTTCTTGATTGGCTTGTTCCCAAGCTTGAGCTTCTGGAAAAAATCAGGCATGTCGGTGATTGGAAGCAAAACCGATATTGTGTCGCCGCCATGAAGAACGGTTGCACCTGATGGAATCACCGTGCTGTCGCCCCTCTGCATGACGCACACAAGCACATTTTCACCTATTATGGAGCGAAGCTCCATTATCTTGTGTCCGTCAAGCGGTGAATATTGCGGTATCTTAAAGCTGACGAGGTTGCCCCTTCCCTTGGCTATGGAATCCACGTCCATCGCAGAGGGAATCTGTATCAGGCGCAGGATGTCATATGCCGCCGAGCGCTCAGGATTGATGGCCATGGCAAGCTTAAGCTCCTCCTTGATGTAGCTTATCTCCTCAAAATACTCAGGGTTGCGAACCCTTGCAATCGTCTGGCAATGCCCTGCACGCCTTGCAATAAGGCAGCTAAGGAGGTTCACCTCATCCTGGTCCGTAACCGCAAGAAGGAGGTCTGCATCCTTGATGCCTGCCTCCATCTGCACGCGGTAACTCACGCCATTGCCATGCACGCCCATTATGTCCAGGGTTGACACGGATTTTTCAAGCACACCGCTGTCATTGTCAATCAACGTGATTTCATGTCCCTCATTGCTCAATTGTTCAGCCAGCGTAAAGCCAACCTTTCCACACCCCACGATAATTATGTTCATAATCCAGTACCTCACTTATGATACGGCTCATTGTTCAATATCCTAAAGCCCCTGTACACCTGCTCAAGCAAAATCACACGCATGAGCTGGTGCGGAAATGTCATCCTCGAAAAACTGAGCTTAAAATCCGCACGCTTAAGCACCTCGTCAGAAAGCCCCAGCGAACCGCCTATGACAATGACAACCTGGCTTTTGCCCTCCACGCCAAGCCTCCCGATAAATGCGGCAAGCTCAGGTGAATCAAGCTGTTTCCCCTCAATCGCAAGGGCAACCACATACGCCTCCTGGGGTATCTGACCCAAAAGCCTGCGCCCCTCAAGCTCCCTGATTTTTTCGTTAAGGCTGTCAGGGGCATTGTCCGGTGTCTTCTCATCCGCAACCTGTATTATGTCAAGCCTGCAATACCTTCCAAGCCTCTTGGAATATTCCTCCACCGCCTGCTGGTAATATTTTTCCTTAATCTTGCCAACGCAGGCAACAGTTATCCTAATCATAAATGCAATAACCCATTCACACTAACCCTCAACCACGAAATACCTTCCATCCGGAAGCCTGAAAACCTCCATCTGCCCCTCTATATCCTCATTGGACATGCCACTCACGTCCATTCCAAGCTCATCCAGATATTCCCTCACCTGGCGAATCCCCTGGAAAACCTCCGTATATACATCATCAAGAAATTCCATCGCCTCCTGCAGATTTTCCACAACAGGCTCATCAAAAAGCTGGCCCTGCTTTTCAAGGAAACACTCGCCACACAGCTTCAAATCATTTGACTTCATATCCTTCTCCATTCCACCGTCTAAACCAACGTCTTAAGCACGTCCTTCACAAGCCCCGTGCAAAACCTTGCGTGTCCCTTAATCTCATCCGCCGCATTGTCCATGGCGTAGGAATATCCCACATTTTCCAGCATTTCAACATCATTGTAATTATCGCCAAACGCCATGCATTCGTCAAACCCCAGACCAAAATATTCCCGAATCTTCCTTATTGCCTCACCCTTGTTGACGCCCGGTGCGGTCATGTCAAGGAAAAGCTCGCCGGACACGGCAACACTCGCCACACTGCCCCATTTTTCATAAAAATGCTCCTTGGAGTGGACAATTCCACCCACATCACACACGGCAACCTTTATTATGTCCTCCTGTATGTCCTCAAAGCTTTCTATGGTTATGGTTTCATAATTGACCACACGGGTCATGCGGTTTCTGAAAAATTCAGTCTTTGGGCGTATGTATGCGTAATGCTCGCCGGACACCAGAAACTCACAATCAGGCGTGTCATCCACATCCTGCATCATTTCAAGGGCAAGCTTCCTGTCAATCGCCATCTTGTTAATCACATGTTCCCCGTACTTAACATATGCCCCGTTTTCCGATATGTATACAAGCCTGTCCGCCACCGGGTCAAACAGCTTCCTCAGGCTCTCTATCTGCCTTCCGCTTGCAGGGGCAAAAAGCACGCCCTTGTCAAGCAGCCGCCCGATGAGCCCAAGGGTTTCATCATCAACGCTTTGCGCCTTGTTCTGCAATATCGTGCCATCCAAATCACTTGCAATAAACTTAATCATCCAATATCTCCAAAAGCTGTCCGGGGCTGTCAATAATCCACTTTGCCCCAAAGCTGCCCAATTCCTCCCTTGTACGGAACCCCCAGGTCACGCCCACGGTATCCATCCCCGCGGCATTTCCCGTCTGCATGTCAGTACCCGTGTCCCCAACATAAAGACACTGACAATATGGTATACCACATTTGTCAGCAATAATCAATGCCCCATCAGGGGCAGGCTTTTTAGGGTAGGAATCCATCTGGCCAAGAACCTGGTCAAAGAAGCCCTCCCCGTATACTTTGTCAACCACCGTAAGCACGTTGTCATGTCTTTTGTTGCTAAATGTGGCAATGAGGATGCCCCTTGCCTTGATGGCTCCAAGCACCTCCCTCATTCCGTCATATGCCTTCACGCCCTTCACGCAATCCGTGGCAAAGAGCCTCACATACTCATCCATGCAGCTTTCGTAATTCACGAGCCCTTCGTCACCCGCTGCCGCCAACGCCCTTTTTATCAGTTCAAACTGCCCATCCCCCACAAATGTCTTGTAGCTTTCCCTTGGATGGGTACCAAGCCCGTGGTCTGCAAGCACACGGTTGGCTGTGTCCGCTATGGAATCCAACGTATCCACCGTTGTCCCATCCAGGTCAAATATGCACATTTTATACTTCATGACCCATACCCTTAAGCTCCCTGTGGATTCTTGCCACAGGAAGCCCCACAACATTGTTGTAATCCCCCTCAATGCCGCTTACATATGCGGCGAAAAGACCCTGTATGCCATAGCCGCCCGCCTTGTCATATGGTTCGCCGCTGTCAGCATAACGCTCAACCTCTGCCCGGTCCATGGGATACACATACACCCTTGTCTCCTCCGCAAATGTGTTGGCACCATTGACATCAAGCAGCGTCACTCCCGTGAATACGCTGTGTGTCCTTCCTGACAGGGCTGTCAGCATGTCAATCGCCTCCTGCCTGCCGGCAGGCTTCCCAAGCACACGTCCATCAATGCTGACCACCGTGTCAGCGCCAATCACCACCATGTCGGAAGCCGCCACAGTAGCTTCATCACCCATGAGCTCATTCCACACGGCGTTTGCCTTCTGCCTTGACAGCTCCATGACTATTTCATCCGGGCTGTTGCCTGCATTTTCCATGTCCTCGTCGGCATTGCTGACAACCACCTGAAATTCAAGCCCAATCTGGGACAACAGCTCACGCCGCCTTGGGGAAGCCGAGGCAAGGATTATCTTTGCCATAATTACCTCATTTTCACACTATCTTCATTCCACGTTCCGTTACTGCTCCATGCTTCTGTTCATGGCTGAAACAAGCGCATCTATCGAAGCCCTGATGATGTCGGGGTCAATTCCGATTCCAAAGTAACTCCTTCCATCCTCGCCCTTGATTCCGACATAGGCTATGGCACTTGAGTCAGAGCCATCCTGAAGCGCATGCTCCTCATAGCACATAATCTCACAGGAGCGCCCAAAATGCTTGGCAAGTGCATTGCTCACCGCATCAAGCCTTCCGTTGCCGCCTGCTTCCACCACTGTCCTCTCACCATTTTGCTGGATGGTTACATTGGTCTGTATTCCGTCAACCTGCTTAAAATGAACCTCGACAATGTCAAACACAGGGACATGGTTCTTGTACCTTCCCTCAAATATGTCATGAATCTCCTGCGGCGAAAGCTCCTTGTGGCCAACGTCTGACACGGCCTTTACCGCATATCCCAAATCCTCACGCATTTTCTTTGGTATCACAAGCCCAAAGTTCTGCTCCAGCACAAATGCCACGCCGCCCTTGCCGGACTGGCTGTTAATCCTGATTACATCACTGTCATAGGTGCGTCCCACATCCTCCGGATTAATCGGGAGGTAAGGAACAGTCCAGTGGGACATGTCATGCTCAGCCCTGTATGCCATGCCCTTCGCAATGGCATCCTGATGTGAGCCGGAAAATGCCGCAAACACAAGCTTTCCGCAGTATGGATGCCTGTCATGTATGGACATCTGGGTAAGCTTCTCATAGGTTGCCACAAGCTCAGGCATGTTGGACAGGTCAAGCTCAGGGTCAATGCCCTGTGAATACATATTCATGGCAAGAACCATGATGTCAACATTTCCCGTGCGCTCGCCATTGCCAAAAAGCGTTCCCTCAACGCTGTCCGCCCCCGCAAGGACACCGAGCTCCGCATCGCTGATTCCACATCCCCTGTCATTGTGCGGATGGAGTGAGAGAATCACGCTGTCGCGGTTGTGGAGGTTCTTGGACACATACTCCACCTGGCTTGCAAATACATGCGGCATTCCGCACTCAACCGTCGTAGGCAGGTTAATGTATGCCTTATGGTCAGGAGTCGGGTTCCACACGTCAATCACGGCATTGCACACCTCAAGCGCATAATCAACCTCGGTCTGTGAAAAGCTCTCAGGGCTGTATTTAAAGGAAATGTTGCCGCCATCCTGCTCGGCAAGCTCCTTGAGCAGCCTTGCACCGTCAACGGCAATCTGCTTAATCTCCTCCTTGGACTTCTTGAACACCTGCTCCCTCTGTGCAACAGATGTGGAATTATACACGTGCACTATCGTCCTCGGCGCACCCTTCACTGCCTCAAACGTCTTTCTTATTATGTGCTCCCTTGCCTGCGTGAGAACCTGTATGGTTACGTCCCCAGGTATCATGTCCCTTTCAATGAGGGCACGAAGGAACTGGTATTCCGTGTCAGATGCGGCAGGAAAGCCCACCTCAATCTCCTTGAACCCAACCTTCACAAGCATCTGGAAAAACTCAAGCTTCTCATCAAGGCTACACAGATGGAAGTGGTGCTACAGGACAAGGAAACAATCCTACAGAGAATACAGGAGAAGCTGATGGAAATGGCGCTCAAGGAGGAGCTCAAGGAGAGGGTAATGGAGCAGCTCAATCGCAACAAGAGACTACAGTAAATAAGCCTAATAATAACAATAACACGAGTCGGGCGTATAACCAAACAATCCAGAACATGGCGGGAAGATA
>CAYZYS010000077.1:0-9829 GCA_964482605.1 uncultured Bacteroides sp.
AATCAAGGTACTCTGAGGTAATCGGACGGAAGGATGGTCCAACCTGCTCTCCTGACTTGGCATCCGTACCACCGTTGATTGAGTAAAGGAGGCACTTTGCAAGGTTAGCCCTCGCACCGAAGAACTGCATTTCCTTACCTGTCTGGGTTGCAGACACACAGCAGCAGATTGAGTAATCATCGCCCCATACCGGCTTCATCACGTCATCATTCTCATACTGGATTGAGCTCGTCTTGACTGATATCCTTGCGGCATACTTCTTGAAGTTCTCAGGAAGTGCGGATGAATACAGCACCGTAAGGTTTGGCTCAGGTGAAGGACCCATGTTCTCCAGTGTGTGGAGGAAACGGTAATCATTCTTTGTCACCATGTGGCGTCCGTCAACCCCGATACCGCCAACCTCAAGTGTAGCCCATGTCGGGTCGCCTGAGAAAAGCTCATTGTAGGAAGTAATTCTTGCGAACTTAACCATCCTGCACTTCATTACGAAATGGTCGATGAGCTCCTGTGCCTCGCTCTCAGTGATTGTGCCATTCTCAAGATCCCTCTGGATGTAAATGTCGAGGAAGGTTGAAACACGTCCAACGGACATTGCGGCACCGTTCTGTGTCTTGATTGCCGCAAGGTAACCGAAGTAAAGCCACTGAACAGCTTCCTTTGCGTTCTTTGCAGGCTGTGAAATATCGTAGCCGTAGATTTCAGCCATCTTCTTCATTCCGGCAAGTGCCTTGTACTGGTCTGAAATCTCCTCACGAAGCCTGATTACCTCGTCGGTCATTGTGCCGTCACCGCAATTTGCGTGATCCTGTGCCTTGCATGCCATAAGGTAGTCAATTCCGTAAAGGGCAACCCTCCTGTAATCACCAACGATACGTCCGCGTCCGTAGGTATCAGGAAGCCCTGTTATGATGTGCGCATGGCGTGCTTTCCTCATCTCCGGGGTGTAGGCATCAAACACGCCCTGGTTATGTGTCTTGTGGTACTCGGTAAATATCTTGTGAAGCTCAGGGTCCGGCTCATAGCCATAGTTCTTGCATGATTCCTCAGCCATCTTGATACCGCCATATGGCATAAATGCCCTCTTAAGCGGCTTGTCAGTCTGAAGACCCACAACCTGCTCCAAATCCTTCATCGACTCATCTATATATCCTGGTCCATAGGATGTAAGCCCTGACACAACCTTGGTCTCCATGTCAAGCACTCCGCCCTTGGCTCTCTCTTCTTTCTGTAACTCCTGCAGCCTTCCCCAAAGCTTGTTGGTTGCATCAGTCGGTCCTGCAAGAAAGCTTTCATCCCCATCGTATGGCTTGTAATTCTTCTGGATGAAATCCCTTACATTGATTTCCTCTTTCCAAAGCCTGCCTTCAAATCCGGTCCACTGCTCCTTCTCTAACATTATCTGCTTCCTCCTTGTATATTGTATACATTTACTGGCAAAATATAAAATCACATCATCAAGGCTCGCTCCCCTCTTCAGTGTGATTTCTCTTTAGCCATACATAATATATCCCAGTACCGTCAAAAAATCAACAGAATTTTGTCATGTTCCTAATTATATACAAGTCACCGCCCGCAAATTACCGGCAAATGTTTTTAGTTGCCTTTTTTCCCCATCTATCGTATAATATCGTTATTATATTTTAAGGAGGTACATATCAATGGCACACATTATATCAGATGACTGCGTAAGCTGTGGAGCATGCGTATCTGCCTGTCCAGTTGGTGCTATCAGCGAAGGCGATGGCAAGATGGTAATTGATGCTTCAACATGCATCGATTGTGGAGCTTGCGAGGGCGTATGTCCAGTTGGCGCACCACAGGCTGAGTAATATTTTGCACGAATATTTGCATGAATGTGGAAGTGGCTTCCGGAACATTCCGGAGGCCACTTTTACATTTAAAATATGTCATCACACATCTGCATTTTCCAGAAGCGCCTTCATCCTCTCATCCGGCATGTCCGCGAACTTGGTCTGCTCCGCTATCCACGCAAGCTGCACCGTGCCAATCGGGCCATTACGCTGCTTGGCAATGATTACCTCACTCACGCCCTTGAGCTTTGTGTCCTTGTTATAATAATCATCACGGTACAAAAACATTACCACGTCCGCATCCTGCTCAATTGCCCCGGATTCCCTCAAATCCGACAGCATCGGGCGGTGATCATCCCTCTTTTCCACTGCGCGGCTAAGCTGCGACAACGCCACCACGGGGACATTGAGCTCCCTTGCAAGCTGCTTGAGCGCCCTTGATATGTCTGAAATCTCCTGCTGCCTTGAATCCGATGACCTGCCGCTTCCACTCATGAGCTGGAGGTAGTCAATTATTATAAGCCCAAGGTTATTCTCCAGCTTAAGCTTTCTGCATTTTGAACGCATTTCACCTATTGTTATGCCGGGGGTGTCCTCTATTATGAGGTGCGACTTGACAATGTTGTCCGCACCCTCAAACAGCTTCTCCCAGTCGTTCACGTCAAGCCTGCCCTTCCTCAGCTTATCCGCGTCAACGCCCGACTCAAGTGAAAGCATCCTGTTCACAAGCTGCACATTTGACATCTCAAGCGAAAACACCACGGTGGTGATTCCCTCACGAATTGCCACATGGTCAGCCACATTAAGCACAAACGCCGTCTTTCCCATTGACGGTCTTGCGGCAATCAATATGAAGTCTGATGGCTGCAGTCCTGAAAGCCTGTAATCAAGGTCCTTGAAGCCAGTTGGAATACCCGTCACCGAGCCACGGCTCTTCGACGCATCCATAATCTTGTCAAGCGTCTCAAGCACAACGTCCTTTATCGGCTTTGCAGAACCGCTTGCCCTTGTCTTTACAAGGTCAAATATCTTCTTCTCCGTATCGGCAAGTATGTCACTTGTGGACTCAGTTCCGGCATAGCATTCATTTGCTATGCCCTCCGTGGTCTTAATCACATTGCGAAGCATTGACTTGTCCTTGACTATGCCTGCATACTGCCTTACATTGGCGGAGGTTGGGACTGCCTCCAGAAGCTCCCTTATGAGCGCAAGGCTCCTGTTCTCCTCAGGAACCCCACGCTGCTTAAGCTCCTCCTGGAATGTCACAATGTCAACTGCCCTGTCGGCATTGTTCATATCCACCATCGCCTGAAACATCGTACCGTTGAGCCTGCTGTAAAAATCCTCCTCCTGAAGGATTTCCGCGGCTGTAATTATCGCATCCCTGTCCATCAGCATTGAGCCTATTACAGACCGTTCCGCCTCCTGGTTATTGGGCATTATCCTGCGGATAACCTCATCATTTTCCATCTGTGTCCCCATTCCCTGACAAATGCATTAGGCTGCCGTACACGAAGCTACACGCTTCCCTCAACCACAACCTTGAGCTGTGCCGTTACCTCCTTGTGGAGCCTCACGGCAATCATATAGACACCGGGTGCCTTTATCGCCTCATCCAGCTTCATTTTCTTCTTGTCAACCTCAATTCCGGTCTGTGCCTTGAACCCTTCGGCAATCTCCTTTGCCGACACGCTTCCAAAGCTCCTTCCATCCTTACCCGACTTGATTGACAGCTTCACCTGCTGCCCCTCAATCCTGGTCTTAAGCTCCCTTGCAGCCTCCAGCTCCTCCTGTGCAAGCTTTGCCTCCTTTGCCTTGGTAAGCTTTAGGTCATTCAGGTTCTTGGGTGTCGCCTCAAGCCCCAGCTTCTTTGGAAGTAAAAAATTCCTTGCATATCCTTCACTTACATTAACCTTGTCGCCCTTCTTTCCAAGCGACTTCACATCCTGTATAAGTATAATCTCCATTCCCGCATCTCCTTAATATATTGGACACTTCCCTGACAAATGAATCAGATTTCTTCATTCTCAAGCATTTCATCAAGGGTGGTCTTAATCAGGTTCACCGCCTCATTCACCGTCATGTTGGTAAGCTGCGCCCCCGCAACGGTCATGTGCCCACCGCCGCCTATCTTTTCCATCACAAGCTGCACATTGACCTCATCAATCGACCTTGCACTTGCAAAAATCCTGCCCTCGTATTCCGTCACGACGAAGGACGCCTTGATGCCACGAATGTCAAGCAGGTCATTGGCAGTCTTGGCACCGCCAATGGTTGGGCTTTTCAGCCCCTCCCCCATGAACACCGTTATTGCAAATGAATCTCGGTACACCTCGGCCCTGTTTACGGCAGCGGCTATTGCCTGGTATTCCCTCATGTCACTGCGAAGAAGCTTCCTCACACGGCTGACATCCGCACCATTGCGCCTCAGGTACGCCGCCACCTCAAAGGTTCTCGGCCCCGACTTGGAATTAAAGCCATCCGTGTCAATGACAATGCCCGCATACAGCGCATCCGCCTCAACACCGCGAAGCTTTGAGCCCTCGTTGATGTAGGTGAGCATCTCCGTCACCATTTCGCTTGCGGATGATGCCGATGAATCCACATATGACATAAATGTATCCGTTATTGGCTCGCTTGTCTGCCTGTGGTGGTCAAACACAATCTTCGTCCTGCATATGGACAAAAGCTCAGGGCATTCCGTCATCTCCGGCTTGTTCACATCCACCACAATCAGCACCGTTGCAGGCGTCACATTGTCAAGTGCCTCCTGGCTGGTGTAAAACATGTCATCAGGGTAATCCTCATTCTTCATGAACCTCTTGACAAATGGCTCAACCGTGGATGTCACCTCATTCAGGACAATATGGACATCCTTCTTCATCTTCCTTGCCATGGTGTATATGCCGATTCCGGAACCAATGCAGTCAATGTCCGCAATCCTGTGCCCCATGATTATGAAGCTGTCATTGTTCTCCATCACGCGCCTGAGCGCCTGTGCCTTGACCCTTACCTTCACACGGTCATTCTTTTCGTTCATCTGGCTCTTTCCGCCAAAATACGTCACCTTGGAGCCTGCCTTAAGAACCGCCTGGTCCCCGCCACGTCCCAGCGCAAGGTCCATGGCACTCCTTGCCATGTCAAAATTCCTTGCGTAATCCTCGCCATCAGTGCCTATTCCCACGCTGATGGTTATGTTCTTCTCCTCACCGATATTGATGTTCTTCACATCCTCCAAAATGCTGAACTTGTCAGCCACCAGCTTTTCAAGGAACTGATGCGTGAACACCACAAGATATTTATCCTTCTCCAGCTTCCTGACAATGGACGCACCAGGTGAGAAATACTTGTTCACCCTCTTGTCCACAAGTCCCAGAAACAGTGACCGCCTGGCATCCTCCAGCCCTTCAAATGCCTCCTCATAATTGTCAATGTACACGAGCCCCGCAACAAATGCATCGTTGCGCAGCTGTTCCTTGCAGCGGTTCATCTCAGTCTCGTCAAACATTTGCAATGAAATGAAATGAGCATCCTCAGCATCAATGAGCCCTGACTCCTCCACGGACTTTAATGCAACCCACTTCATTTCCACCCTGTAATCCCTGTCACCGCTGGCAATGTGGCATTCCACCGTCTTGTCCTTCTTGGGAAATGTGTCACTGGTCAGTTCACTGAACACATTGTGTATCTTGAGCCCATAACCCTTGCTCTTACCCACAATCCCCTCCATGCACCCGTTCATCCACATGACGATGCCCGCATCATCAAGAAGCGCATAGGGAATCGGCAGCTCCTCCATCAACTGGTGCTGCACATGGGCATAATCCTCCGAAAAGATTACCATTTCCTTCATTATCATCGGCTTGTAATAAAACCACATGAGCCCAAGCACAATGAGGTAAATCACGGTAAACACGGTTGTCACGGCACCTGCCTGCCTGCTAATCAGGCAGACGGCAATATTCACGCCAAACAAAATAACGCACACCACCAGTGGCCACACAAAGTACGCCTGAAGCTTCCCCTGTGTCCTCACTGATGATTTTGATTTCTTCCCCGACATACATAACCTCTATCCAGTGGGGGAAATGACACCCCACAACGCATATGAGGGTATTATATCACAATAGTGCCATAAAGTAAAATGCACTGCCTGCATACCCATGACACACGAAAAAACAGCTATGCCAACCCCTTATAATCGGCACAGCTGTCTTTATTCCCAATACTCCCCCGGTATATGCTCAGACGCCATATCTTGCAGCGCCTTTCACCGAACATATACGTTGATTAAAATATATCATCCGTCCAAATACTTTTCCCCCCTCTTTTTGGGGGGATTTTGTCGAAAACACAGTTTTTTTGACATAAAAAGGCATCCCCACCCACAATCGGGAGGGGATGCCCCAAAAACATCACCATTGAACAAACAGCGGTTTATTCCTGTACATAAGGCATGAGTGCAAGGTGACGTGCCCTCTTTACGGCAACGGTAAGCGCCCTCTGGTGCTTTGCGCAATTGCCTGTGATTCTCCTTGGAAGAATCTTTCCGCGCTCAGAAACATACCTCTTGAGCAGGTTCACATCCTTGTAATCAATTACCTTGCTTTCATCAGCACAGAAGATGCATACCTTCTTTCTCCTGCGCATAGGTCTTCTTCTTGCCTGGGAATCAGACCTGTCTCCAGCCTTCTTATCCATATTTGGCATAATAAACTTACCTCCTAATTTTAGTTAAAAGGCAAACCCTCGTCCTCAACTCCATCCGCAATGTCCATAAAGCCATCGCCTGCTGCGGCACTCGGCTGCGGTGCAGATGAAGGAGCAGAATAAGCTGCCCCACTATTGGCGGCTGCTGACTTACTTTCAGCAAACTCAATATCATCAACATTTACATCTGTGGTATATACCTTCTGGCCATCCTTGTTGGTGTAGCTCCCTGTACGGAGGCTTCCCCTGAGAACCACCTTGGTACCCTGATGCAGATATTTCTCAGCGAACTCAGCCCTCTGCCTGAATGCCACGCAACTGATGAAATCTGCGGATTGCTGGTCAGCATTCTGAGTCCTCGCCATTCTCCTGTCAACTGCCAATGTAAATCTTGCGACTGCCATCTGTCCGTCCGAGCCCTGCGAATAGCGCACATCCGGGTCCCTGGTCAGCCTGCCCATCAAAATAACTTGATTCATACTTAACTCCTTTCATGGTTTGGGGTGTGGCTTTACTCCACAAGCCCACCGCCCTGTCCTTTATCACAAGAAACAAAGAGAGTAGTATGAGTGCTCCCATTAAGCCTCTTCCCTGACAATAAGGAAACGAAGGACATTATCCATAATACGGACTCTGTTCTCAATCTCTACAGGTGATGTTGCGTCTGCGCTAAACTTAATGAAGTAGTAGAAGCCATCCTTCTCATGCTGAATCTCGTAAGCAAGTCTCTTCTTGCCTGCCTCTTCAACATTAGAGATGTTGCCACCGAAGCGGGCAATCAAATCCTTAACCTGCCCAACAACACCGGCTCTTACTTCATCCTCAACGTTAGCACTTACAACAACCGTCATCTCGTAATTGTTCATGTACGTTGCACCTCCTTTTGGTCTCTGGCCCCCTAATCACAGCAGGGAGCAAGGAATTAAACATATTATAAGACATAATACATCACAAAGCGATATTCTACTATAAATGTCAAGAAATTGCAAGCATATTTTTTTCAACCTTTTTCCTTGGCGCCATAATCATATGCCCGCACCCAACACATTCCAGCCTTATATCTGCGCCCACGCGAAGCACCTTCCATTCAGAGCTGCCGCAGGGATGTTTCTTTTTGAGCCTTACCACCGCCCCAACCTCCAGGTTTTTACCCTCCAAAGCATTACCTCCGCAATATCTGAAAATGTGTGCCGTCACAGTCTTGAGAACACATTGCCCAGCCCGTCGTGAATCAGCAGGTCAGCCCTTGAGTCATATGGTGTCTCCGTCTTGTTCACCAGCACAAGCCTTTTGCCCCCGTAATAATCTATCAGGCCCGCCGCAGGGTACACGCCAAGCGAGGTTCCGCCAACAATCAGCATGTCCGCATTACTTATCAGGCTTACGGCGCGGCTTATGTTGCCCTGGTCAAGCCCCTCCTCATACAACACGACATCAGGCTTTACCCTGCCGCCGCACTGGCACATCGGTATTGCCTCCGACTTGATGATGTGGTCAAGCCCGTAAAACTTATGGCACCTTTCACAGTAATTCCTGAGAACACTCCCGTGAAGCTCAACCACATTGGTGCTTCCAGCCTTTTGGTGCAGTCCGTCAATGTTTTGCGTGACTATCCCCTTGAGCTTTCCCTTCTTTTCAAGCTCGGCAAGCTTAATGTGCGTAATCCCCGGCATCGCATCAGGGAAAAGCATTTTTTCCCTGTAAAATTCAAAAAATTCCTCCGGCTTTTGCATGTAAAACGAGTGGCTTATAATGGTTTCCGGCGGATATTTATACTTCTGCTTATACAAGCCGTCAACACCACGAAAATCCGGAATCCCGCTTTCCGTTGAAACGCCTGCCCCTCCAAAAAACACTATGTTATCCGATTCACCAACCCATTCCACAAACCGTCCGATTAATTCCTCATTATCCATTGCAACCTCCATTTCACTGCACAAAACACATAAACCGCAGCGGAACACAGTGTCCACGCTGCGGTTTCTCATCAACCATCATGCATTTACCAATGCCACCCCAAGCACAAGGCAGCCTTCATTATCATACACCTCAACCAAATCCCTGGCGGATTTGGTATCGTAGCTTGCCGCATCAATCAGCACTATCGAGGCAAGGCAATTCCTGCCAACCTCTGCACTCTTGCCAGCCTCAAGCACGATATAGTCATAATCCGCCATATTGCCGTCAAGGAGACGTCTTAACTTAACCTCATCGCTCTCTGACAGCCTTTGCCGTGAGGCTTCCCCCGCAAACATAATGCTAAGGTTGCTGTAATTGGTCATGCAAAGTAGCTTTCTGTCATCCTCCACGTCATCAAGGTACTCACAAAGCCCCTCAAGGTTCTTGCCAAGCCTGTATTTGCCCATGAACAGCGGTGTTGTCACGTCCGCATCTATGAACAGCACTTTTTTATCCATCTTCATGAACTTGGCTGCAATCCTAAATGCGTGCACGTTCTCGCCTATGACCGCCAGCGTCTTGTACTTGTCGCCCTTCTTGATGATATTCTCGCAAAGCTCTCCGTATGCTTTATCCTGTTCAGGGCTTATGGCTATCAGCTTATCAATATTTACACTAAACATTCACTCACCCTCCTGCTTACCTTGGAATTGTCCCAAGAATGGCTGTACTTGAATTTTCCCCTAAAATGTTCTGATGCACAACTGACTGTCCGTTAAGCTCCGCCTCGGCACGCTTAAGCTCCTCGGCACGCTTTGCCTCCTCTGCCCTTCTGGCAAGAATCTGCTCAACCGCCTGGCGCTCCTCCGCTTCCTTATCGGATTCAGGCTTAGCTTCCGGTGCTGCCGTTGCCTGTGCCTTCATTGCCCCATTGGAAATTGCCTGTGCCCTTGCAAGTGCCTCAGCCTCAGCCTGCGCCCTTGCAACGGATTCCTCTGCTGCCTTGCGCTCTGCTTCCTGTCTTGCTGCTTCCTCTGCCTCTCTTGCCGCCTTCTCTGCAGCGGCTTCCTCTGCCCTTGCCCTAAGCT
This sequence comes from uncultured Bacteroides sp., assembly GCA_964482605.1. Classification (GTDB taxonomy): domain Bacteria; phylum Bacillota; class Clostridia; order Lachnospirales; family Lachnospiraceae; genus Bacteroides_F. The sequence continues at coordinate 9,509 of CAYZYS010000077.1, forward strand.
GTGCCGCACGCTCCGCTGCTTCTCTTGCAAGGCGCTCTGCTTCCTGCTTTGCTGCTTCCTCGGCTGCCTTGCGCTCTGCCTCTAACTTTGCTGCTTCTTCCGCCGCCTTACGCTCTGCCTCAAGTCTTGCCGCTTCTTCGGCTGCCTTGCGCTCTGCCTCAAGCCTTGCCGCTTCTTCCGCTGCCTTGCGCTCTGCCTCAAGCCTTGCTGCTTCTTCCGCTGCCTTGCGCTCTGCCTCAAGCCTTGCTGCTTCTTCCGCTGCCTTACGCTCTGCCTCAAGCCTTGCCGCTTCTTCCGCTGCCTGTCGCTCTGCTTCCCTTG
>CAYZYS010000078.1:0-9713 GCA_964482605.1 uncultured Bacteroides sp.
CGATTGATTATGCGTCAGTCAAGTCGGCGCTTACGGGCGAAATGTACGAGCAGGCAGTGGCAATCGCAAGGGAATACGCTGACAGCTATTTCAGCGAGGAAAAGGTGAAGCTCATACGCAGTGAAATGAAGATTATCTCTGATGTGTCGGGACGTGACATTATGTTCATAACCACGGACGGCACGATAGTCATGGACACGTGGAATGAAGCATTTCAGGGACAGGAGCTTGATTCCTTTGACTACGCCTCGCTCAATGGCAGCTACGCAATGACGGGCACATTTTTCCACCACTTCAACCAGGAAATGGTAAGCGTGATTGCCCCCATTGCCAACGCCTATACAATAAAGGGTTACGTGGCAATCCACATAACCTCCGACACAATTCGGGAAAAGACCAACATAACCTTCAACACCAACTATGTGGCATACCTCATCATGATGCTGCTGATACTTATCTTTGTGCTTTTTTATTTCCTGCAGATACACCGCCCGCTGGTGAAAATCACCACAGGCGTCAAGGAATATGCCAAGGGTAATTTCAATTACCGCATTGACCTTTCGCCGGGTGACGAGCTTCACCACCTTGGGGACTCACTGAATTACATGAGCAATGAGTTAAATGAAATGGACAAGTTTCAGCAGACATTTCTCTCCAATATTTCCCATGACTTCCGTTCCCCCCTCACGTCAATCAAGGGCTACCTTGAAGCCATGGAGGACGGGACAATTCCGCCGGAAATGGCTTCAAAATACATACAGATTGTGCTTTTTGAAACGGAGCGTCTGACAAAGCTTACCAACAACATACTCACGCTCAATGACCTTGACCCGAAAAGCGCACGCCTCAACCAGACGGATTTTGACATACACGGCATCATCCGCCACACCATTGAAACCTTTGAGGGAACCTGCAAGAGCAGGAAAATATCCTTCAAGCTGAAATTTGAATCCAAGGAGCTTGTGGTTCATGCGGATATGGAACGCATCCAGCAGGTAATATACAACCTTGTTGACAATGCAATCAAGTTCAGCCCCACCGACTCCACCATATTCATATCCACCAACACCAAGGGCGAAAAGGCATTTATCTCGGTTAAGGACAGCGGCTGCGGCATATCGAGGGACAACATCAGCAAGATATGGGACCGCTTTTACAAAAGCGATTCATCCCGTGGACGTGACAAAAAGGGCTCAGGGCTCGGGCTTGCCATCGTCAAGGAGGTCATCAATGCCCACGGTGAGCATATCGACGTGATAAGCACGGAGGGCGTAGGGACGGAATTCATATTCTCACTGAGGCTTGCCACTCGCTAAGGCTTGCCGCCCACTAAAACTTGCTGCTCACTGAAGCTTGCCTACCGTTAAAACTTGCTGCCCATTGAGATTTATTGCCCGTTGAGATTTGCTCCCCATCGGTGATTATAGTCTTAGCCGCAGCTACTTACGCATCTTTGGGGATGCCACAAGGCTGCACAAATATCCAAATATAAGTGCTGCACTGCATCCGACTGCGCCCGCCGTAAAGCCACCCATGAAAAGTCCAAGAAAACCATTTTCATCAACCGATTCCCTTACCCCCCTCCAAAGCACATTTCCAAAGCCAAGCAGCGGCACGGTTGCGCCTGCACCGGCAAAATCAGCCAACGGCTGGTAAAGCCCCAATGCGCCAAGCACCGCACCCACGCACACAAGAAGCACCATTATGCGCCCCGGAAGCATTTTCGTCTTCTCCATCAACACCTGCACAAGCGCGCAGATAATTCCCCCAATAACAAATGCAGTCAAATATTTCATACATTTCCTCCTAATAAAGCCATATGTCAGCAATGTTCAAGCACAACCCCATGGGCAATTCCCGGAACGCTTTTCCCCTCATTGAAACTTGTCGGGGAAAGCAGCGCACCTGTCGGCACGAACAATATCCTGCCAAGCTCGCCACGCTCAAGCATTGGAAGATATTTTGCGCAAAGCGTCACAGCGGAGCAGCCACAGCCGCTTCCTCCTGAATCCGTACCCTGCGCCTCGGAATCATATATTTCAATCCCGCAATCGCTGTGGACAGTCCCAAGCATTATGCCATCCTGCTCAAGAAGGTCATACAATATCCCCTTTCCAACCTGTCCAAGGTCGCCTGTTATTATCAGGTCATAATCCTTCGGTGTCCTTGAAAAATCCTCAAGGTTCTGCTTAATCAGGCTGGCTGCCGCAGGCGCCATGCACGCCCCCATGTTCATGCTGTCCTTCACACCGTAATCCACAATCTTTCCCGTGGTAATGCCCGTTATCCTTACGTGTGATTTCTGCGCCGGCTTATGGCGGCAGCCCCCACCGCATGCATCCCGTGGGGCATTTTCATCATCCCCTGCCTCTAGCAGCACCGCCCCTGCGCCAGTCACCGTCCAGGTTGCCGCCTTCGGACGCTGGTTGCCATATTCAAGGGGATAGCGGAACTGCTTCTCCGCACTTGCAAAATGACTTGAGGCAAGCGCCACGCAGCGGTTGGCGTAGCCCGCACCCACCACCATTGCCGCCAGTGACATGCCCTCCCCAAAGGTCGAGCATGCGCCATACATGCCAAAAAGCGGGATGTCATAGCCCTTCAAGCCAAAAGACGTGGCAATCAACTGTCCCAGCAAATCCCCAGCGAAGACATACCGTATGTCCTCAGCCGCCACCCCTGACTTGTGCAGGAGTATGTCAACCACGTGGCTTTGAAGGTAGCTTTCAGCCTCCTCCCAGGTATTCCTGCCAAACAATGCATCCTGGTCAACCTCATCAATCAGTGTACCGATGGGACCCTCCCCCTCCTTGGCTCCCCCAAGGCTGGCATAATTCATTACATATGGCGGATTCGCCAGCTCCACGCTCTGTTTACCCTTATACTGTCTCATATCAATTTCCATGACCTTTCACACACATTTTTCACATAAACTGCATATATCCATTATGGGCAATAAAACATTTTTCATGCATCAGCTATTGAGTAAAATTGGGCAAGATGTTATAATGAGCGCTAGCAATGAGCAGTGCATAGCCATATTTTACGGAATTGCGTCAAGCTTGCTTGTAAGCAATTTCGATAAAATATGACTATATAGTGCGAAGCACGGACACCGAACAGGCGCAAAGCGCATGTGAGGTGTGCACTGCGAACAGATGCAAAGCAGATGACGTTCGTCGCTGCTTGCGAAGCACGGACACCGAACAGGCGCAAGGCGCATGTGAGGTGTGCACTGCGAACAGACGCAAAGCAGATGACGTTCGTCGCTGCTTGTAACCATGAATAACTACAAAAAATGAATTACCGGACACACATGAACCGGAGGAATGGAGAAATACATGAAATACACAACAAAGGGAGTTTGTTCAAAAGCCATTAATTTTGAAGTAAAGGACAACAAGGTTACGCACGTGACCTTTGAGGGCGGATGCTCAGGAAACACACAGGGAGTTGCAAGCCTTGTCGAGGGAATGGACATAGATGAGGCAATCAGGCGCATGAAGAACATCAAATGCGGCTTTAAGTCCACCTCATGCCCTGACCAGCTTGCAACCGCACTTTTGCAGTATAAGGAAGGAAGCATCGGTTAATCATGAAGCGCATAGTATTGACAGGGGGAGGAACCGCAGGACACGTCACCCCTAACATTGCATTGCTTGACAGCCTTAAGGCGAACGGCTTTGAGGTAAGCTACATCGGCTCCTACAACGGAATTGAAAAAAAGCTGATTACAGAGCTTGGGATAACATATTACGGCATAGACACGGGCAAGCTCAGACGCTACAAAAGCCTCAAGAACCTGAGTGACCCCTTCCACGTCATCCACGGCTACGGTGAGGCTGCCGCCCTCATGAAAAAAATAAAGCCGGACATTGTATTTTCCAAGGGCGGCTACGTGTCAGTGCCAGTTGTGCTGTCCGCACACGCAAGGCACATACCTGTCATAAGCCATGAATCAGACATGACACCGGGACTTGCCAACAGGATATGCAAAAATGCCGCAACCAAGATATGCTGCAATTTTCCTGAAACCGTTGATATGCTGCCGGAGGGAAAGGCAGTGCTTACGGGAACCCCAATAAGGCAGGAGCTTCTCACGGGCAATAAGCTTGCAGGGCTTACCATGTGCGGTTTTACCGCCTCCAAGCCAATACTTCTGGTTGTCGGGGGCAGCACCGGGGCGCTCCACGTAAACCAGGCAATCAGGGGCATCCTTCCACAGCTATTGGAAAGCTACCAGGTGTGCCACCTTTGCGGTGCGGGAAAGACCGACGAGACACTGAACGGACTTGACGGGTATGTACAATACGAATATGTCAACAAGGAAATGCGTGACCTTTTTGCCATGAGTGACATCGTTGTGTCCCGTGCGGGCGCCAACGCAATCTGCGAGCTCCTCGCACTGAAAAAGCCGAATCTCCTCATACCACTTTCCGCAAGCGCAAGCCGCGGCGACCAGATTCTCAATGCCAATTCATTTAAGGAGCAGGGCTACAGCATGGTCCTTGAGGAGGAAAACATGACACCGGAAACGCTGCTGTCCGCAATCAACGAGCTATACAAAAACCGCAGCCAATACATCGGTGCCATGAGCATAAGCACACAAAATGACGCCATTCCGGTGATAATGGAGCTAATCAATAAATATGCACTAAAAAAATCCACCGATTCTGCCGATAATGTAAGGGGTCATTAAACCGCCCAATTACGTCAGAGGGGGAAAAACATATGATAATAAGCCACAACCTTAGTGCGATGAATGCATCAGGGAAGCTTAACATAACAAAAAATAATCTGTCACGTAATACCGAAAAGCTCTCCTCCGGCTACAGAATCAACCGTTCTGCTGATGATGCCGCAGGACTCACCATATCTGAGAAAATGCGCTCCCAGATTAGGGGGCTCAACCGCGCCTCCACCAATGCACAGGATGGAATTTCATATATCCAGACCGCAGAGGGGGCGCTTCAGGAAATTCATTCGGTGCTGCAGAGGGGACGCGAGTTAAGCGTCCAGGCTGCCAACGATACCAACACATCAACTGACAGGGCTGCAATCCAGCAGGAGCTTGATGCGCTTACCAAGGAGATTGACCGCATTTCCAAGGATACAATGTTTAACACAATGAATGTGTTCGATTCTGCCAATGTCACGTCATCCAGCCTTGTAACCCCCAATACGGGAACTGCCAGCACGATTGTCCTCAATTCCCTTTCGGCGGGGGACGAAGGCTCAGGCAGCGCCAAAACCGTTACACTTGACGCAGGCTACATGACCTGCGACATGCAGAATTTCTCATCGGCAATCAGCCAGGCATCCGCCCTTGGCATGACATTTACACAGTCAGCCATAGCGGATTTTGCCAACCAATTAAAGGACGTATATGTACCTACGCTTCTTGGTGACATAACCTCGTCACTCAGCTCAGCAACGCCAACAATTGCAAGCGGGCTTTCAATCGGACTTGAAATGTACTGCACCAACAATAATGTCCTGGCGTACGTAAGCTCCAACGGGCAAAGCTATTCCCTTGGCGTCAACCTGTATTATCTCTCCGAAACCAACGGAAGCATTGCCATGAATGATGACCTTGCCACCACGATAGCCCACGAAATGACCCACGCGGTCATGTTCGACACCGTTTCCAACGGCATGTTCGGCATCAACGGCGCCGATTCATTTCCATCATGGTTTGTTGAGGGAACTGCACAGGCTGTTGGCGGTGCAATCAACTATTGCCAGGAGCTCACTTACAGATACATGGGCTCGGATTCCGACATATCCACCTGGCTTTCACGTCTTACAGACACCTCCAATGCCTATAATTCCTATGCACAGGGTTACATAGCCTCCATGTACTTAGGATACGTGGCAGGCGGCGAGGGAAGCGTAACCTCCGCCACCATTGCCAACGGCATTAACAATATCTTATCAGACATATCCAACGGCTACTCGCTAAGCGAGTCAATATATAAGCGAAGCAACGGCAAATATTCAACTCTTTCCGACTTTGAGAACAAATTTTCAACCGATGCGGTTACATTCACCAAAAACCTTGTTGCGGCAATCGGCAACGGTGCAGGCTCCATAGTCGCTCCGGGCGGCTTGTCGGCAAGCAAGAGCTCACTGCTCACAGGCAGCACCACAAGCAACTTCTTTACACTTGATGTTGACACCACCTCTGCGAGCAACACAATGACAACCAACCCCTACACTGGTGGCGGTGCCACAACAAGCAATGGTTCAAGGCGGGACGGTTCAACCAATCCCGACGCTTCAACCGCCTGGACCGGACCTACCAGCTCAGGAAGTACGGGCGGAACCAGTGGCACGGGCGGCTCTGGTGGTTCAGGCGGAACCGGCGGCTCTGGCGGTTCGGGCAGTTCTGGCGGAACTGGCGGCTCTGGTGGTTCAGGCGGTTCAGGTGTCACCAGACGTTCATCCGGAACTCCCCTGCACCTGCAGGTGGGTGCCCTTGCCTATCAGGGCATAGACCTTGAAACCTTCAGGCTTTCCGTAAAGGACCTCGGACTTGAAGGTCTTAACGCCACAAGCTTTGAAAAGGCAGGTGACGCAATCCAGCGTTTTGACAGTGCAATCGACCAGGTTTCGGACATGCGCTCATACTATGGCGCAATGCAGAACAGACTTGAGCACACCATTTCCAACCTGGACAACACCTCTGAGAACACACAGAGCGCCGAGTCAAGAATCCGTGACACGGACATGGCTGAGGAAATGCTGGAATACTCCAAGAACAACATACTGCAGCAGGCAGGACAGACAATACTTGCACAGGCAAACCAAAGCACGCAGGGAGTGCTGCAGCTATTACAATGAAACATTTGAATAAATCACAGCATAAAAGCCCATACTCAATACCAATCCAATCAAAAGGAAGGTATCAGATATGGGCTTTAACAATAATTTCAAACACAACCTACGGTTCATGCTAACCGTCTACGGCATATTCACGCTTACAGCAGTGAAGCGGCTGCTGATTCTGCTAAGACGGCGCATCCTCGGACTGCAGGAAAACTGATTCACTATGCCAGTATCGGCTTTAAGCTTTCCGCAAGCTTATCCTTCTGCGCCTGCGCCTCTGCAAGGTCCTTGCCAAGGGTGGTGAAATATGTCTTAATCTTAGGCTCCGTTCCTGAAGGACGTACAACCACGGTTGCGCCACCCTCAAGGGAATATATCAGGACATTGGCTGGCGGAAGCCCTGTTTTGGATGAATCCTTGTAATCCGTGACCTTCTCGACCTTATAGCCGCCAAACTCAGCAGGCGGATTGTCCCTCAAACCCTGCATGATTGAAGCCATCTTATCCATCCCCGTAAGCCCAGGAAATTCAAAGCTGTCAACCTTGTTGAGGTAACGCCCGTATTCCGTGTATATCTCCTCAAGCCTCTGCTTGATTGAGCTGCCAATGCTTCTGTAATATGCAGCCATCTCACATATGAGCATGGAGCCGATTACAGCATCCTTGTCCCTTACATAAGGGCCTGCCAGGTAACCATAACTCTCCTCAAATCCAAATATGAACCTGTCCTCCTGTCCGTCAGCCTCAAGCTGCGCAATCTGGTCGCCAATCCACTTAAAGCCCGTGAGCACATTGCGCATCTCAACGCCATAGTGGCTTGCCACTGCGTCAGCCAGCGGTGTTGACACTATCGACTTAACCGCAACAGGCTTTTCCGGCATTGTTCCCTTCTCAATCCTTCCTGCGCAAATGTAGTCGAGAAGCAGGACACCCATTTCATTGCCGCTTACAAGCTCATAGGAGCCGTCAGGACATTTCATGGCAATTCCCACACGGTCTGCATCAGGGTCAGTCGCAAGCATCAAATCCGCACCGCACTCCTCGGCAAGCTTAAGTCCCTGCTCCAGTGCAGCATATATCTCAGGATTAGGATAGCTGCAGGTTGTGAAATAACCATTAGGATACTCCTGGTCAGGAACAATGGTTATGTCCGTTATGCCCATGTCATTGAGAACCCTCGTGACAGGCACAAGCCCTGAACCATTCAGCGGACTGTACACAAGCTTAAGCCCCGCTGTCTTGCAAAGCCCCGGACGAACCTGGCGGTCCTCAATCGCCTTGTAAAATGCATTCTTACAGTCATCACCGACAAAGCGGATAAGTCCATTCTCAACACCCTCGGCAAAGGATATGTACTTCGCCCCATTGAGGACATCCGTCTTTTGAATCTCATCATACACAATGGCTGCCGCATCATCCGTCATCTGGCAGCCGTCAGGGCCATAAGCCTTGTAACCGTTGTACTTTGCAGGATTGTGGGATGCCGTCACCATTACACCCGCATTGCATTTATAATACCTTGTGGCAAATGAAAGTGCCGGAACAGGCATGAGTGCGTCATATATCCTCACCTTGATTCCATTGGCAGCAAGCACACCTGCCGCCGCCTTGGCAAACACATCACTCTTGAGGCGGCTGTCATAGCTGATTGCCACGGTCTGGCTGCCACCCTGCGTCTTAACCCAGTTGGCAAGCCCCTGTGTCGCCTGGCGCACAACATAAATGTTCATCCTGTTGGTTCCCGCACCAAGCACGCCGCGCAGCCCCGCCGTACCAAACTTAAGCGCAACGGCAAAGCGCTCCTTAATCTCCTCGTCATTCCCCTGGATTCTCGCAAGCTCAGGCTTAAGGTCCGCATCCTCCAAATCTGCCGCCAGCCAGCGTTCATACTCTTCCTTGTACATATTAACCCTCCATTCCGCATATGCCGCTTGGGCACAGCTTATATATAATTATATATTTTACCCACACTTTAATTACGCAATGGCGCCGAAATCCGCGGTCTTCATTCCCCCACCGCCTGCGCCACATGCTCCAAAAGCTCCTTCGGGATGAACGGCTTGCTTTGGCAGCCAACCGCGCCAAGTGACATTGCCTCCGAAACCTCCGGTGTGTCGATTGTTCCCGTCAAAAGCATGACCTTGTTGTCCTTTAGCCTTTCATCACCGCGGATTGCCCTCAACGTGTCAACACCGCTCATGACCGGCATCTCGATGTCAAGAAGAACCAAGTCAAAGCCTTCCCTTCCAAGGATGTCAAGGCACTGCTGCCCGCCCTCCACGGAAGTAACCTCATAACCGCCCTTGCCAAGCATCATTTCCGCCATCATTCGGTTCATGGAATCATCATCCACAACCAGTATTTTTCTCCCCATGTTCCCCTCACTTCCCTGAGGATAAATCCTCTGTATCCTACTCGAGCACGTTCTTCAGATTAAGCACAAGCTCCTCATACTGGTGCTGCATCTGTGCGTGGTGCTCCCTTATGTAGCCCGAATCATTGCGCTTTGCCGCCATCTCAAGCTCCCTGCAAAGCTCCGACAGCTTCACGGCGCCGATTGTCAGGGACGTGCTCTTCATCGCATGCACAATAATCTCATAATTCTTCCAATCCTCGCTTACATACGTCTCCTGAAGCACTGCCAGCTTGTCATTCACAAGGTATGCCTCAAGAATCTCCCTGTAAAGCTCCTCGCTGTCGCCCGAATACTGCATGCCTGTTGCAGTGTCAAGAAATGTGAGCCTTTCAAGAAGCGGCGTCTCGTTCTTGTCCCCGTCAGCAGCATTATTGCTCTTCTCAACATGCATTATGTATTCATTTGGCAGGTACTTGAGCAGCATGTCATCAAGCTCGGCTTCCTTGATGGGCTTGGACATGTAATCCCG
>CAYZYS010000079.1:0-9599 GCA_964482605.1 uncultured Bacteroides sp.
GGTTGTATCGGCTTTTTGACATTCGCTCCACGGAATATACCTGCTTTCGCAGCAACTTCTCGCTTCACAGCTATCAATGTCACAGCAAGGTCTAGTATACACGCAGATTTACGTAAATGCAACAAAATATTTCAGGGGGATTGTATTTTTTTCAATACAATCCCCCTTGGCACGCATGGTTTTTACTTTAAATGGAATCAACGTATGGCTATGAAGCTCTGCGCCCCGTTCCCGCTTACGATGAATTCATTGCCCGTGAGCTTGACAAGCTCATTTTCAAGCTGCACGATGTCCTCATCCTCGTAGGCGCGCCTGTCAATGTACACTCCCGAAAAGCCCTTCTCAAGGATTGCCTGGAGCATTTCCCCGACATCATCATTGTTCACTGTGTTGAGCCAGTTGTCGCTTTCGCGCCCAACCACGCCACCATAGCTCCACTTGAGCGTCTTGGAATGGATGAAGCCCTCCCAGAGCTCATAGTCATTCATGTCATTGACATAGCCGCCCTCCGGGTATTCATGATACGGGAGCTGGTATATCATTGCGCCCTCCGGCATCATTTCCTCAATCCTTGCGACAAATTCATGGTCATTCTCATAATATGCCGCAAAATTCACATAATCAAACCTAAGCCCCGGATACTGGAACCATATCCCAAATGCGGAAACGCCCAGGGCAACCGCACCATAACCACAATACACAAGCCATTTTACCCAGGTGCGCTTATAGCCCCTTGCAAGAATCCAGTCGGCAAGCGCATTGAGCGCAACGCACGCGCCAGCTATGCATATGAAGGCAAGGAATATGGAAATCCTGTTGTAGCAGCGTATCATGTCTGTCACAAGAAGCCCAAACAGGCTGCTAAAGCCGCCTATGGTGCCAAGGAGCACACCCGCTATGTTGAGGAGTGCCAGTATCTCAAGCTGGTCCCTGTAGCCCCTCTTATCCTTCATGTGCCGCATGAACAGCACCACCAGCAGCATGATGAAGCCAACGCTACCCATGACACCGAGATACGCCATGGAATTTTCGTTCACAAGCGGCATGTTCTCATCATATTTTCTCAGGATTTGCTCCAGCGAATAGCTTCCGTGGGAATCAATCGGCAGCAGAAGCTGGGCAATCTTAAGGGAATATGTCTCCACACCGTCTATCGTCCTGATAAATGCGTCCTCATTGGCACCGTTGGCACGCACGTACCTGATGCACGGAATGAGCCCCACCACCAAAAAGCCGGCAACAAGGACGATTAACGTCCCCGCCTTCACGAGGAACCGCGGTTTCTTCTCCCTTATCGCCTTGACCACGCCAGCTATCACAAGGAAAAAGCAGGTAAAAAACGGATAATAGGATATGCCGTTGTTGGCAATAAGAAACGACATTATGATTGCAAAATAATTTTTCCAGTACTTGAAAAATCCCTTCTTTATGAAAAAAAATCTTTCATCCTCATATATCCACACGCAGTACAATATGGATATCGGAACAAAATAATAGCACGCCAGGACAAAATGGTTCATCCCCCTCATGAAAAGGTACGGCATGAAGGCATAGGTCAGCGCCCCTGCCGCACTAATCCACGGCCTTATCCTCATCTGCCTAAGCGCAAAATATGAAAACAGCGTTATCATCGGGAACAGCAAAAGAAATGTGACATTCACGGCCACAACGGGCTCCTGCGTAATCCTTACAACCGCCTTGAGTATCCAGTTGTCTACCTCATGCAGGTTGCTGGCGTAGAAATCATAGCCCTGGTAGCCGTACGGCGCCCCAAGCCTGTCTGTCTCAAGGGTTGAATCCCCCTCAAGGAGCATCACGGCATTCACAAGGTATGACATGCCATCACCGCCATCATAGGACATCGGGTAATGCAGGTCAAAATTGTCCATGTCCATGAACACATATGTAAATCCGCACATCACCACCAGCATGAGCACAATGGTGACAACATCCCTGTAAGATTTTTTTACTGCATTTATCAAGAAATTCTTCATACAATCCTCGTTCCGCATACATTTTTCCAAAAATACCGCCATAGTCACACAGCTTCCGGGGCAAGCCCGAAAAAGGCAACCATATCCATTATTGCCATATATCCCCTGCATTGTCAAGCATTAACCGCCGACATGAAAAAGTTGCACGACACAAAAAAGGTCCCGACAGAGCGTAGCCAATTAACCACCCTGCCGGGACAACGTCTTCAATTGCCAATCCTAAATCAGCTTCTCAGCATCCTTCATCTTCCTTACGAAATCAAGCATCCCTCCGCCAAGCGCCCGTGCCTTTGCGGCATCATCATTGGCCTTGAAGCTTTCAGCCACGTCTGCAACCGCCGCATTGACAGCCGCCTCGTCAATCCCTGCCCCAAGCTCGGCAAGATATTCCCTGGTTCCGTTGTACACCTGTATTGTCCAGTTAAGTCCGTTGAGTATGTCCTTAACGTATTCGTCAGTATCCGGCTGGCGATTTTCCGTCAGTTCGTGAACCGCATTGTTGATTGCATTCTCAAGCTTCACGCAATACTCAGCAGCCACCCTGATTGCCTCGTTTTCCTGTTCTCTATTGCCATTCACAACATTTCCCATGTCTTTATGCTCCTCCATTCAATCCATTCGCCTGCCCTAATATGGCATTCAAAGCTTATATCGGACGATGGACGCAGAAAATTAACCTCAACCGCAAAAAGCCTTCACCGATTTTTTGTTTTTGCAATATGTGATATAATCATAGCATGATGGCGGCAAAAACCGCCTGCGGAATGGAGATTATGAGGATGAAGGCTCTTTTATATAGATATGGAAGCATTTGTGAACCGGACATATGTGATTCCCTTACACGGCTTGGCATTGAATATGACCAGATTACCGAGGAAATGACCAACAAGCAGCTTACGCCTGCGCAAAGCATCAAAATAACAACTGCACAGCTAGACCGCAGCGGCCCATACGCATTTGTGTTTACCATCAACTTTTTTCCGTGGCTCGCCAATGTGTGCAGCATTTACCACGTCATCTACATTTCCCTCATTGTGGACAGCCCCGTCATGGAGCTTTACTCCAATTCAATAAGGCTTCCATATAATAGGGTGTTCCTGTTTGACCAATGCCTTTATGATGAATTTGCCGGGGAAAACAAGGGCAACATATTCCACATTCCCCTTGCCACCAACATGGTGAGGAACAATAAGGTAATCAGTGAAGCCAGCGCCGCAAGGCGAAGCCATTTCTCCTCGGACATATCCTTCATCGGCTCGCTATACACGGAAAAATGCGACTATGATGACAGCCGCCTGTCCGAATACCACAAGGGACTTGCCCGCGGGCTCATGGACGCACAGCTTAAGGTATATGGCTACAATTTCATCGAGGAATGCCTGACGGATGAGTTTGTGGATGCATACCTGTCCTCCCTGGATTCACACTATGAATTTCCGGAGGACAGCCGCCATGCATACAAGGCTTTGGTTGCGCAGGGGCATTTAAGCGTGAAAACCGCAAGCATGGAACGCCTTCAGGCACTCACCATGCTGTCCAGCCAATTCAATGTGGACATATACACGGGAAGCGACACCTCAATGATGCCGCTAATCCACAACCGCGGCTTTGCCAAATCCCTCACGGAAATGCCGCTAATCTTCAACAACAGCAAAATCAACCTTAACATCACCGCCAAGTCCATACGCTCAGGCCTTTCCCTGCGCATTTTCGACATAATGGGCTGCGGCGGGTTCCTGCTCACCAACTATCAGGCGGAGCTACCTGACCTGTTCGAGCCGGGGGTTGACCTTGAAACGTACTCCTCAATGGACGAATTAAGGGACAAATGTGCCTACTACCTGTCACATGAAGATGAACGCAGGGCAATTGCGGCACACGGGGCAGACAAGGTGGCGCGGCTCCACGACTACGACACACGCCTACTGCAGATATTCAGGCTTGCGCTGCACATGGAATGACAATGTCGGTTATACCATTCACTCCAGCCCCGCCACCCGAAACATCTGCCCCAACAGCTTTTCATAGGTAAATTCTGCTGCCACCTTGGCATGTCCATTGCGGGCTATCCGCTGCCTTTCATCGTCATGTTCAAGGTAGTAGCGGCATTTGTCCACAAGGTCGGCATCCCCCTCATAGTACACAAAATCCTCATCCGGCACGAAATGCGTGAAAAGGTCAGCCTGGTAATTGCTCATCAAAAAACCTCCTGCCCCAAGTATGTCCATACAGCGCAGCGGAATCCCTGACTGAATGCTCCTTATGGATATGTTCAGGTTGATTTTGCTGCATTTGAAAACATATGGCATGGTGTCATAATAATCAACAGCGCCCTTGTTCTGCACCCTTGGAAGCTCCGGCGTTGGGTTGTGTGTATACAGGCTCACGCGCATGTCCCTGGACAAAAGCCCCAGCAAATGCTCACGTTCCCTCTGGGCAAGCTTCCTTGCCAGAAAATAATTGGCATACACATATTCCGCCGTCTCCACGCCGTCACGGTTAGGCTTGTAGTCAAGCGCCTTCTTCATCTCCTCAAGCACAGGCCCCTTAAGCATTTCCTCAAGGAAAAAGTACCCCTGCACCTTCATCTGTGCGGCAATCGCGCCATCAAGATAGCCCCTTGCAAAATCCGGCATGCCCGAAAGCCTGTCATACAGATTGTGCTTCTCGTTATACATTGACCCCACAAATGCTATGTCGCCGTCATACGCCTTATGGATGCCCTCATCCACATGCATTGCATCAAGCCTTTTCACATTTGCAGCAAGGGGCATGTAATGGATTGTGTTGATTCCCTCATTCCAGAACCTCTGGCAGAGGGCGCTGTCAAACACAAAGCAATAGTTGCAGGAATTGATTATCGTATAGGAAAACAGGGAAACAAGCGGGCTGTCATACACCCACGACACATACTTGACCCCCGCCTTCTGACAGCAATTTGAAACAAGCGGGCTGTAGTTAAATGTGATGCAGCAGTCAAAGCCGCCCCCGTCAGGGCACTTCTCCCCAAGCCACCCCTCAACCACTGCCTGCGCACGTTCATTGACCCTGTCATGCATTTCAGGAAGCGCCTGCCTTTTCGCATACACCCCCATGTTGCCGAGCGCCTCCAGCAAATCCTCCGAGCCAAAATTATCCTTCTCTATGTATAACGCATTCATACTTCCTCCAATTTTGCGGGCACTCATGCCAGCATTTCCTCATACACCCTCCAATTTTGCGGGCGCTCATGCCAGCATTCCCTCCAGCGCCCTGTCAAATGTAAACTCCGTCCTGACCTTTTCATAGCCCCTGTCGGCAATCCTCTGCCTCTCAGCCTCATGCGCCGCATACCACCTTGCCTTCTCAACCAGGTCGCCCATGTCCTTGTAAACCACAAGCTCCCTGCCATCCTCAAAATGCTCGCCAAGCTCCGTCTGGTAATTGGTCAGGAGAAACCCGTGGCAGCCAAGCACGTCATACACCCTGAGCGGAATCCCGGACTGTATTGCCTTGAGGGAAATGTTAAGGTTCACCTTGGATGCCTTGAACGCCCTCGGCATCTGCGAATAGTAGTCAAGATAGCCGCCAAACCTGCATTTTCCAAGGCGTTCATCCGCATCCCCCGAATACACATTCACACTCATGTAATTGGACAGCAGCGCCAGTGCCATATAGCGCTCCCTGCCGGTTATCTCGCAGTTCATGGTAAATTCAAGCTCCGTCGCAAGCACCTTCCCTGAGCCGTCATTTCTTGAGGCATACGCACCATTGAGCTTTTCCATGAGCTCCGCATCAATCAGCTCCCCAAGAAAATATCCGCCATACACCCCCGACTGGGCGTTAAGGATTCCCTCAAGATATCCCCTCATGTACTGGTTCAGCGGGCGGAGCAGGGACTCATACTCCGTCTTGTACAGCTTGCCCACCAGTGAGGCGTCACAGCCGTAGCGCTTCCTGTCAGCGGCGCTTAGCAGGATTTTGTCATAAATGTCCGTGTCAACCGCAAGCAGTGCGTGGTATGCATTGGCAATGCCTTGGCTCTGGTACTCCTCCGCCTGCACCCTGTCAAAAAAATACAGCCTGTTGCAGTCATTTGCCAAAGCCCCTGTCCTCCTGATGTGAAGCGGACAGTCATATATCCATGACACATACTCAACCCCAAGCTCCTGGCACACGTCCGACACCACGGGGCAGAAATTCACCATCAGCAAAGTATCAACGCCCTTCGACGAAGTTATCGCATTTTTCAGCTTCTCATACAGCACAGAATCCTCGTCCCAGTTTCCCATCCTGTAAAAAAATGTATCCACCGTCATGCCAAGCCTTGGCTCAAGCCTTTTCAGCGCTGCCTCCATGCCCTTCTGCATGAATGCATCCCACTGGAAAAAAAGTATCTTCCTCATACACGCATCCCCTTAAAACCGTGACACACGCACACGCCCGTCACTCCTCAAATGCACCCATCTCAAGCATTGCCACAAAATCCCTCGCCCTGTTGCACCACCTATGGTTGGCTGATGCATTGGCGTAGGCATTCTCCGTTATCCTGTCAACCAGGGCAGCATCCCCAAGAAGCCCCCTGACCTTGTCCGGAAGCTCCCCAAGCCTGTCCAGCCTGAACAGCACAATGTCCTCGCCGTCCGTGAAATGCTTCTCAAGGTAATCCGTGGTATCCGTAAGGCACAGCGCATGATTTAACATGGAATTGGCAATTCTCTCCGTCATTCCCGCCTTGTGCCAGGACATCACATTCAGCGAAATCCTTGAAGCCGCCAGTATGCCAATGCCCTCCATGTAACCCACGTCACCGTGAATCACAAGCAACGGGTTATCCCGCAGCGGGCAGTTGTTCCACGTTTCTCCGAACACATCCACTCGTATACCCGCATTGAGCAATGTTTCCACAACCTTCTCACGGTAATGGAACATCACAACCCTGTTGGCATCCATACACCTGTGCATGTTAAGTGCAAATTCATCAGCGTCCCAGGACTCTCCGCGGCTTCTCATGGTACGCTCCATTGCCTCCTCCGCGGAAAGGCTTGGATTGTCCATGTTAATCCTCACACATTCCAGCGCAATCGACCTATATGGCTCCTCAAGCCGCTCCACTGCCAGCATCCGTTCACGATAGTCATGGTAGGAGCCCACAAAGCTCACGTCATAAGTTTTTTCCTTCCGCCCTCCCTCAAGCTCAATACCGGCAGGCGGCAAATGATACGCTTTTTTTATTCTCAGATAATATTTATTAATATACTCCGCATATCTCTCATCCTGTGTAAGCACCCACTGGTTTTCAAGGTCAAGCGTAAAATGGTAATAAAGATACAGCGGATGGTCATACAGAAAATTAACCTTTGGACCGCCTATGCGGTTGTTCACCAGCTTCTCTGAATTGTTATAGGTCACGGACATGAGTGCAGTCTGAAACCCAACCACGCACCTGTATTGCCTGTCAACGAACCTGGAAAGCCCGCCTGTGCCCTCCTTGGACATGTCATACATGATTACCGGAACCCCATTACTCTTAAGCGCCCTTGAAAACTCACGTGCAAAGCAGGTAAGCACGTCAAAGCATATCGGGTCCCCCATGTACACAACAACGGGAAGCGTTGCCCTGTCAAGCTTCAAAAATTCCCCATCCTGCGCCATCATGTGGGAAAGCCTCTCCACAAAATGCTCCTGCACGCCAAGCCTTCCCGCCTGCAAAAGATAACCGCCGACAATCCTGTCAAATGCATCATTGTCCCTCATGAAGCCTGCGTATTTCCCAAGCACATACGGGTAAAGGTCGGTGTCATTCCATACAAGCGGTGCCCCATATGGCTTTAATATCGCATATGCGGCTCCCCCGTTGGTTACCACCCTTAGCAAAAGCTCCATTCCGTTGTCATCAAGCAGCCCGTTAAAGCCCCCAAATTCGTCAAGCACGCTCCTTGGCAGCATAAATCCCTCAATGCAGCCCATTCCCCCGCTGATGATGTCCAATGCCTCACGGCTGCCAAGCCCGCTGTCCCAAAGCCTGTCAAAATAATCAACAGGCAGCACCGTACCAGCGTCAACATATGTGACATAATCCCCGTCAGCATGGGAAAGTGCAGCATTTTTCAACTGGGCAACGCTGTAATAATCGCGAAAGCCAAGGTCGCAGAAGCGCACATTTGCCAGCAGCCCCTCATCCGCACTGCCCCATTTCCCCTCAAGCTCACGACAGTTCTCCGCACACGCCACAATAATCTCAAATGGCTTGCCCATGGGTCTTGCAGCCGCATCTATGCTGCCAATGGTCGCAGCCACCCCATTAATGTCCTCATCACCGCACAACGCAACAATTATACTGATTTTCAAGTGCTTCCTCCACACGTTTGATGTATTTATCCATGGAATACCATTCCACCGATTGACGGCAAGCCTGCCTGTCACACAGCGGAAGGCTGCCCTCCCAAAGCATGTCAAGTATGGCGGCAAGCCGCACCGCATCCTCATGGTCATACAGATAACCATTTACCCCCGGCACAAGGTAATCAACCAGCCCATCCACAGGGGTTGACACAACCGTCATTCCGCAGGACATTGCCTCTGCGGCAGAGAGCATGTAGCCCTCATACTCCGAGGCATACACACTCACCACTGCATCCTGGCAGCATTCCCACGGCCTCTCCTGCCAGCCGTAAAACTCAACGTCATCCTCAAGCTTAAGGTATCTGACGCATTCCTTCAGCTCCTCCTCAAGGGAGCCCGTTCCAACAATCTTAAGCCGCCAATGGCTCTTTGCCCTGTACATCGCCTCAAGGATTATGTCAACCCTCTTGACCTCCTCCAGCCGCCCGACATACGCCATGAGGTTCGGGATTTTCACCGCCCCTGACTGCTCCTGCATATTCACGGGGTTGCCGACGGAATACACCTTTGCGTCAGGCTGCTGCCTCAATATCCCATCCCTTATCTGGTTATTGATGCAAATGTGGGCATCAGCGCAGGCCATTTCACCAAAGCCGCCATAGCCCGCATTTTCATAAGCAGCCACGTTGTTGTGAACCCAGGACACATTGCGGTAATGCGCCCCTGTCATCTTCTTCACAAGGTCCGCCGCCAGCGACATCAAGGGCCAGTTCGTTGCAACACATATGTCAGGTGAACCGTATGCCCCCACAAATTGACCATATTTGTCAACATAATAGTCAAGGTCAACCAGCGATTCCGGCCCCTCGAAATTATATATCTCATGGAAGCCCTTAAGATACTCCGCACCCGGCGTCATGTGAATGACCCTTATGTGGAATTTATCCTGCGAAAGCCTTTCAAGCCACGACCTGATTACATTTTCAATGCCCCCATGGCGTCCCCCCACGGGAGACAAAATATCAACATTAATCATACCAGAAAATCCCCCTGATTTCCACGTCTGCTTTGCGTCCATCCGATGCTTTTGGACGATACCACAAAGAGGACTGGCATTAGTAATGCCAGCCCTCCAATAATCAAGTTCGCTATTCTATTACTGCAACAGTGAGAGTACACCCTGTGTTGACTGGTTAGCCTGAGAAAGCATTGACTGTCCTGCCTGTGCAAGGATGTTGTTCTTGCTGTACTCAACCATCTCAGATGCCATATCAACGTCAC
>CAYZYS010000080.1:0-9599 GCA_964482605.1 uncultured Bacteroides sp.
GAAATTGTATTTTATAAGATGAGAAATGTAGGTAATTGTTGACAAAAAACTCACCAATTATCTAAAATAATTGCAAATTTTCTTCCATAAATATTTTTTTTGTGCTATAATCATTGCAGACTAAAGTTCGGAGGTTTAACGGATGATCAAGAAAGAAATGATTGCCATGCTTTTGGCAGGTGGACAAGGCAGCAGACTTGGCGCCCTGACGGCCAAGGTTGCAAAGCCGGCGGTTGCTTTCGGTGGGAAGTACAGAATCATTGATTTCCCGTTGAGCAATTGCATTAACTCAGGGATAGACACCGTTGGTGTTCTTACACAGTATCAGCCGCTTCGCCTGAATACCCACATAGGAATCGGAATCCCTTGGGATTTGGACCGCAACGTGGGCGGTGTGTCGGTTCTTCCTCCATATGAGAAGTCCAATAATTCTGAGTGGTATACCGGAACTGCCAATGCCATTTACCAGAACCTGGAGTATATGGAGACATTTAATCCTGATTATGTATTGATTCTTTCAGGGGACCACATATATAAGATGGATTACAAGATTATGCTGGATTTCCACAAGGCGAACAATTCAGACATCACCATAGCCGCAATGCCTGTTCCGATTGAGGAAGCAAGCAGGTTTGGCGTGGTTGTGACGGATGGTGACAACAGAATCCGCGAGTTTGAGGAGAAGCCGGAGCACCCGAAGAGCAATCTTGCTTCCATGGGTATATACATATTCAACTGGAAGGTTCTGAAGGATGCGCTGATTAAGCTGAAGGACCAGCAGGAATGTGACTTCGGTAAGCACATCATCCCGTACTGCTTTGAGAATAACAAGAGGATATTCGCATTTGAGCACAACGGGTATTGGAAGGATGTTGGAACCTTAAGCTCGTACTGGGAAGCCAACATGGAGCTTATAGACATAATCCCCGTGTTTAACCTGTATGAGGAATTTTGGAAGATATACACTAAGACGGATGCCTTGCCGCCGCAGTACGTTGCAGCGGATGCCTACATCGAAAAGAGCATCATTGGTGAGGGGACGGAGGTTTACGGCCAGGTATATAATTGTGTCATCGGAACGTCAGTTGTCATAGAAGAGGGCGCTGTTGTCCGGGATTCAATTATCATGTCTGGTTCGGTAATAAAGGGCGGTGCGGTCATCAACAAGGCCATAATCGCAGAGAACGTGACAATTGGAGCTAACGCACAGCTTGGTATCGGTGAGGAAGTACCTAACGTCAAGCTGCCAAAGATATATAATTCCGGGCTGGTTACAATCGGCGAAAACTCAGTCATACCGGATGGCGTAAGGATAGGCAAGAACACGGCCATATCAGGCGTCACAACGGCTGAGGATTACAAGGATGGGGAGCTGGCAGGCGGAGGAGTTATCATGAAGGCAGGTGATGAAGTATGAGAGCGATAGGTATTATCTTGGCTGGTGGCAACAACAAGATGATGAAGGAGTTGTCCAACAAGAGGGCGATAGCGGCGATGCCCATAGCGGGAAGCTACAGGAGCATTGATTTTGCATTGAGCAATATGTCCAATTCACATATCAGCAAGGTGGGGGTAATAACCCAGTACAATTCACGTTCACTGAATGAGCACCTGAGTTCATCAAAGTGGTGGGATTTTGGACGTAAGCAGGGCGGTCTTTTGGTTTTCACACCTACCATTACCGCAGACAGCAGCTATTGGTACAGGGGCACGGCGGATTCGCTTTACCAGAATCTGCATTTTTTGAAGACGAGCCATGAGCCATATGTTGTCATAGCATCCGGAGACGGGGTGTATAAGCTGGATTACAACAAGGTGCTTGAATACCACATCGAGAAGAAGGCTGACATCACCATGGTTGTGAAGAAGCTTGACAGCAATGAGGATGTGAACAGGTTCGGGCTTGTGAGCATGACCTCCGAGGGAAGGATTACGGAGATTGAGGAGAAGCCAATCCAGACTAATCTTTCAACCGCCAACATAGGCGTGTATGTGATACGGCGCAGGCTTTTGATTGAGCTTATTGAGAAGGCTGCCGAGGAGGACAGGTACGATTTTGTTAAGGACATTCTTGTAAGGTATAAGAACCTTAAGAGGATATACGGCTACAAGCTGGAGTCATATTGGAGCAACATTTCAACCGTAAAGTCATACTATGACACCAATATGGATTTCCTTAACAGGGATGTAAGGAATTATTTCTTTAGGGAATATCCTGACATATACTCCAAGGTGGATGACCTTCCTCCGGCAAAGTACAACTTTGGCGCCAAGGTCACCAACAGCCTGGTATCAAGCGGCAGCATAATCAACGGTACCGTGGAGAATTCAGTGCTGTTCAAGAAGGTATATGTTGGCAACAACAGTGTAATTAAGAACTCCATAATACTCAACAATGCTTACATAGGGGACAATGCTTACATTGAGAATTGCATTGTGGAGAGCAATGGAACAATTAAATCCAACACCAGGTACGAGGGTGATGTACAGGAGCCAAAGATAGTAATTGAGAATGGTGGTACATTTCTTTCATAGGCAGACAGAAAGGTGAGGCATAAGGGTGGGGTATACATGATTAAGTTATCAGCAAGGCGGATTACACACTCGCTTTGACTAATATATAGGGGGTAATTATGAATATCACAGATGTACGCGTGCGCAGGATTACCAAAGAGGGCAACATGAGGGCTGTGGTTTCAGTGACTGTTGATGGCGAGTTTGTAGTACATGACATTAAGGTTATTGACGGAGAAAAGGGTTTGTTTATCGCCATGCCAAGTCGCAAGACCACAGACGGAGAGTACAGGGACATAGCTCATCCAATTAACACGCACACTAGGGATGAACTCCAGAGATTGATTCTGGAAGCCTACGAGAAAGCACTGCTTGAAGAGCAGGAAGCCTAAGGTACATTTAACACAGGATAAATGGGAAGATTACCAACTATGGGGACACCCGCATTGAGCATGGCTTTGTGCGGGTGTCCCTTTGTGTGTGGACAATGGTGGCATATGGCTAAAAAATGGCGTGCTTACTGGATTTACTTTTGAAAGCATGTTATACTGTAAATCGCTTTGCAATGCGGAAAAACATAATGTGGGTGGGGATTGGATGAAAATGCGACGATTTATGATTGGTATGATATGCACGCTGGCAGCGGTGCTGGCACTGGGGCTTGAAACCGTGACGGTGTATGGCGCTGATGATGCCGCAGTTCGTGTTGATGTTGACATCAAGGCAGCGAATGGGGAATCCACGGCCAAGCTCAAGGATGATTCATATTCGACCAAGATTGTTTTTACGGCTGACAATTACCTGACGGTGTCATCGGCGGACGGTTCGGCGCTTGGCGGGATATATGTCGTGTTCGACAGGGTCCCGGGCACCTGGGAGTGCGAATATGGAGGTGCATCCATACAGGGTGGCACTCTTGAATGTGGGAAAAATGGCTTTATTCATGAATATGTGGCATTGCCGGATGGAGTGACATCGGTGAGGATGACATTTTCAGGAAGTGAGAAGCTGTGCTATATACAGGGATATTCCAGGGGTACGCTGCCGGATGACGTGCAGGTGTGGGAAGCGCCATGCGACAAGGCTGACATTCTCCTGCTTTCCTCGCATGCAGATGATGAAATCCTGTTTTTTGGCGGCATCCTGCCGGAGTATGCGGGGGAGAGGAAGCTAAAGACCCAGGTGGTGTATTTCTCCAATTATTTTAACGGGACGGTAATCAGGGAGCATGAAAAGCTGGATGGACTGTGGACCTGTGGTGTCCGCAATTATCCGGTAAATGCGGATTTTGATGATACATATGCGGATGACCTTGCGGCTGCCGAGAAGCTGTATGATTATGATACGGTGCTTGGGTTTGTCGTGGGGCAGATAAGGAGATTCAAGCCACAGATATGCGTGGCGCAGGATACCAACGGTGAATACGGGCATGGGACGCACATGTTGACCTCAAAGGCAATGCAGGAGGCCGTGACGGTCAGCATGGATGCTGAGAAATACCCTGAATCAGCAGCGGAATATGGCACATGGGATGTGCCAAAGACATACATTCACCTTCTGAAGACCAATGCCATATCAATAGACTGCCGAAAGCCATTGGAGGCATTTGGGGGACAGAGCGCACTTGAGGTTGCAACGGCTGCCTACAAGAAACATGTGTCGCAGCAGTGGTGCTGGTTTTATGTGTCGGACACATATGAGTACAGCATGTCGGAATACGGCCTGTACAGGAGCACCGTGGGGGATGACACGGGTAATGACATAATGGAGCATCTCACCTCATATGAAGAACAGACAAGGCAGCTTGAGGAGGCAAGGCAGCAGGCTGAGGAGAGACGAAAGGCAAAGGCGGAGGCTGAGGAGCAGTCCAGGACTGCCAAGGAAAAGCACGATTATGAGGAGCTTTACGGTGCGTCACCTGATGACGTGTCACCTGAGAAGCTCCAGAATTTCATGCATGTGGTTGGCGGCAACCTTTTAAGGATAATTGGAATTGTGCTTGCGGTGGTGGCGCTTGCGGCTGTTGTGGGAATTATCAGGAACAGGGTGCTTAACTCAAGGAAGCGCAGGCGCAGAAAAAATCACAGGTAATGTAATGGCGGCGGGCGCGGGAATTGCCCGCCATGTATGAGAGAGGTTTGTGCGGACATGTACATAATTGCGGGATTGGGAAATCCGGGGAAGGAATATGACGGAACCAGGCATAACATTGGCTTTACTGTCATTGATGAGCTTGCGGATGCATATAATATAAATGTTGACAAGAAGGAGTGCAAGGGACTCACCGGACGTGGCGTGATTAACGGCAACAAGGTGCTGCTTGTGAAGCCGCAGACCTACATGAACAATAGCGGTGAGTGTCTGAGGGCAGTGCTTGACTATTACAAGGAGGATGTGGACAGCCTTCTTGTGGTGTATGATGACATTTGCCTTGATGTGGGGCGTCTTCGCCTCCGCCCAAGGGGAAGTGCAGGCGGGCACAATGGAATCAAGAGCATAATCGCACACCTTGGCACGCAGGAATTTTCAAGGCTCCGTTTCGGGGTCGGGGACAAGCCAAAGGAATACGATTTGGTTGACTGGGTGCTGGGGCATTTTCCAAGGGATGAATTTCCGAGGATTCGGGAAGGCATTGACAGGGCGGTGAAGGCCGTGGGGGTTGTGCTGGACGAGGGAATTGAGGCTGGGATGAACCAGTTTAACGCCAGGTAGACAGGATGTGACATGGAGGGAAATGAGCCCAATGGAATTGTTCTATGAACCCATTAGGGAGCTTGCGGGCTTTAAGGATATTGAGAAAAGTCTTGCAGCGTGTGGAAATGGCGTATACGTGAGTGGGTGCATTGACTCCCAGAAGGCGCATTTGATAGCGTCGCTGGGGGGCAGTGCGTTTTGTCGTGTCATTCTTACCCATGATGAGGCAAGGGCGAGGGAGTTGACAGATAATTATCGCTTTTATAATAAAAATGTTTTTACTTATCCTGCAAAGGACATGATATTTTACAATGCCGACATTCATGGCAATGAGCTTGTGTCACAGAGAATCAAGGTGCTCAAGGCAATGGATGAGAACAAGGGTGATTTAACCATTGTCACCACAATTGACGGCTGCGCCGACATGCTGCTGTGCAGGGAGAGGCTTGCGGGCGGCATTCTGCATTTTCAGGAGGGAGGCATTGTAAGCCTTGATGAATTGAAGCGCAACCTTGTCAGGCTTGGCTATGAGAACATGGGCCAGGTGAAGGGACCGGGTGAGTTTGGCGTGCGTGGCGGAATAATTGACATATTTCCGCTTACGGATGACACTCCGGTGAGGCTTGAGCTGTGGGATGATGAGATTGACTCCATCAGGCTTTTTGACGTGGAAAGCCAGCGCTCCATTGAAATGCTGCAGAGCATTGACATATATCCCGCAACGGAGTATGTGCTGACAAGGGATGAGATTGAGGCAGGCAGGGAGGCAATTGCCAGGGAGACGGAAAAACAGCAGGAAGTATTTGAAAGGAAAATGCGTAATGCCAGGAACAGGGGACAGGAGGGCGCTGAGGACGAGCGGCGCTTCATGGAGGCGCTCCGCAGGGTAAGGCAGATTCCCGACAATTTCAATGAGCTGTATGATGTTGACCGCTTCATTCATTCATTTGTCGATGAGACGTATTCATTCATTGATTACTTTGACCCGAAGACCACGCTTTTTGTGCTGGATGAGCCGAACCGCCTTGTGGAGAGGATGGATTTGGTCGAGTTTGAGCAGGATGACAGTGTGAAAAACCGTCTGGAAAATGGTTACATTCTTCCGAGCCAGACTGACATGCTGACTGACTGCAAGACAATATATGCAAAACTTGAAAAATGTAGATTACTTGCGCTGTCAACTTTGGATTACAACCCGAAGAGCCTGAAGTTTGCCGCACATTATCAGGTTGACACGAAAAGCGTCAATTCATATAACAACAGGTTTGAGTACCTTGTGGAGGATTTGAAGAGATACAAGAAATCAGGGTACAGAACCGTAATCATTTCCAATTCAAGAACCAGGGCGGCGAGGATGGTTGACAACCTGCGGGACAACGGGATTGATTCGTATTTCAGTGAGGATTATGGGAAGTCCCTTGAATACGGGGAGATTATGGTGACCTACGGCAATATCCACAAGGGTTTTGAGTATCCTTTGCTTAAGTTTGTGGTGATTGCGGAGAGTGACATATTTGGGCAGAAGAAGGAGGCGAAACGCAGGAAGCGCTATGAGGGCAAGGCGATTGCCGACTTTAACGAGCTGTCCGTGGGGGATTATGTCGTCCACGAAAATTACGGGCTTGGGGTGTACCAGGGCATTGAGAAGATTGAGGTCGATGGAATCGAGAGGGATTACATCAAGGTCGAGTACAGCGGAAGCGACACCCTGCATATTCTTGCCACGCAGCTTGACATGCTGCAGAAGTATGCGGGGGCGGATGCAAAGAAGCCGAAGCTGAACAAGCTCAGCGGGCAGGAGTGGGGCAAGACAAAATCCAGGGTCAGGCAGGCGGTTGACCAGGTGGCAAGGGATTTGGTGGAGCTGTACGCAAAGAGGCAGCAGCAGACCGGTTACGCCTACGGGAAGGACACCGTCTGGCAGAAGGAATTTGAGGAGATGTTTCCATATGAGGAGACGGATGACCAGCTTAACGCAATCGCAGACACCAAGCGCGACATGGAGAGTGACAGGATTATGGACCGCCTCATATGCGGTGATGTGGGGTACGGAAAGACTGAGGTTGCAATCCGTGCGGCATTCAAGGCGGTGCAGGAGGGCAAGCAGGTGGCGTACCTTGTGCCGACAACGATACTTGCACAGCAGCATTTCACGACATTTGCCCAGAGGATGAAGGATTATCCCGTGAATGTTGCAATGCTGTCAAGGTTTCGCACGGCGAAGGAGATTAAGGAGACGGTGCAGGGCATAAAAAACGGCACTGTTGACATTGTGATTGGGACGCATAGGCTGTTGTCCGCGGATGTTTCCTACAAGGATTTGGGGCTGCTTATAATTGACGAGGAGCAGCGTTTTGGGGTGACCCATAAGGAGAAGCTTAAGAAGCTCAAGGAAAATGTTGACGTGCTGACCTTAAGTGCGACGCCGATTCCGAGGACGCTGCACATGAGCCTGGTTGGAATCAGGGACATGAGCGTGCTTGAGGAGCCGCCGGTGGACAGAATGCCGATACAGACCTTTGTCACGGAGCATAATGATGAGATGGTGCGTGAGGCGGTCAATAGGGAGCTTTCCAGGAACGGGCAGGTGTATTATGTGTACAACAAGGTTCGCAACATAGAGGAGGTGACGAGCCACCTTCAGTCCCTCATTCCTTCCGCCAACATCGCATTTGCACACGGACAGATGGACGAAAAGACCCTTGAGGGGATAATGCACGATTTCATCAATGGTGAGATTGATGTGCTTGTGTCAACCACCATAATAGAGACAGGACTTGACATTCCGAATGTGAACACGATAATTGTCGAGGATGCGGAGAATTTTGGGCTTGCACAGCTTTACCAGCTAAGGGGCAGGGTTGGGCGCTCCAACCGCTCGGCGTATGCGTTCCTTTTGTACAGGAAGGGAAAGCTTCTCAAGGAGGTTGCGGAGAAGAGGCTTTATGCCATCAGGGAGTTTACGGAGCTTGGCTCAGGCTTTAAGATAGCGATGAAGGACCTTGAAATCAGGGGCGCAGGAAATGTGCTTGGCGCGGCGCAGCACGGGCACATGGCGGCCGTCGGGTATGATTTGTACTGCAAAATGCTCAATGAGGCTGTTGTAAAGCTGAAGGGCGGGGAGACTGCGGCGGATTTCGAGACTGTGGTTGACCTTAACGTGGATGCATTCATTCCGGCAACATACATTCACCAGGAGTCACAGAAGCTTGACATATACAAGAGGATTGCGGCAATCGAGACGCGTGAGGAGCGCATGGACATGCAGGACGAGCTTCAGGACAGGTTTGGTGACATTCCGCCTTCTGCCGTGAACCTGCTCACAATTGTGCTCATTAAGGCGGTGGCGCATAAGGGTGACATAAGGCGGCTTCAGGGCGGGCTGGTTGATAAGTCGAACTGGCGTGTGGAGATGTACTTTACCCCTGATGCCGGGCTTGACGTGGGGCGTATTCCGGAGCTTGTCGAAACCAACAAGCCATACCTGTCGTTCAAGATGGGCACCGATCCGCATTTTGTGTATCAGGTGCCACACAGCCAGCTTGCCTCGGATGATGCGTTTCTGGCGGCACTTGAGGTGCTGGTGGAAAGGATTGCAGAGTGCAGGCTCAGATAAAGCCATGACTAATGCTTAATGAAGAAATGGATGCATATTATGGGCGAAGATAAGTATTTGGCAAATGAAGATGTGAATCAATTAATCGATAAAGCCAGGCACGGGGAAAATGCTGCGTGGCAGAAGCTTTACGATAATTTTGAGGGCTATGTTCACAAATGTGCATGGAAAAAGCTGGACAAATACGATTTTGACAATGCCAGGAAAGCCATGATGGAAGAAGACTTATCCCAGGCAGGATGGACGGGGTTTGTTGCTGCGTTAAAAAATTATAATCCGGGCGAAGCCAAGTTTATTACTTATGCGACAAATTATATAAACGGTGAGATTACAAAGGAATTGTCCGCACAGTTGAATACAATGGGGTTAACACATTATGAAAATCAGAAAATAAAAAGAGAAACGATGGAAACCGAAGATGCAGCCCTTAGCCTGGAAATTGCAAAAGCGCTGCAAAAAGGCGGGGACGAGCATTGTGTTGACAATGTATCAGCAGGTAAAAAATATTCTGCGGACAGGCGTGTGCTCCAGATACTTTACATTTTACATGCGCTGACAGATGAGAATCATAAGCTGTCAAAGGATGAGATAAATCGGCTTCTAAGGCTTTTCCGCATAGGAAAGTACAAAAACGGACTTCCGCTTGAGGCGAATAATACCATTACCGACACCATGAACAATCTGATGTTGGAGCTGAATCCGCTTGAATATAACGGTGATAATGAATCGGAATACAGGATTATTTATGACGGGTATAAGGAAGACCGCTTAAAGA
>CAYZYS010000081.1:0-5609 GCA_964482605.1 uncultured Bacteroides sp.
CCGTCGAGTACGATACCTCTGTTAGCGTTGTCAAGCTCCATTGATGAGAAGTCGACGTGGTTTAATTATTGGATTGACATAAAGAAGTAAAACAAAGAGAGATTGATTTAGTGGCTAGAGCATTGAATGTGGGATAAAAGTCGATATAATTGTATGGCTTGTGGCACTCGATAAAATGCAAAATCGCACAAACCCTATAAAATAGAGCATTTTCAAAGGAGATATAGAGAAAAATGAAATTAGGCATAGTTGGACTTCCAAACGTGGGAAAGAGTACCCTTTTTAATTCACTTACAAAGGCCGGGGCTGAGTCGGCCAATTACCCATTTTGCACCATAGACCCCAATGTGGGGGTTGTGCCTGTGCCGGATGAGAGGCTTGACAAGCTTGCCGCACTGTATAATTCGGCAAAGATTACACCTGCAGTGATAGAGTTTGTTGACATTGCGGGGCTTGTGAAGGGGGCTTCAAAGGGTGAGGGGCTTGGAAACCAGTTTCTTGCCAACATCCGTGAGGTTGATGCCATTGTGCATGTGGTGAGGTGCTTTGAGGACAGCAACATAGTGCATGTTGACGGTTCCATCGACCCGCTGAGGGACATTGAGACAATCAACCTGGAGCTGATATTTGCCGACATCGAGGTGCTTGAGAGAAGACTGTCAAAGCAGTCAAAGGCTGCGTTCAACAATAAGGACATTGCAAAGGAGGTTGACCTTATCAAGAGGGTTAAGGCATTTCTTGAGGATGGCCAGCTTGCCAAGAATTTCCAGACTGATGATGACGACGAGAAGGAGTGGCTTGCCTCATATAATCTGCTTACATACAAGCCCGTGATATTTGCGGCAAATGTGAAGGAGGAGGACCTTGCAAATGATGCCGCTGACAACAGGTTTGTGCAGGGCGTCAGGGAGTATGCAGCCAAGGATGGCTGCGAGGTATTTGTGATTTGCGCACAGATTGAGCAGGAAATATCAGAGCTTGAGGATGATGAGAAGAAGATGTTCCTTGAGGATTTGGGGCTTTCACAGTCGGGGCTTGACAAGCTGATTGCCGCAAGCTACAAGCTGCTGGGGCTCATAAGCTACCTTACCGCAGGTGAGACTGAGACAAGGGCATGGACGATAGTCAAGGGAACCAAGGCGCCTGGTGCCGCGGGCAAGATTCACAGTGATTTCGAGAGGGGCTTTATCAGGGCTGAGGTTGTGAATTACCAGGATTTGCTTGACTGCACAACCTATGCAAAGGCGAAGGAGAAGGGCCTTGTGAGGCTTGAGGGCAAGGATTACGTGGTTCAGGATGGGGACGTGATTTTGTTCCGCTTTAATGTTTGATATGGGATTTCACAAGATGTAGTATCAAGAATTTCATAATGCACAATATGATGTTGATATTGGGAAAAGCTAGATGGAAACTGGCTTTTCCCAATATTTTTTTGAAATAAACCTTGATTTTACATATAAATTCGTATATTATGTTCATAAAGTGGTAGAAAGTGGTGGCTGGTGGTTACAATGTGGAAGAAAGTGGTGGGAATCATTATGATTTTCCATGGAGTGCCAACCAGGGCAAAAGGGCAACGTCAATGTTCATGGGGGAGTACAACCACACAATTGATGCCAAGGGACGCCTGATAGTCCCTGCGAAGTTCCGCGAGGCTCTGGGTGATGAGTTTGTTGTCACACAGGGCTTTGATGGATGTCTTTTTGCCTATGACAATGAGGAATGGGGCAAATTCGAGGAGAAAATCAAGGGGCTGCCCCTGACCAACAAGAGTGCCCGTCAGTTTGCAAGGTTTTTCCTTGCTGGGGCTGCATCCTGCGAGGTGGACAAGCAGGGAAGGATTCTTTTGCCTGCCAATCTGAGGACATTTGCGAAGCTCAACAAGGACGTGGTTTTGGTTGGTGTTGCAAGCCACATAGAGATATGGGACAAGGATGCATATGATGAGGCGATGAACAGTGATTCCATCGACATGGATGAGGTTGCTGCCAACATGGAGAGCCTGGGGCTGTCACTGTAAGCTGTGCCGGTGCTGGGTTTGGCGTCTGACAATGGAGATTATCAATGGAATTTAATCACAGGCCGGTGTTATTGGATGAGACAATTGAACAGCTTAACATAAGGCCTGACGGGATTTACGTGGATGGCACCCTTGGCGGGGCGGGGCATTCCCTTGAGATAGCGGGAAGGCTCTCGGACGGTGGAAGGCTGATTGGCATAGACCAGGACGAGGATGCAATTGGTGCGGCCACGGCGAGGCTGGGGGCATATGCTGACCGTGTGACCATTGTGCGTGACAATTACCGCAATATGTGCAGGGTGCTTGATGACCTTGGGATTGGAAAGGTTGACGGGATACTCCTTGACATAGGGGTGTCATCATACCAGCTTGATGAGGCTGACAGGGGATTTTCCTACCAGTATGACGCACCGCTCGACATGAGGATGGACAAGCGGCAGCAGGTGACGGCGCGGGACATAGTAAATGAATATGATGAGCAGCAGCTTTTCCGCATAATACGTGACTATGGCGAGGACAGGTTTGCGAAGAACATTGCGAAGCATATTGTGGCTGCAAGGAAGGAAAAGCCCATTGAGACCACATTTGAATTAAGCGATGTGGTTAAGGGTGCAATTCCAATGAAGGTGCGTGCCACCGGAGGCCATCCTGCCAAGAAGACATTTCAGGCCATAAGGATTGAGCTTAACCATGAGCTGGAGGTACTGGAGGATTCCATAGATTCCATGACCGACAGGCTCAACGTGGGCGGGAGGCTTTGCATAATAACCTTCCATTCGCTTGAGGACAGAATAGTCAAGAATAAATTTAAGCATAATGAAAATCCATGTACATGCCCGCCGGATTTTCCGGTGTGTGTGTGTGGTAACAGGCCCAAGGGCTTTGTTGTAACCAGAAAACCGATAGTTCCAGGGGAGAGGGAGCTTGAGGACAATCCAAGGTCCAAGAGTTCCAAGCTAAGGGTGTTTGAGAGGACGCAATAATGAGACAAGAGTATTTTTTTGGAAGTGCCGCAAGGCAGCTTACACCTGTGGAATTGCCAGATTCGTATGAGCAGGAGAGGCTCAGGCGCAGACGTGAGCAGCAGGAGCAGGAACGCATAAGGCGCATCCGTGAGCAGAAGAGAAGGGAACGGGCATTTGCCAGACAGCATAGGATTAACCTGATATACACATTGGTTTCATTTGCGGTTGTCGGACTGATGTTTGTGGCGTGTGTGCAGTATTTGGAGGCACAGGCGGCTGTAAACAGCGCCGTCAATGAGGTGTCGGTGCTTGAGGCAAGGCTCACACAGCTTACCGTGCAGAATGACGAGACGCAGATGCAGATTGACGGAAGCATTGATTATGATGAGATTTTCAGGGTTGCCACTGAGGAGCTGGGGATGAAGTATCCAAGCTACAGCCAGGTGATTGAGTACGATTCAAGTGAAAGTGAATATGTTAAGCAGTATAAGAACATTCCGTCACAGAAGTGATTGAGGGAAGGGCAAGGAAATGGCTGACCGTAGAAGGGGCTCCGGAAGAAACGGACATAGCGCGGGGCGCACAGGGACAAGGGCTTCCAGGAGCAGGAGTGCAAGGCAGGGGGATTCCCGGCCTGTAAATGTTGAGGAAAGTGGGCGGGCTGCGAAATCAGCAAGGAAAAAGCCCATGCTTGGAAAATACCGTATGCGAAAGAAGGTTGGAGTGAGCTTTCTTGTTGTCGGCGGTATTTTTCTTGTGCTTACGGCAAGGGTTTTTTACATCAATTACCAGAATGGCGATGTGTATTCCAAGACCGTGCTGGCACAGCAGCAGTACACCTCAAAGGTGATTCCGTACAAGAGGGGGCAGATACTTGACTGCAATGGGACGCAGCTTGCATATAGTGAGAAGGTTTACAACCTGATACTTGACGTAAAGCTGCTTCTTTCTGATGATGAGTATGTTGAGCCGACATTATCGGCTCTCAACAAGTATTTTCAGTTGGACGAGCAGGAGCTTCGCACGATATTGCGTGACAAGCCCAACAGCCAGTATGAAAGGCTGCTCCGCAACCTGACGGCTGACCAGATTAAGGAATTTAATGAGGTGCTCGCTGACACTGAAAACAATCCTGACATCAAGGGCGTGTGGTTTGAGGATTCCTACATAAGGAAATATCCGTTTGGCTCGCTTGCCTGTGACGTCATTGGGTTTTCCGTTGCCAACAGCTCTGACGCCAACACAGGGCTTGAAAACCAGTACAATGATGTCCTGTCGGGCACTGATGGCGTGACATATGGCTATATTAATGAAAATCTTAACATAGAAAATACAACAAAACAGCCTGTTGATGGCAATAATATTATAACAACGCTTGATTATGGTGTTCAGAGCATAATTGAGAAGAACATCAAGGAATTTAACGAGCAGTATTCCACCAAGAATACAGGTGTCATTGTCATGGACCCGAACAATGGCGAGATACTGGGAATGGCGAGCTATCCTGTATTTGATCTTAACAGCCCAAGGGACCTTTCGTCGATATATGACGAGGAGACCCTTGCAAATATGTCCGATGAGGACAAGGTCAATGCAATGTACGAGCTGTGGAGTAATTTCTGTGTTTCGACAACCTATGAGCCGGGTTCAACCTACAAGCCTTTTACGGTTGCCGCTGCACTTGAGGAGGGAATTGCCAGTGACGGTGACACCTTTGTGTGCAAGGGCTATGAGGAGGTTGGCGGCTGGACGATAAAATGCCATGAAAAGGCAGGCCATGGGACGCTTACGCTCAAGCAGGCGGTAATGTATTCCTGCAATCCTGCCATGATGCAGATTGCGGCAAAGATGGGCAATGTGAAGTTCAGCGATTACCAGAGGCGCTTTGGCATGGGCAGCAAGACGGGGATTGATGTCCCTGGTGAGGAAACCGGAATATTGATAAATGGTGATTTATCGTCCTCAGACCTTGCCACCAACTCATTTGGACAGAATTTCACGGTGAGCATGATACAGATGGCTGCCTCATTTTCATCGCTGATTAACGGGGGCAATTATTATCAGCCGCACGTTGTGAAGAGGATTGAGAGCTCAACGGGTGAAGTTGTGCAAAAATATGAGGCAACGCTTGTGAAGCAGACGGTGACCTCCTCCACCTCGGAGCTGCTTAAGGAGTACCTTAAGGCAACCGTGGATGAGGGCCTTGCAAAGAATGCCAAGGTTGCTGGGTATTCAATGGCAGGAAAGACCGGTACTGCGCAGAAGCAGCCAAGGACGGATGAAAAATATGTAATCTCCTTTTTGGGATATGCATCGGCTGAAGACCCGAAGTTTGTCATATACGTGGTACTGGATGAGCCTGAGGTTGAGGGCTATTCAGGCAGCTCGCAGCCTGTTTTGTGGCTTACCAAGAGCATAATGAATGACCTTCTTCCGTATATGAATGTGTTTTTGGATTCGGAGATTGCCGCTGCTGAGCAGGGCAGCAGCACTTCTGATGCCGAGGAGTATGATGAGGCTCCGTTACCGTCAAATATGAGCAATACGCTGGGTACAAGCAATCCTGATGCGGCTGGAAGCACCAACACCACATTGGCGACGCAGGCGGCAACGCAGGCTGCGAC
>CAYZYS010000081.1:5709-9548 GCA_964482605.1 uncultured Bacteroides sp.
CAACAAAGGCTGCAACCCGTTAAAGACATGGCATGGGACATACCTGCGCCATAATAGAATAAGAAAAAATGCATGTGGTTGCATATGGAATATGTGTTTTCCCTAAAGACCAGGCACAGGGGCAAGATATGGTTCATTGGCGCCTGTGTGGCGATGATGCTGGTTGTGCTGACCGTGGATTTGGGCTGCATAATGATTTTCAAGTCAGGGTATTACCAGGAGAAGGCAAAGGACCTGCATGAAAGGGAGAGGGCAATAAAGGCGTCAAGAGGCAGGATACTTGATGCCAATGGCGTGGTGCTGGCATCCAACAAGACTGTGTGCACGGTTTCGGTGATACACAGTCAGGTTAAGGACAAGAATGCCGTGGCGGGGCTTCTTAGCAGTGAGCTGGGGCTCGATTTTTCGGATGTCCTTGCAAAGGTTGAGAAGGTCACGTCCATGGAGCGAATCAAGACCAATGTTGACAAGGAGATTGGCGACAGAATCCGCAGCGCTGGCCTTGAGGGTGTCAAGGTTGATGAGGATTACAAAAGGTATTACCCTTATGGCGAGCTTGCCTCCAAGGTGCTTGGCTTCACGGGAAGTGACAATCAGGGCATAGTGGGGCTTGAGGTGAAGTATGATTCCTACCTTTCGGGCTCCAACGGCAGGATACTGACCATGACGGACGCAAGGGGCATTGAGCTTGATGGGATGCAGGAAAACAGGGATGAGCCAGTTGCGGGACGTGACCTGACCCTGAGCATTGATTACAACATACAGTCATATGCGCAGCAGTTGGCGCAAAAGGCATATGAGGAGAAAAATGCGAGCCAGGTCAGCATTATTGTCATGAATCCCCAGAATGGCGAAATCATGGCCATGGTAAATGTGCCGGAGTATGACCTGAATGAGCCATATGTGCTAAATTATGAAACTGATGCAACGGGGACGCAGTACCAGGAGCTTCTCAATGGCATGTGGCGCAACCGCTGCATCAACGATACCTATGAGCCGGGTTCCACATTTAAGATTGTAACCGCAACCGCTGCGCTTGAGACGGGTGCGGCATCGCTTTCAAGCGAATACTATTGCCCCGGCTACAAGATTGTCGATGACAGGAGAATCAGGTGCGCCAAGGTCAACGGGCACGGGGCGCAGGATTTTACCCATACGGTGATGAATTCCTGTAATCCTGCATTTATCGAATGGGGACTCAGGACGGGAACTGATGCGTTCTATCAGTACATGCAAAAGCTGGGGATACTGGAAAAGACAGGGATTGACTTGCCGGGCGAGGCATCGGCAATAATGCATAAGCAGGAAAATGTGGGCAATGTTGAGCTTGCGACCATGTCCTTCGGACAGTCATTCCAGATTACGCCAATGCAGCTTCTCAGGGCGGCAAGTGCCATAATCAACGGGGGAAAGCTGGTGACGCCGCATTTTGCTGTGAAGGCGTCAGGCAATGATGAGACGGGCGAAACCATTTTCCAATATCCTGTTGTTGAAAATGTGATTGAAAAATCCACAAGTGATACCATGAAGAATATCCTGAGGCTTGTGGTTTCGGAGGGCGGTGGGAAGTATGCCGCAATAGAAGGCTATGACATAGGCGGCAAGACGGCAACCTCCGAGATGTTGCCGCGCGGTACGGGTAAATACATTTCCTCCTTCATAGGCTTTGCCCCGGTGGATGACCCGCAGGTTATTGCAATGTGCATAATTGATGAGCCTGAGGGGGTGTATTATGGCGGAACCATATGCGCACCCGTGATACGGCAGCTATATGAGAACATCCTGCCATATCTGGGGATTGAAAAAACGGGCGAATCATAGTAGAATTAGTGGAATTGTAATTGGATAGGGGTCTCTGATGAATAAAAGACGCAGAAGGAAAATTAAATATTTTGATTACAGTCTTTTGTTCATCATCATTTTTCTGCTGGGCTTCGGGCTTGTGATGATATACAGCACCAGCTCGTACAATGCGCAGCTTAAGTTCAATGATGCTGAATATTATTTCAGGAAGCAGATAACTGCCAGTGTGATGGGGCTTGTGGCAATGTATTTCGCAAGCAGGATTGACTACCACATATGGGTAAGGCTTGCTGTGCCGATATACATCCTCGGCATTGTGCTTCTGTTCCTTGTCCTAACGCCGCTTGGGTATTCCGCCAATGGTGCAAGGCGCTGGATTTCAATAGGTCCTTTTAGCATACAGCCTGCGGAATATGCAAAGCTTGCGCTGATTATCGCATGCACTGCGGCGGTGGAGAAGATGGGGAAGGCTGCGGGCAAATTCAGGGCGATATGGGTACACATGTTCCTTGGGGGCGTGTTTGCGGGGCTCATACTTGTGATTACGAGCAACTTAAGCAGTGCCCTGATAATCATGGGCATAGCCGTTGTTGTAAGCTTTGTTGTATATCCAAAGTATAATGTATATGTGGCATGTGCGGCGTTTGTGGGTGCAGCCGCCGTTGGTGCAAGGACATGGGCTTCGAGGGCACAGCTCGATGAGGGTACGCATTACAGGTTCAAGCGCCTGCTTGCCTGGGTCAACCCTGAACAATATGCTGACAGCATTGGCTTTCAGACAGTACAGGCGTTGTATGCGATAGGATCGGGCGGGCTTTTTGGCAAGGGACTTGGCAAGAGCCTTCAGAAGCTTGGCTTCATACCGGAGGCGCAGAACGACATGATTTTTTCCGTCATATGTGAGGAGCTTGGGCTTTTTGGCGCATTTTGCGTGCTGGTTGTGTTTGCGCTCATGCTGTGGAGGTTTGTGTTCATAGCAACCAATGCCCCTGATTTGCAGGGCACACTCCTGGTCGTGGGCACATTTGCGCACATTGCAATTCAGGTCGTGCTCAATGTTGCGGTTGTTACCAACCTTATTCCAAACACGGGCATTTCACTGCCGTTCATAAGCTATGGCGGAACGTCGGTGGTTTTCCTCATGGTGGAGATGGGCATTGTGCTCAATGTTTCCTCCAAAATCAAGATGGAAATGGTGTGAAGGCACGCCCGCGGAATGGAGATGTGATGAAATGGGTATTGGCGTGAAAAGATGGAGGATTGTGCTGCTCTGTGCGGTTGTGCTGCTCGGCGGGCTTGCCGCGGCTGCGTTCCTTGTGTTCCGCGTGACGGAAATTGAATACATAGGGGATGACCATTACAGCAACGAGGAGCTGTATGAAAAGCTTTTTGACAGCAGGCAGCCCAATGCGCTTGTGTATTTTCTCTTTAACCAGGCGAACCACCGGGAGATTCCCTTCATACAGAAGTATGAGGTGGAGATACGCTGGCCGTCAAAGATGGTTGTGACGGTGTATGAAAAGCCCGTGATTGGCTATGTCAATTACATGGGCAGCAACATGTATTTTGACAAGGACGGCATGGTGGTGGAGAGCTCCACAAGGGTGCTGTCGGGCGTACCAAGGATAGACGGGCTGAAATTCAGTGAGATAATTCTTAATTCAAAGCTTGACGTGGGCAACCAGGAGATATTTGCAAGCGTGCTGGACCTTACCCAGAGCTTTGACAAATACCAGATTACAGCAGATAAAATTAATTTTGACACGGATGGGAGCGTGACAATTACAATGGGGGAGGTGAAAGTCATGCTCGGTGACTGCGACAACCTTTCGGACAAGCTCTATGAGCTTAAGCAGATGCTTCCGCAGCTTGAGGGAAGAAAGGGGACGCTTCACATGGAGGATTATAACGGGGATTCCAGGTCGGTGATATTCAAACGCCAGGAATAATGGGAAAAATGTAATAAATGTAATAAATATTTGAATTTTCCGATTGCAATTTTACTTATTTAATTATATTATATAGTTTGTGAGATT
>CAYZYS010000082.1:0-9454 GCA_964482605.1 uncultured Bacteroides sp.
GCGCAGGGTCACATCCTGCAGGTTGTACGCAGCCCAGCCCGCCTCGTCGCCATTTTCCCTGAAAAGCTTAAAATAATATATCATTTCATCCTTGTCAGGCAGCTTGTCGTCATCATAATTATTCTGCGGTGTCACCATGTATGTCATCGGTGCGTCGAACCTTGTCCCAAGGTATGATATATTTGGCCACACAATGTCCCTCAAGGTGGCAAATGAATCCCTGCTGTACCTCGCCATCATTTCATCATAATTCTCCTGTGCAAATGAAGGAAAATTAATGGCAATCAGACTTTGGGCATTCACCACCGGATAAAGCATGTAGTCATGGGACTCATACATCATGGCGGAGTATATGCCAACCACCTGGCTTCCATTACCATAATCCCCATTGATTGCAAACACGCAGGTTTCATCCGTGCGGTAACGCCACACAACGGGCGGCTCATCCTCAGGGTCAACATCCCCGTAGGAGCCATCCAAAACTCCCGCCATATAGGTCTTGGAACCTGCCGAAAGGCTGAACCACGGGATTTCAAGCTGCAAATCCTGGTACTTCTGCGCCTCATCATCATCCGCGATGTACCACTTTTCGCCCCCGATGAAAAAGCCATCATACAGGCGCACCCCTGTTATGTCACAAGCCTCCCCCGCAATGCCGCTTATCCCAAGGAATTCCCGCAATGCAGCATTGCCATTGAGCACTGACACATCAGGCAGCGCAGTGAATATTATCGGGCAGCCCTTTTTTGCTATCGCCACAAGCCTGTCAAGCTCATTTGCAAAATCCACGTAGTACGGGTCAACCAGCACCGCCTCCGGAACCCTTTCAATGTCATATTCACCAACATTTGCATAGCTTATGATGTTTCGCTTGTTGTATGTACACCACTGTAGCACCGATGAGCCAATGCCCCCATCCTCCGTGGAGCCAATCAGCACCACGAAATCCCTTGTGGATTTTTCCACCAGCTCAGGGTTGGTCACAACCTCCGCCACTGAGGAGCTGGTGAGCGTCACCTTGTCATCCGCATATACATTGTGGTCATAGTCATTGTATTTTTCATTGACAAGCCCCGAAAACATGAACATGAAGAACAGCAGGAGCATAATCATTGTTATTACGGCAAAATTTCTCTTGGATACCATGTCTCCTCCTGTTCCCGGCAATCATCAATCTTCAGCTCCCGATATTGAGGTTGTACAGACTGTACATGTTCTGCTTTATGTGGTAGCAGATAAACTCGTCATCCTCATAATACACCTGCATATCATACGGGTACAGCCTTGAAAAGCTTTCCGCCCATTTCATCATCTTGGACATGACAATCCAGCGGTTTTCACCCTTGTATGCGGTAAGCCCCGTCCCAACCGGAAGCTCCCTTGAAGCCCCCTCCTCAGACACGGTCTGCCCGCTGCCCCAGTACCCCACGGAATAATCCAGCGGAATTTTCTCAATGTACACGAATACATCCGTGGTATCAATTCTTATCTCATTTCCAGACTGCATTTCCTGAAGAAATGTTATCGGCTCATAATGATAGCCCCTGCCGTCAATCATCCTCAGCTCATCATTGGCAGAAACAATCGTCCAGGTTTCATCCTCGTAGTCATGCAGTATATTGGTAAGGCATGTGATTGCCCCATTGGTTTCAAAGCGGAAGCCGCTTCGCGGTTCAGTCCTGAAAAGTCCGCATTTGGCACCCAGCGCCACCACCCCGACAAGCATTGCAAGTGACATGAGATTGGGAATCAGCTCCCAGCCTGATGCCATCTTCACAACCGCACACAGCACATCCGCACACAGGCCCACCGTGACTGCCAGCCCATATGCAACATATATGCACGCCCTCGCAGGCTCCATCAATGCCGGAATCCCAAACCAGGTGGATGCCAGCACAACGTACATCAGCAGATTGAAGATTACCACGGCAATGAGCATCCCGCCGTATTCCCTTTGCTTAAGCACGCTCATGGCCAGCCCCGCAACCCCCATGATGGCAAGCCCAAGCACAACGTAATCAAAATATCCCCCCGGAACATTCTTGAACACGCTTTCCCTCAGTGATGTGGAAAATGCCCTGTAAATATATGAATGAGAACGGTTGGCACCGCCAAATATGCTTACATTGAGGCTCTTAA
The DNA here is from genome assembly GCA_964482605.1 of uncultured Bacteroides sp. Classification (GTDB taxonomy): domain Bacteria; phylum Bacillota; class Clostridia; order Lachnospirales; family Lachnospiraceae; genus Bacteroides_F. The sequence goes on from CAYZYS010000082.1 coordinate 2,140, forward strand.
TACCGCCTGTACTGCTGCCGCCGCCGTCATTTCCCACATCCCTTGTGGCAGGCTGTGTCCTTGCATCCGAATTGCCCTGCGCTGCGGCGGCTTGTGTTTCTGCCGCCTGCGAGGTTCCAGCCTGCGATGTCGCGGCCGCCTGCGCGGTTTCCGTCTGTAATGTTGTGGCAGCCTGCGCGGTTCCAGCCTGTAATGTTGTGGCAGCCTGTGTGGTTTCCGTCTGTGATGTCGCGGCAGCCTGTGCGGTCGCCCCTGCAAGTGCCAGCCTTGTGGCATTTTCCGTCTCCGGCTCCGCATAAGCATTCAATGTCTCAGGCTCACCATCATCAGCATGCATCATGTCACCATCGCCGTCACCCTCCTGCACATTGCTTGCATTGATTATGCTAAGCCCCCAGCGAAGCGACCCCTCCAGTGGCTTTCCACAGGCAACCGCAATCCCCATGGGCAAAATGCTCACAAAAAGCGCCGCCAGCACCGCCAGCACAATCCTTCCCAGATACTTCGGGTTAAGCACCCTGTAAATATATGCCAACGCAAGGGCAACACAGAAAAGCCCCGCAATCATGGTGTCATAAAAATGCACAGAGAGCGTCATTCCAAAATTGGCGGCAAAACCTGCAAGATACCAGGTTGACGCAGTCCACCTTCCTTTAATGCCACTTTTTATCTCCTGGCATCTTACATTCAAAAACCTCCAGGCAAAGTAAATGCCGGGAAGTATGAAAATCATGCCGTATTCCTGCGGGAGCGGCCCCAGAAAGCGGGATGTGCAGTCATCATAAAACACATTAAACAACGAATAAACAATTATGCCTATATAGGCGGAATATCTTGACTTGCAAATCCCCTTCATGAATATGAACAGCATAAGGTGAATGTACAAAAGCTGCGTAACCCCAAACACCCTCAACAGCACATATGTATCCATACGGAACATTGTATGCATATAATATATTACACAATGAAACCCAAAAGGATATACACCAGCGACAAATATGTTATTGTCACCAAGTGAATTTATCCAGTAATTGTGTACAGGAACATCAGAAAAGGCATAGCTGTAATTGACAAGCACATTGGTTCCATACAGCCACAAAAGCGCAGCCGTCAGGAGAATAATGAAAATCCAGTCAAAAAGATGCGCCCTTGCATCATGCAATGCCTTACAAAGCTTTGCCTTGAGCCATCCCCCGACTGACCTTCCAATGTGGGACAAAAGCGTTTTCCAGCCCATCATCCCAAGGACTGCCTTCTGCAAAACCTCAAGCCTTGACACGCTCCATGCCGCAATGCCCTCACCGTGCTCCCTTGCGCTGAATGCCACTATTGGAACCAGTGTGAATACCATGAGCGTCCAGTAATTGGATATGTGGAGGAGCTCCAAAATAAACACAAGGTTCATGCAATAGAAATTGCCGATGGTAATGTATGCCATCAGCCTCTCGCCAAGGGGCTTTCCTGCCATTCGCCTGTGAAACAATATTGCCGGGACGACCACCATCAGCAGCGTGTACACAAGAAAAGCTTCAATTGTCTGCATTGCCGTCAATAACTGCATAATGTGCATCCTTCCCTCAGTTCATGCCAAATGTCCTTATCATTTCCAATGTGTCATTGTCCAGCACCACTGATGAATTCTTAAGTCTTTCAAGCTGCGCAAAGAATCCGTCCCTGTCCTTCTCCTCATAACAAGTCTTGATGAGGCTCTTGTACGGAAACAAATAATCCGGATGCTGTGCGATTGCCCTTTCACACCAGCTCCTCACCAATGCATACTGTCCATTGTCCACAAGGCACTCTATAATCCACTGGTAATACTCTGTCCTCATGGATTCAGGCTCAAGACCATACAGCCTCTCCCCCACATCCGCAAACATTGTAACAAAGCTTGTCTGCTCCATGTCCGTGAGCACCCTCTGGCGAAGCACCGTCTCCATGTACTCAAGCTCCTTGCGGCAAAGCCTTGCGCAATCATCGCCGCCCTCCTGGATTTCCCTGTAAAGCGACTGTGCCTGATTTCGGAAATCCCCAAGCTCGTCCCTCAACGCAGCCGCAGCATAATGGGAGGTTTCGGAATCCTGGCTGTTAAGCCCCAGTGCAATCGAATTGAGTGACTGCTTCACATCACCCTTCAGCACATTTAACATGAGCCCGCGCAGGCTCTGGTTATCGCTTACGGCAATCGCCTCCTCGAACGATGCCATGTTGCGTTCCCTCTCCATGTCAACAAATTCATAGGTCTGTGCCCTGTCCTTGCTGAACACCACATCCGACAGGTCTGCTTTTTTGCGGAAAAACAAAAGCCTGAACAGGTTGCCAAGCCCATGGCTTATTACGCCAACCACGGGACACACCAGAAAAAACACAAGCAGTAAAAGATACCGCCTTCTGCCACCCGACACATCAGCCTCGGACTTTTTCCTGCCGCAAAGCCACATTCCCACCAGGACATATATCAGGGACACCACCACATTTGCCGCCAAAACCATTGCAATGCTCATACGCCCAGCTCCTTAATAGCGTCATACTCATAGCCCGCCTCGGAAAGCCTGTTTTCAACATACTTCACACTGGTCTGGTTGGCGCAGGCAAGCAGGACGTACACATTGCCGTCCCCCAGCTCCCCAATGTAATCCGTGCTCCTGAAATACCTTGCAACCTCTGCCCCAAGCTCCGTTATGGTCTGCCCCTTGTTGTATATTTTCACAAATGCGCAGTCCGTAAGGCCCTTTTTCTTGGCATTGATGAATGCACCAGCAAGGGATTTGAACGCCTCCCTGTCCATGACGTTGGAATTTCCCACGTACCTTTGGTGGACGAGAATGTCCATGTAATCCCTGGCGCGAACGGTGGAGTTCTGAATCAACAGCCCGATTATCTTGAGCCTGTTTGCCTGCGACAGGTTCATCCTCTCAAATGGCACGTCCCACACCAATGCGATGATTGACAGCCTCTCACCCGAATACACGCCCATCGCCATCATCGGAAGCTCAAGGTTCATTTTCCTGTTGATGAACACACGGCGGTTGTCAATGTCCGCCATCATTTCCCCGTATTTGTTGTATTCCACGGAATTGCCAAGCCTTCTTGCCGCCTCTGAGGTAAATGCAATCAGCCTTGCAAAGCTGCCATCCGACACGGAATACACAGCAACATGCTTACAGTCCATCAGCCTTGAAATGACGTCAGCCGCGCAGAACAGCACCTCCTCCGGCTCCTGCTGGTCAAGTGTTGAGGTTATCTCATATATTTTCCCCATGCTGTCGCTTTGGTTCACGACCTGGAGCTCCAGCTCCTTCTTGAGCCGCACGTTGCTCTGGTTGATGTCCTCAATGTCCCTGAGCCTGTGACGCACATACTCTATCTCATCATCCTTGTCACCGCGTATCAGCACAAGCTGGTCCCTTAGGTAGCCAACCGCAAGCCCAAGAATCAACAGCTGTGCCATCCATACATAGGTGTTATAATCCATTGCCACATCAAATATACTCTGGGTATACATTTGCCTAAAAAAATATCCTACTACCGCAAGCACGGCAGAAAATGCAGCCTGCTGCTGCCCATACATGATTGCAAAGAACAGCACATACAGAAGAAACCAGTCAAGCCTTGCAAAAAAAAGGCTTCCGACCGTACGGTTGTTAAGCATGAATATGGGAATAAAGCATACCATGTTTTCCAGAAAAGGTATAAATGTCCATATTGCATCATGGAATCTCTCCATGAGGGTCTGAAGCCTGCTTATCTCCTTATGCCCCTCATGCTGGAAATGCTCAGGGTTCTTCTTTACCGCAGCGGCGATTTCCCTCACGCAGTCCAGGGTTTTGTGGTATATGTCCATGGGAAACTCCTCCCCATAATCATACACCTCAAGCTCCTCAATCCATATGTACTCCTGCACATTCTCCAGCTTCACGGGCACCCTTATGGCAAATGCCCTGTTAATCTCGTCAATTACCTCGCTCTCACGAACCTCGTCACGTGAACGCAGCAAATATACGTCCCGCCTGTGCTTCTCCGCAACAAAAAGGCGGTACATGAACTCCACGGCATCGGACAGGGCAAGCAGCGCCATCCCATGACCCGTTGCGTGAAGCTCATTGTCATTCAGGGTTTCAACGCACATCCTGCCGCATTCGTTGATTATCTCCGACAGATTTTCGGGGGCAAAGCTTAAATTCTCAATTCTAAGCACTACAACATCACAGCCTGTTGCCATCTCGTAATTGGCACAGGTTGTCTCACCCTGGCGCACTGCCCTGGAACGGGTTATGTCAGCCATGGTCTTGTAGGCAGGAAGCTCCTCAAGGCTGGCGTTGGCATCATACACCGTCTCCGACGAAAGGTACACGAACCGCCCCCTTCCAAGCTGGGAATACGCAGATATAACATTACTTAACGCCGTGGTATAATAAAGAAAGGCATCCTGTTCCCTGCCCCAGTCAAAGCCCGTATCAAAGGCTCCGCCAAATATGGTCAGGTCAGGGTTCACGCTCTCGAACACATCCTTGACGCATGGATTGCCGTAATCAAATATGTATTTTTCATATATGTGGCGATAGGTTTTCGTGTTATCCCTGCACAGCACGGATACCTTGTGTCCCTCCTTGTGGAGCTTGTCCACAATGGACCTTGTGACCCTGTTCGCCTCCCCAACCAGTAAAACCTTCACGTTTTCCTCTTTCCCATATGAACCCGTCAACGAAGTTCATTTCACATGTGTTCCCCAAGCTGCCTTACAAAATCCCTTGCATCAAGCAGCGCGGTTTCCACGTCTATGCCAAATTCCCGTGCCATGCCGGAGGCAACCTCCTCAACAGTCATTCCCTGCGACAGCCTCTCAAACATCCAGGCTCCGCTTTCATTGGTGTGAACAGGCCTGACATACTTCCCCCGCTCCTGCTTCACCCTGACTATCCAATATGTTCCCGCAGCATGCCTGAGCACGCAATCGCTGTAATCCATGGCAATCTCCATTCTGTGGGCTATCCCACAACTAAAACCATTATACTACTGAATAATAACCTTTACCATGATTTTTCACCCCCTGCACTATTGACAAAGCATGCCCTTATATTATTAAATGATAGCCAAAGCAGGAAAATAGAGGAATATTTTTATGTCACCGACAAACAACACAATAAATGACAACAATGCCACATATACCGCCACAGACGAAGGCTATATGAAGGAAGCCATAAAACAGGCAAAAAAAGCTTATGCACTCAACGAATCGCCAATCGGCTGCGTCATCGTCCATGACGGGCGCATCATCGCAAGGGGCTACAACAGGCGCAACACCGACAAGACCACCCTTGGCCATGCGGAAATAACCGCAATCAAAAAAGCCAGCCGCATTATAGGCGACTGGCGTCTTGAGGATTGTACCCTCTATGTAACCCTGGAGCCATGCCAGATGTGCGCCGGGGCAATCGTCCAGGCAAGAATCCCAAGGGTTGTAATCGGTGCCATGAACCCGAAGGCAGGCTGCGCGGGTTCAATCCTGAACCTTCTTGAAATGCCGCAATTCAATCACCAATGTGAAGTGATTCACGGCGTGATGGGCGATGAATGCAGCCGCCTTATGTCACAATTTTTCAGGGAGCTGCGAAAACGCCCCTAATGACTGCACATCACAATAAATCCATCAGCCGGATTTTCACGCTATGCACCCCTCAACCGCCACACGTGCAGCCGTTGCAGGTGACGCAAGAAATATCTCAACCTTGTTGGAGCCCATCCTGCCAAGGAAATTCCTGTTATTGGTGGCAACAATCCTTTCGCCGTCAGCCATGATTCCGCATGCACGCCCGCAGCAAAGTCCGCAGCCCGGCTGTGTCACAATTCCCCCCGACTCCACAATGTCCTTGAGATACCCTGCCCTTGAAGCCTCAAGGTAAATGCTCCTGCTCGCAGGGGTCACAATAAGACGCATATACGGTGCAATCTTTTTCCCCCTTAGAATGTCCGCCGCTACCTTTATGTCCTCCAGCCTTCCATTGGTGCATGACCCAATGAATACCTGGTCAATGTGCGTTCCCTTAAGCTCGCTCACTGGATGGATGTTGTCAACCTGTGACGGACATGCAAGGACTGGTACCAGCTCCTTGGCGTCATACTCCATGACACGGCAATACTCCGCATCCTCATCAGCCTTAAGCCATGCCACGTCCTCCAGGTTCACCCCTGAATATTCACAGGTCTTTTCGTCAGGTGCAAACAATGCCGCCTTGGCTCCCGCCTCAATCGCCATATTTGCAATGGTCATCCTGGAGGCAACACTCATGTCATCCACGGTGCTTCCCGAAAACTCCAGAACCTTGTATGTTGCACCATCAGAGCGCAAATCACCGATAAGCCTTAGTATCACGTCCTTGGCGTACACACCCTCCGGCAGCCTGCCATTAATCACAACCTTAATCGTCTCAGGCACCCTAATCCACATCTGACCCGTTCCAAGGACTGCCGCCATCTCCGTGTAACCAATCCCTGATGAAAAACAGCCTACGCAGCCATATGTGGTGGTATGTGAGTCCGTTCCAAACACAATGTTGCCGGGCTTCGCATAGCCCATCTCCGGCATGAGCTGGTGGCAGATTCCATCTGCCCTGTGGAAATTCTTAAGCCCCTGCTCCTTCACAAATGCATCCCCTATCTGGAAATGTCTCACGTCCTCAACAGCGCTTGTGGGCACAAGGTGGTCATACACCAGCACGACCTTATCCGCATCCCACACATTTTTAAAGCCCATCTCACGAAATTTATCCACAACAAACGGAATGAATATGTCATGAATCATGACCCTGTCCACATTTACCGTGACAATTGCCCCAGGTGCCACCGTCTCCATTCCTGTGTTTTTCATGACAATTTTTTCAACCAATGTATGTCCCATCTGTCCAACCTACCCTTCTATGCCATTGCGTCTTTTCATTGCCTGAACCAGCCCGCCCGCATCAAGAATCTCCATGAGATTGTCCGGAAGCGGCTGAATCGGATAATCCACGCCCCCCGCCGTTATCTTTTCATTCATCACAACGGTTATGCTGTCACCCTCATGCACCGCATCCTGCACATCAGAATTTTCAATGAGAAGCAGTCCGTTATTAATTGAATTTCTGAAAAATATCCTTGCAAATGACTTCGCAATTACGCACCTTACATTCAAATGCTTTATAATCTCAGGCGCCTGCTCCCTCGATGAACCGCACCCGAAATTCTTGCCTGCCACAATGAGGTCTCCGTCCCCAATCTGCCCGGCAAGCTCTGGCCTCAACGGTGAAAAAGCATATTTTTTCATATCATCAATTGA
>CAYZYS010000083.1:0-9400 GCA_964482605.1 uncultured Bacteroides sp.
ATCGGAAAGGAAATCATGGTTGCCGTGAAGGAGGGCGGACCTGATGTGAACAACAATAGTAAGCTTAGGACTGTTGTTGCCAAGGCTAAGGCAAACAACATGCCTAATGATACGATTGACCGCGCAATCAAGAAGGCTGCCGGGGCTGATGCCTCCAACTTCGAGTCGGTTGTGTATGAGGGATATGGGCCAAGCGGCTCCGCAATCATTGTTGAGGCGCTGACGGACAACCGCAACCGTGCGGCATCCAACATAAGGAGTGCATTTACCAAGGGCGGCGGAAGCATTGGCACGCCGGGCTGTGTCTCCTTCATGTTTGACGAGAAGGGACTCATCATCATTTCCAAGGAAGATTGTGACATGGAGGGTGACGACCTCATGATGGTTGCCCTTGACGCAGGTGCTGATGATTTTGCGGAGGAGGATGACAGCTTCGAGATAACCACCGCACCGGAGGATTTCGAGGCGGTTCGCCAGGCGCTTGAGGAGCAGAAGATTGTCATGGCTTCAGCGGAAGTCACCAAGATTCCTCAGAATTACGTGGAGCTTACCTCCGAGGAGGACATTAAGAAAATGAACAGAATCCTTGGGCTTCTTGACGAGGATGATGATGTGCAGAACGTGTACCACAACTGGGCTGAGTAAGCGATTGGTATTGCGGAATTGATTGGATGAAATAGGGCGGTAAACCGCGGTGTGTGGTTTGCTGCCCTGATTTTTTGGCTTTTTTTGGAAAATATTAGTGACCTGTTTGATTGTAATTATATTGTGAATGTATTATAATATTAAATCAGTATGAAATGTGATTATGATTTTGTCTGGCAAAAAATGCCTGCGGAATGGGGATGGGTATGAGGGTTAGTGAGGTTAAGGAGCAGCACAAGATTAATCTTGAGGTTGTGATTGAGGGAAAGAGGTACGAGTTTGAGTCAATGTCCATAGGGGTGTTGGATGGCAGGCTTCTTGCTGAGCCTGTGCGTGTTGAGGAGAAGGTGCTGAGCTTTTCGGGTCAGAATGTCGTGGTAAACCTTGTGTACCATGCCGATAATTCAGCCCCCGTCATCTGGAAGTCCGTTGCTGTTGACACCATTGGATATAATAACAGGACCATGTACAGCGTGTCATGCCAGGGGGAGGGGAAGCTTGAGAACCGGCGCGGCTCATACAGGCTTACGCTTGACATGGCGGGTGTTGCACAGATGGGGCACAATACCAAGGGGATGGATGTCATTGTGCATGACGTGAGTGATTCAGGCTTTGCCATACTTACCAAGGATGACAAGGAGGATTATGCGGGGATACTTGTACACCTTAAGTTCTCTGATGCAGGACGTAACTTTGACATGGTGGGGATAGTTGTCCGCAAGATGCAGTACCGTGAAGGACTGTATTTGTATGGATGCAAGTTAAACCGCCATGTGGCAGGGCTTTCCCAATACATTGCCGAAAGACAGCGGAAGGACATCATGTCACAGAATGAGGTCATGCTTGAGCAGCATGAGCCTGTGGGCTTTGGGGATTTGAGGCGTGTTGACGGTGTTGTTGCATACGAGGGGGAGCACATAGCTGTTTCAAGGGATGACAAGGCTTACCTGAAAAGCGACAGATACAAGAATGTCAAGCTGGATGAAAATGCCAACAGGAAGAAGATAGATTACGACAAGTACAAGGGGATAAAGTTCGAGTAGGGACTTAAGCTTGATGGCAGGTGGAAATGTAAGGGAGGGGTATGCATGCAGCAAAGGGATGCTAAAAAAGATTTACATAGGAATGTGTACGAGAGGGTTAAGTTCTGTCCTGAATGCAGAAGCCCGATGCAGTATATGTATGGCGAGGAGTTTGAATGTCCACAGTGCAAGAGGCGGGAGCTGTCTGACTTTGGCAAGGTTAAGGAGTTCCTTGACACACATGGGCCGCAGCCCGCAGTCGTAATCAACCAGAATACTGGGGTTGAGCTGGATTACATTAACATGCTGCTTCGCCAGGGGCGAATAGAGGTGCCTGATGGCTCCGAGGTGTACATAAAGTGCCAAAAATGCGGCACTGACATAAGGTATGGCAGGTATTGCCCTGAGTGCATGGTAAAGGTGTCCAAGGAGCTGAACGGGATAATGTGGAGCACGGACATGGGAGAGAAGCCGAAGGTCAAGAAGCAGGAAGGCACCATGCATTACATGGACAAGATGAGGAAAAATAAGTAATATGACATTAAGATAGCCAGAAACGTGAATTTCCGTTTCTGGCTATTGTTTTATTTTTATGCCAATTCCTTTCCGACGGCCTTCTGGGCGGTGGCGAGCATGAGCTTGATTCTGTTGAGCTGGTTTACCTCGCTTGCCCCTGGGTCATAATCAACAGCGATTATGTTGGCTTCAGGGTAGGCAAGCCGCAGCTCCTTGATGACACCCTTGCCTACTATGTGGTTAGGCAGGCAGGCAAATGGCTGGCAGCATACGATGTTAGGCGCACCGTTGTGTATGAGCTCAATCATCTCGCCAGTGAGGAGCCAGCCCTCACCGGTCTGGTTGCCAAGGGAAACAATGTCCTTTGCAAGCCTTGCGGTCTCCTTGATTGATGAAGGTCCCGTAAACCTGCTGCTTTCATTGAGCGCCTTCACGGCATCCTTCCTGAACCATTCAAGGAAGGAAATGATGAGGTTGGCTGTATTGGCTGACTTCTTGGAGGTTCCCAGCTTCTCATGCTTGAAGTTGTTGTTTTCACAGCAATAGAGCAAAAAGCCCATGAGGTCAGGCATGACCGCTTCAGCGCCTTCGGCCTCAAGCAGGTCAACAAGGTAATTATTGGCTGCCGGCATGAACTTCACAAGAATCTCACCGACGATTCCAACCCTTGGCTTCTTGATGTCAAGAAGCGGCATTGTGTCAAAGTCTGACACAATGTAGCGGAGGTTCCTTCTGAAATCCTTCATGTGTACTTTTTCCTTGGTGAGCTGGCTTATGCATATCTTCTTCCACTTTTCGTGGAGGGCGTTGGCAGCGCCTTTTTCCGTCTCATATGGTCTTGTGCGGTACAGCACGTTCATGAACACGTCGCCGTACACAACTGCCATCATTGCCTTTTTCAACAGCTGGTAGCTGTACTTGAAGCCTGAATTGCTCTCAAGTCCGGCCGCACTCACAGATATGACTGGTATGTTGGCATGCCCTGATTTTTCCAGTGCGCGGCGTATGAAGCCGATGTAGTTGGAGGCACGGCAGCCGCCGCCGGTCTGTGTTATTACAATCGCAGTGCGGTCCAGGTCATATTTTCCTGACAACACAGCGTTCATTATCTGTCCCACAACCATGAGTGAAGGGTAGCAGGCGTCATTGTTCACAAACTTAAGTCCCATGTCAACTGAGGATTTGTTGTCATTGTCGAGCACTTCAAAGTTGTAGCCGCAGGAGTTAAGTGCAGGCTGTAAAAGCTCGAAGTGTATCGGTGACATCTGTGGACAGAGTATCGTGTAATTCTGCTCCCTCATTTCAGGTGTAAATTCCACCCGCTTAAATGTTGCTGATTCGACATGGCGCTTGTAGTGGTTCTGCTCCCTCACACGAAGTGCCGCAATGAGGGAACGGATGCGGATTCTTGCCGCCCCCAGGTTGTTGACCTCGTCAATCTTCAGCACAGTGTATATTTTTCCTGCCTTTGTAAGTATATCATTCACGGCATCGGTTGTGACCGCGTCAAGTCCGCAGCCAAAGGAATTAAGCTGTATCAAATCCAGGTCATCCCTTGTCGTGACGTAGCCTGCCGCCGCATAGAGCCTTGAGTGGTACATCCACTGGTCCATGACAATCATCGGGCGGTCAACCTTGCCAAGGTGTGATATGGAATCCTCGGTAAATACTGCAATTCCATAGGAGTTGATTAGCTCAGGGATGCCGTGGTTAATCTCAGGGTCAACGTGGTAAGGCCTTCCCGCAAGGACTATGCCGCGCTTGTTGTTTGCCTTGAGGTAGGAAAGCGTTTCCTCGCCCTTGCGCCTTATGTCCTCCTTGGACGCCATGAGCTCAAGCCATGCTTCCTTCACGGCAGCCTTGATTTCCTTCTCAGGTATCTCGGCTTCAAATTCCTCAACAAGCCTCTTGGTCATTATCTGCACGTTCTCAAAGGAGAGAAATGGGTTGCGGAAATCCACGTGCTCCGTTGCCAGCTCCTCCACGTTGTTCTTGATGTTTTCTGCATAGGAGGTGACGATAGGGCAGTTGTAGTGGTTGTTGGTACCCTCAATCTCCTTGTGCTCATATGGTATGCATGGGTAGAAGATGAACTTCACACCATTGCGTATGAGCCAGGTGATGTGGCCGTGGGCAAGCTTGGCAGGATAGCACTCTGATTCACTTGGTATTGATTCGATTCCAAGCTCATAAATCTTGTGGCTTGACTGTGGGGACAGTACAACCCTGTAGCCCAGCTTCGTGAAAAATGTAAACCAGAACGGGTAGTTCTCATACATGTTGAGTACCCTTGGGATTCCTACGACACCGCGCGGTGCGGAAGGTATTTCAAGGGGCTCGTAGTCAAAGAGCCTGTGCATCTTGTAATCAAACAGGTTCGGTATGTTCTCCTTGTTCTTCTCCTTGCCAAGTCCGCGTTCACAGCGGTTTCCCGTGATGAACTGGCGGTTTCCGGAGAAACGGTTGATTGTCAGGTGGCAGCTGTTGGTGCAACCCTTGCACCTGGTCATCCTGGTTTCAACCGTGAGTGCCTTGATTTTCTCAATTGAGAGCATTGTGGATTCCGATTCGCCGTCATACCTTTCCCTTGCAATCAATGCCGCACCAAATGCGCCCATTATTCCTGCAATGTCGGGACGGGTTGCGGTTACGCCGGTTATTTTCTCAAAGCTTCTGAGTATTGCGTCATTGTAGAAGGTACCACCCTGAACCACGATGTGGTTTCCGAGGTCCTTTGGGTCGGCAATCTTTATTACCTTGTAAAGCGCATTTTTAATGACTGAATAGGCGAGCCCCGCGGAAATGTCAGCGACGGTTGCGCCCTCCTTTTGCGCCTGCTTTACCTTGGAATTCATGAACACTGTACATCTTGTGCCAAGGTCGATTGGGTGCGGTGCAAAAAGCGCTTCCCTTGCAAAGTCCGTGATTGAGTAATTGAGGGATTTTGCAAAGGTTTCTATGAACGAGCCGCAGCCAGAGGAGCATGCCTCGTTAAGCTGCACGCTGTCAACGGTCTTGTCCTTTATCTTGATGCACTTCATGTCCTGTCCGCCAATGTCGATGATGCAGTCAACCTTTGGGTCGAAGAAGGCTGCGGCATAGTAGTGTGACACGGTTTCAACCTCGCCTTCGTCGAGCATGAGCGCAGCCTTTATGAGCGCCTCGCCGTACCCCGTGGAACAGGCTTTGACGATTTTTGCCCCAACCGGAAGCTGTGCATATATTTCCTTTATTGAACGGATTGCCGTTGCAAGCGGACTTCCGTTGTTGCTGCTGTAAAATGAATACAACAGGTCTCCATTTTCGCCAACCAGCGCCACCTTGGTGGTGGTCGAGCCAGCGTCTATTCCAAGAAAGCATTTGCCATGGTAGGTTTCAAGCTTTCCGGTCTTAACCTTGCTTTTCCCATGTGACTGCAAAAATTCGTCGTAGGCAGACTGGTTTTCAAAAAGGGGCTCCATCCTGGCAACCTCAAAGTCCATCTTGATTTTGCCTGCCAGCCTGTCAATTATTGCCTGTACAGGGTATTCCACCTCTTCCTTGTAGTTCATTGCCGAACCGACAGCCGCAAAAAGGTGGGAGTGGTCAGGTGCGATTACCTGGTCAGGTCCAAGGTTCAACGTGCGTATGAATGCATTTTTCAATTCAGGAAGGAAATGCAGCGGTCCACCAAGGAATGCCACGTTGCCCCTGATTGGCTTGCCGCATGCAAGACCGCTGATGGTCTGGTTTACCACTGCCTGGAATATGGAAGCGGCAAGGTCTTCCTTGGTTGCCCCCTCGTTGATGAGCGGCTGTATGTCGGACTTGGCAAATACGCCGCATCTTGCTGCAATTGGGTATATGGACTGGTAGCTTGCCGCAAGGGTGTTAAGCCCGCTGGCGTCAGTCTGGAGCAGGGATGCCATCTGGTCTATGAAGGAGCCCGTTCCACCCGCACAGATTCCGTTCATCCTCTGGTCAATTCCGTTGGTGAAATATATTATCTTGGCATCCTCGCCGCCAAGCTCTATTGCCACGTCTGTCTGTGGCGCATAGTCCTGGAGTGCTGTTGACACTGCAACGACCTCCTGGGTGAACGGAACCTCAAGGTGCTTTGCAAGCGTAAGTCCTCCGGAGCCCGTGATTACAGGGTGTACGTTAAAATCTCCAAGCTTTTCAACGGCCTTTGACAAAAGCCCCTGCAGGGTCTCCTGTATGTTGGCAAAGTGCCTTTCATAATCTGAAAAAAGAAGTGAATTATCATCACCCAATATGGCAATCTTAACTGTAGTGGAACCGATGTCAATTCCAAGACGGTATGTTTTGGTATTCATATGTTTCTCCATTTCTGTCGAATTTTGACGTGCAATCTTTCCTATTATAATATCTGTTGCTGAAAATGGCAAGAACTTGTTGCGTTGACAAAGTGCGGTTTCCCACGTATAATGTTGGATGGTTATTTTTGGAATTGTATGATTTAATGGAGAGTGACATGGCTTTTTTTGATAAAATGGAACGAAAGTTTGGCAAATATGCCATCAAAAACCTCATGTTTTACATTATCGGGCTGTATGCCTTTGGCTTTCTCATAGAGGTTTTCTGGCCTGACGTGTACACGGAGTATCTTTCGCTGAATGCGGCAGCAATACTGCACGGGCAGGTGTGGAGAATTGTAACGTTCATAATACAGCCGCCTTCCACAAGCATTTTCTGGATATTTTTTTCTCTGTACATGTATTATATGATAGGCACAATCCTTGAAAATGTGTGGGGTTCCTTTAGGTTCAACGTGTATTTTTTCATGGGGGTAATCCTCAATGTGGTTGCGGCCATATTGATATACCTTGTGTTCCATGTTAACATGGAGTTCAGCACCTATTACATTAACCTGGCGCTGTTTCTTGCGTTTGCGACGATTGCACCGGATAATTACATCTACCTGTTCGGGCTGATTCCGATAAAAATTAAGTGGATGGCGTACTTTGACGGCATATACCTTGGCCTTATAATTGTGTGTGGATATTTGTCACCATGGTTTCCGATTTCGGTTTACCTGGGGCTTTATAACCTTGGCATACTGTCCGGCGGGATTTTGTACAATTATGTCAATGCCACGGCTGCATTGATTTCGATGCTGAATTATCTTCTGTTCTGGATTATGACAAGGAGGAGCACAAGACGCACCATGCCGGGGCAGAAGGCGTTCCGTAAGGCAATGAGGCAGGAGAAGAAAAAGAAGCACAAGGGCTTTACCGGGCTGGACGGCGGGATGTCGGGTGTCGGAGGCAGTCAGGGAGCGGGCTTCGGACAGAATGCAAACGGCAGTCAGGGAGCAGGCTATGGACAGGATACAAACGGCAGTCAGGGAGCAGGTTTCGGACAGGATGCAAACGGCGGACAGAATGCAAATGGCGGACAGGGAGCAGGCTATGGACAGGATGCAAACGGCAGTCAGGGGTCAGGCTTCGGACAGAATACAGGTGCGGCGGGAAATTCGGGACAGAATGGGGCCGGACGCGGTGGAATCCATCTTCGCATGAACCCGCAGGCGGCAAGGCACAGATGTGCAATATGCAACAGGACGGAGCAGGATGACCAGAGCCTTGAGTTCAGGTTTTGCTCTAAGTGCGAGGGCAATTTTGAGTATTGTAATGAGCATTTGTATACACATATACATGTGAAGAACTGACTTTTTATATAGGATTATGCATACATTTTATGTATGTAGAATTATATGTGCAAAAGGGCGGTGGTGTGGTAAGCCATTGCCAGCAACATTATTTTTATTTAAGAGAGGAAAGACATGAAAAAGACAAAGATTATTTGTACCATGGGACCCAATACCAATGACAGGGAGCTTGTGAAGCAGATGGCGCTGGCAGGAATGGACATTGCCAGGTTTAATTTTTCACACGGCGACCATGAGGAACAAAAGGGACGTGTCGAGATTATCAAGAGTGTCAGGGAGGAGCTTGGCATTCCAATCGCCATGCTGCTTGACACCAAGGGACCTGAAATCCGCACCGGTGCATTGAAGGATGACAGGAAGCTCCATATCAAGGACGGTCAGACATTTACGCTTACAACAAGGGAGATTGAGGGGGATGAGAACGGTGTTTCCATCACATATTCAGGTCTTCCTGCTGATGTCACCACGGGTAATGTGATTTTGATTGATGACGGCCTCATTGAGTTAAATGTGCTTGAGGTCAAGAATGGCACTGACATTGTGTGCAAGGTTGTGAACGGCGGCGAGCTTGGACAGAAGAAGGGCGTCAATGTCCCAAATGTCAGCATACGTCTCCCTGCCATCACCGAGAAGGACAAGGAGGACATTCTCTTTGCGGTTGAGCAGGGGTATGACTTCATTGCGGCTTCATTTGTGAGGAATGCGGCTTGTATTCAGGAGATTAAGGAAATTCTCTGGGCTCATGACAGTGACATTCCTGTAATTGCCAAGATTGAAAATGCGGAGGGTATCGCCAACATTGACGAAATCATCAAGGTGAGCGATGGCATAATGGTTGCCAGGGGTGACATGGGTGTTGAGATTCCTGCACAGGACGTTCCGCACATCCAGAAGATAATCATCAAGAAGTGCAATGCCGCATACAAGCCGGTTATAACTGCAACGCAGATGCTTGATTCAATGATGCGCAACCCTCGTCCGACAAGGGCAGAGGTTACTGACGTTGCCAATGCCATCTATGACGGAACCGATGCCGTGATGCTTTCTGGTGAGACTGCACAGGGCAAGTATCCGCTTGAGGCGCTCAAGATGATGGCGCAGATTGCGGAGACGACGGAGCAGCATCTTGAGCTTGACACGGTTGAGTCCTTCAGGGCAAACAGCAAGAAGAGCATATCAAGTGCCGTGAGCACCGCAGCGGTTCAGACCGCAACAAGCCTTAACGCAAAGGCAATCATCTGCCCTACGATGTCAGGCTTTACTGCAAGGCTCATATCCAAGCTTAAGCCAAAGGCTGAGATAATCGGTGCGTCACCTAACGAGGATGTGCTTCGCAAGATGCAGATATATTGGGGGGTACGTCCGGTGAAGACGGCACAGGAGCGCTCCACGGACATGATTATACAGCACGCCATAGATGTGTCTGAAAACCATGGTTATGTTGAGGAGGGTGAGACTGTTGTAATCACGGGTGGTTCTGCGACAAGCAAGGCAACCACCTCAAACCGCGGCCTTACCAACATGATTAGGGTACAGATTGTGTAAT
>CAYZYS010000084.1:0-9364 GCA_964482605.1 uncultured Bacteroides sp.
ACCATTGCGGATTAGCTATCGTATAGAGGTCATATATGGTCATTACACGCCTGCAGTGTATTGCATCCGAAAAATCAATCGGATTATAGTAGGTATGCACTATGTCCATCGGATACGCTGACAAAGTAAAATTCAGCTTTGTCAGCTTCATATAGGCACTAAACGCATTAATCATGGGATAATCAATTCCTTCGTATGCCTGTCCCAGGGTGTATACATTATGAGGTATGTCCATCCTGCTCATCTCATACAGCGTATTATATGTAACCCGGTTAATTCCACCGTTGTTCTTTTCTGCAGGCGGAAGAAGTATGCCAATGTTCATTCCATTACTCCATATGTCTATATATCTGTATATATCGGTTTATTACATAGATGCATTAACATCATTTAGTATTTTAATCGTTCTCGTTATTCCCTGGGTGATGTCATACTGCGCACTCCACCCAAGCTTTTTTAGCTTGCCACCATCCAGCCTTGCCTTCGTTGCCCTGCTGTATCCTGTGCTTTCAACCTCATCAGGCAGTTCAAAGACAACCTTTCTGCCCGCTGTCCGTGCAATGATGGCAGCCAAATCCTTCAGCATGATATCTGATTTCTCATCAGCAATATTGTACGCTTCACCGCTGCCGCCCAGCAGCATGACCGTCAAAAGCCCAAGTACGGCATCACTGACATATGTATAGGAATAATACTGTGTTCCGCGGCTTTTGAGCACAATGTCTTCATTTGACACTGCCTTCTTTATGAACTGTGATATTGCTTTTGTATCGCTCATCAGCATTGTAGGGCCGTATGTCCTTGTGAACCTCGGAATCACAATATCCATGTTTTTTTGTTTTATGTATGCCTGACACAGTGCCTCACAGCATCTCTTGCTTTCCGGATACCCTGCCCTCAAGGTATTGGAATCAATGTATCCGCAGTAATCCTCCGCAAAAAGCTCTGAATCCCCGCGGTTTTCACCGTATATTTCATTTGATGAAGCAAAGACAACCCTCTGCGCCCCGCACGTACAGGAATATTCCAGTATGTTGAGCAGGCCTATGACATTGGTGGTAATCGTCTGAATCGGTTCAGTTGCATATGCCACAGGATGCGTATTGCTTGCCAGGTGAATTACATAATCACATTTTCCGATATCACCTGCAGACAGGGGATTGACAATGTCATGTTTTATGAAATTAATCCGTCCGCCATCAGAACAATACGTAAATCTTTCATAAAACCGTTCCCCGCTTCGTCCCAGAATATGAACCCGGCAGTTAAGTCCGTAATTTCGGTTGCGGTACGCAATCGTATCGACGAAAAAACTTCCAATCAGTCCTGTTCCGCCTGAAATAAGCAAATCCTTATCCTGCAGCTTATTCCACGGAAAATCATATTGTGCAACCTTCCTTACATCTTCCAAATAGTCTTTGTTCTCATATACCTGCATATACGCTGTCCTTATTTTAACCAGTTATCACGTTCAACCTTCAGATATGCCTTGAACATTTCCAAATCATCCTTGGTCGTAAGCTTAATGTTTTTATCCGAGCCTGCGGCAAAATATAATCTCTCGCCCAGCTCCACCATCATTGTGTTCGTATATGATGATGGCCCTATTCCGATTTGCTTTTCAAATGCTTCCTTGTAAGCGTTATTCAATTTGGAATATCGGTACGCCTGCGGTGTTGAAACCCTTCTCAGGGTTTCCCTCGGAATGTATTTTACTGTTGATATTTCATCATCAATCACAAATATCTGCTCATTATACGGCAATGATGTCACCGCATTTCCGTATTGCTGGCATTTGACAATCACATCCGACAAAACCTCCGCATCCACCAGCGGGCGTATTCCGTCATGAATGATGACGACATCCTCATCCGAACATTTTCCCTCCAGATTGTATACGCCATTTCGTATGGATTCCTGGCTTGTTTTTCCGCCTGTCACAATCCATTTCAGCTTTGTTATGTTAAATTGCTTGGCATATGCCCACACAATGTCGCTCCAGCCTTCAATACACACAACCTCTATCGCATCAATCTGCGGATGCTTCTGAAAGCTTTCCAGCGTATAAATCAAAACAGGCTTGTCATATACATTGATGAATTGCTTTGGAAGATCCTGTCCCATGCGATGTCCTGACCCTCCGGCAATTATGATTGCAACATTCATTCTTTACACCCCATCATCGTTCTTTGAAAGAATCACATTTTCTTTTTGATATCTTTCCTGAATTTCCTCAAGTGATATCTTTGATAATCTTATTTTTGATGCATTATTAAAGCCATGCCTGTCCTCTTCGGGCGGCAATGTCATATATTCGCCATAATGCGTGGTTAAATATAAATCATATTCCTTAAGTCCGAGGAATTTCATCCCCTCAAACTCCACGTCTATATATTCATCAAAGCACACAGCCGGCATGCCGTATTTGCATCTTGCCGGATATTGGTACAGCAAATGGCTGACCAGCTCTGTCGGATGACGGTTGCACGCTGCCGCCAGCACATTTCTCAGTCGGAATGCACAGTTTCTCGGTATCTTATTCAAAATTCCATACCACCTTCTCAAGGCAGGGGTCTGTGCGTTCACCATTCCGATTTCCGAATACAATATTTTTCTTATGCAATAATTTATCCAATAATATATCTTCCTCGGCACAATGCCATCCGGCACATTGTCCACCACGAAAAGGTCAATGCACACGCCCGTCCTGTATTTCATATGCTCCTGTCCGCTGCGCACATATTCCGTGCCCTTGTGCCTCAGCTTGGCGTAGCCCCAGCGGTAATGCGGGTCTGTCCGGTATTCCTGAAGGAAAAATTCATCCTTTTTCAAATCCTTTTTGCAGGCGCGGTAAAATTTGGCATATTCATGCCGCGTAAATATGACATCCGCATCATCATCCCACGGAATAAACCCCTTATGGCGGATTGCCCCAAGCAATGTCCCCCCATCCAGGGAATATTTTATGTGGTTCTTACGGCAGATGCGATCCACCTCAACAATCATCTCTAATTCATTTAGCTGTAACTGCCTGTTTTCCTCCGGCGACAGCTCAATAGCTTCTCCCATGTCATTTCCTCCCAACATATTCCCCATATGACCTGAACGGGTCGGTCAGCATTCCCTCATGGCAGCTTCCGACCTGCCTCGGTGTCATGTAGCCATCCCCATACCATTTTCTCAAAACCGTGTCATACCCTGCCGGCACCGGCATCCTGAAGCCCTCAAAATCCATGTATTCAACGGCGTCAAAGGCGCTCCTCGGTATGAACTTATGCTTACAGCCACGCACCTCATCGCCATAATACCCAACGTAATCAGACTGGCCCGCATTTTCAAGTGTCAATTGTTCAAAGCAACGCTGCGCCGTCATTTGGTCATTGCACATGGCAACCACCGTGTCACGGTCAAGGGCGTATTGCTGCCCCTCAAGGACGCCCTTAAGCATCCCCACCGGATTATTGATGCAGCTGTACAGCTCCCTCTGAATCCTCTTGAAGCCAGGGCTTACATTGCCCTCATCCCCCAGGTCATCTATTGCGTTGATGTCAATGAACATGCCCTGGTTGAATTCCGGTCCCTTGTCAGGAAATTCCACCGCTGCGGTATTACTGTTGCGAAGCTTTGAAAAGCACCACGTCCTTCCATGGGAATTGTACCAATCCTGAAAAAAATACGGCTCCCTGAATTCCTCCGGGGCAATCTTCTTCAGCTTCTCATAGTCTTCCCTCATCATGCACAGGTCAATGTCATCATCCCACGGGACGAAGCCCCCATGCCTCACCGTTCCAAGGAGCGTGCCATACGCGGCATAATATCTAAGGCCATGCCTTTGGCACACTGCATCAAATGCCTGCCAAAGGTCAAGCTCCACCGCCCATATGTTCTTCATTTTCCCTGACACGGGATACCCTGAGCGCTCCTCCTCACAGAAAAAGGATGCAGGCAGCTTCACACTGATTGTATTTACCATCATCATTTATCCAGCTCCAACAATGCCCCAAGGAACCTCTCCATGTACTTCTGCTCCCCGGTTGTCACCCTCAGGCACTTTCCAAGGCTTCCTATCCCTGAATATGACTTAATCAAAATCTGCTTCTCATTCTTCATCCGTTCAACTATCACATCCGCATCCACCTTCCTCGGCTTCACGAATATGAAATTACCCTCCTTGGCGCTGACCGTGAAGCCTTCACCCTCAAGGCGTTCCACGATGAAGCGCTTGCCATCGAGCTGGCGCTTAATCAGGTCGTCAAGCATCCCCGGCTCCTCAAGGATTGCCTGTGCAAAGCGCATTGCAATTGCGTTGGTATTATGCGGCGTACACAGGTTGGACACCATCTTGACGTCCTGCGGCTGCCCGACCACATACCCAAGCCTTAAGCCCGCAAGGGAAAACAGCTTTGAGAATGTCCTTGTGAGCAGCACATGCGGGTTTTCAACGGCATATTTGATAAATGTATTGTCATAGAAATACATGTACGCCTCATCCACAAGCAGGTTAATCTCATACCTTTTCGTGGCTTCAAGGATTGCCTCAAACTCCTCGTTGGTGTAGGCATCCCCCACGGGATTGTTGGGATTGAGGAGCACAAGCAAATCAACGCTCTCATCAAGCTTTGACATTATCTGCTCAGCCGTCACCTTCAGCGTGTCATCATAGTGAACCTGTATGAACTCCCTGCCGTACATCTGCGCATATACCTGATACATGGCGTAGGACGGGACAACGCCCACAATCCTGCCGCCCGGTGACGAGAATGCCTCAATCACCTGCCTTATGCCCTCGGACGAGCCATTGACTATGCACAGCTCCTCATTCCTGATTCCAAGGAAATTGGCAAGGCACGTCTCAAATTCAAGTGTCTCCGGATACTGCGACACCAGCTCTGGCGTGACCCCATCAAGCACCCTTTTCACAAATTCCTCCGGAAGCCCGCCGGGATTCTCGTTGAGGTCAAGTCTTAAGTAAGCCCTCCTGTTGTTCTGGTACACAATCCTGTGAAGCTCCACAAGATTAGGATTAACATAATACATGATTTCCATCCTCCCTTGATGTCCTGTTATCTTCTGTCAAAAATGACTGCCCATGCGGCTTTACACCAGGTGACGCTGCTTCATGAACTTCTCCACGATTCCCGAAATCGCAATGGACTCCTCAGCCGTGAGCTTGTAATCCCTTGTCCCCGAACCATTAATCTTGGAAATGAACTCGCTTATCTCATATCGCAAGCCATCCCCCTGGAAGCTCGGCTCATAATGCTCAATGACAGCCTCATCCTCATACCTTACGTCAAACTGCTTCATCAGCCACCATGGCGACGGCGCAAGTATGTAGCCCTTGGTTCCCGCCACCACAAGCTGCCCCTCGGACTTTACGCCAACACCGGTCTTCGCCGTTGCAAGCCCTGTCCTGTAACGCAGTTGTATCTTGGTGTACATGTCGATTCCGCGCTCATCCAGTATGCTGTCTATCGTGACATCCTGGTAATCAGGTCCCATGAGCTTTATTATCGGAAGAAGCGCATTGCTTCCATACTCCATGAACGCACCGCCATACACGCCATCCGTCATCTCCCTGGACTTTACATTGGCAATTCTTGAAAAGCACGCCTCAACATCCCTTATCTCGCCAATCTTCCCACTCATGGCTGTGTTAATTAGCTGCTGGAACCCCGGACAGTACGCCGCCTTCACCGCTTCCATGAGCACACGGTCCTTACTGCGTGCGAGCCTGTACATCTCCACGCTCTCCTCCATGGTGAACGAAAGGGGCTTCTCACACAGCACGTGCTTTCCCTTTTCCAGTGCCTCCCTGGCATACTCATAATGGGTCTCATGTGGTGAAGCTATGTATACCGCATCCACCCTGTCAAGGAATTTATCAAAATCATGATTGTATACTGTTACCTCATGTTCCTTTTCAAATCTTTTGGCACTGTCAGTGACCGGATTATACGCACATTCAACGGTCATGCCGCTGACGTACCTCGCCTCCATCATAAACCTTGGCGCAATTCTCCCGGTTCCAACTATGCCTATCCTTACGATTGGAAATTTATTCTTTCGGAGAATAGTTGATGATATATTGGGTGTCCTATCTAAGTATACCACCCTGCAAAATGCATTCAGATAATCGAAGGTTCCAACCCAGTCGGAGCCTACTGTGAAAATGTCAACCCCATACCTTTGTATGTCCTCTATCTTTTGTCCATCGTGGTCCTCCACGACTATCATGTCCGCAAATCCCGTCTGCTTAACATTTTCAATTCTTTCAATGATTGAGTCAACTACATTGACCTTGCCCCTCGCCTCGTCAAAATGCTCCGTGGTGACCCCCACAATCAGGTAATCCCCCAGCGCCTTGGCGTTCTTCAGCAAATTGTAGTGCCCCTGGTGAAACAAATCAAATGTCCCGTACGTGATAACCTTAGTCATAATCCCCTTAAATACTCCTCCTGCCCTGCATAGAACGGATATCCATGCGCCATGCTGCCCTTTTTCGGCGTGCGGTAATCACCATACTGCCTTGTCAGAATCTCATCATACCCCACGGGTACGGGAAGCTCCATGTTCTCAAAGGGCATCATCACAACCTCCCCATACCATTCTTTCCTCAGATGGTACCCGGCATCACCCCTGACAAGCCTTGGGAATTGCGTCAGCTCGCTGCTCTCATCCTCAGTAAACATGCTGCATATCCTGTCGCCAAGCCTCCACAGGTTTCTCCTGACAAATGCGCCCCGTTCAACCTTTACGCTGCACATCTGCTCCACCTGTTCAATGTACATCTCGGCTGTGCCCTCATTTTCATATGCGGAATAGCGCTGTGCAAGGTCATACACTGCATTGTACATGGCTATCTGGATATCCTGCGTCTGTGTGTCCTCCGGCAGGTAATCCAGCGGATAAACATCAATCCCCACAATGTACGGACACCCGTGAAACCTTTGCTTCACCTCGTCCGCAAGTGGAAGTCTTTCTGCGTTCATGACACAGGTGATTGGCTGCATGTGGTTCCCTTCCGCATACAGGCTGCTCACGTGATACCCCTTTGGAAGCTCGCTGCCAAGCACCGACACAAACCTCATGTAATCAGGACGCTTCATGCATATGTCAATGTCATCATCCCATGGCACAAAGCCGCCATGCCTTACAGCCCCAAGAAGCGTGCCCCAGTCAGCATAGTATGTTATTCCATGCTTTTTGCATATGCCATCAACAATGGCAAGCACCTCCAGCTCTGCCGCCCAGGCACGCTTCATTGTCTCACATACGACAAAGCCGCTTCTTTCCTCTTCGTCAAAAAAGCCCTCATCAAACTGTAGCATCCCCGTCATTGGCCGGCTGCCTGCCAGCCTCCTCCTGCATCGTCTCCCTCACAACGGCATCAACCTCCTTGATTTCCTTTCCAAGGTATTCAGGAAGCTCCATGCCTGCCTGCTTAAAGAGCTCATTAAGCGGCGGAACCGACTTTATCATGCCGGACAGGAAATTTGCCGTTGTCGGTGTGCCATCCTTGCCACTCATGGAATCCCACACCGTCACCTTGTCTATCTTGATATTCTTGATTGCGTCCACCTGAATCTGCATGAGGTCCTGAATCTTATCAGCGATTATGAGCTTGACAGCCGCATCAGGGTCCCCGCCTGCCGCCTCGACAAGCTCCCTCATACCCTGTGCCTGCTTGGAAAGCATTTCCTGCATACCACGTGCCTGTGCTTCCATCTTGGCGTATATGGCATCCGCATCACCCTGTGCCTTGCGCCTTACGACCTCTGCTGCCGCCTCTGCCTCAATCTCAGCCTGCTCCTTTGATATCTGTGCCTTGACAATGACATCAGCCTGCTGGGTTGCCCTCTCAAGGTCAGCCCTGGTCTTCTCCGCTTCCTTCTGGGCAATGTATGCCTCTTCCTTCGCCTTGGCTGCCTGAACCGCCTCTGCCGCGGTTGCGACCTTCAGCGCCTCAGCCTCCTTTTCCCTCCTGCTGGCATCTGACTGGGCAATCTCAATGCGTGCCGTGTTCTCACCCTGTATTGCCGCCGCATCTGCGGCTGCCACCTGGATTCTCTGCTCACGGTGTGCATTTGCCTGGCCTATCTCACCATCCTTGTCCTTCTCGGCAACGCTCTTCTTGGCATCATTGATTGCCTTTGCCGCTGCCTCCTTTCCAAGTGCATCTATATAGCCCGACTCATCATTGATGTCCGTCACATTGACGTTAATCAGGCGAAGACCTATCTTCTTGAGCTCTATCTCAACATTATTGGAAACTGACAACAGAAACTTGTCCCTGTCTGCGTTAATCTCCTCAATTTCCATCGTTGCAATCACGAGGCGGAGCTGCCCCAGGATTATGTCCTTGGCAAGCTCCTGAATCTCACTCATCTTGAGGCCGAGAAGACGCTCTGCCGCATTCTGCATGACAGCCGGCTCAGTTGATATGCCGACGGTGAACCTTGATGGCACGTCGACACGGATGTTCTGCTTTGACAGTGCATTTCTCAAATCCACATTTATTGATATCGGCGTCAAATCCATGTACTGGTACGCCTGTATGATTGGCACAATGAACGCCGCACCGCCATGTACGCATTTTGCGGAGCGCTGCTGCCCGTTCTTGTCCGTCCCGACCTTACCGTAGATTACCAGCACCTTGTCCGACGGACACTTGCGATACCTAGAAAGTATTGCCGCAAATGCCGCAAAAAGCACCAGTACCAGAATACATATTGCAACCAGAATCTCCATATCCATACTCTCCATTCCGCCTGGCAGTAAAATCCACCGGCAACATTGTAATTTTACCACAACTTACGGCAAATGTCACCAAAGTGTTGACATTTTCCAACATTTCATTCACTTATTAAGCAATTCCACAATAAGTGTCTCACCTGTAACCCCCACAACCCTTACATTTGAGTTGGTCGCAAGTGCCGTATCCCCGTCCGTGACCGCGTCACATTCCATCAGGCTGCCCTGCACAATCACATTGACCTTTCCACTGCCCTGCCTTGCCGCAGGTATTGGTATGTACACCGTTCCCGTCACCCCGATTGCATTGTCGGGCACATATGCGCCATTGGCCGCAAGCCTTGCGGTCTGCTGCACAAGCTTTGCTATGGCAACCATTGCCACAACCCCGAAAAGCACACCCGTAAGCGAGGATATGCCCCTCTCACCCACGGAGCCGTACATGATTATTGTCGTCCAGCCATACACACAGAGAAACGCCACAATGGTCTGAAGCGTGAAAAGCCTGAAGCTGCCGACATCCCCCGGTGAAGATGCATCACCATTGTGTGCCTGTCCGTGCATGTCAGCCGCACTGCCCGCATCATGCATCCCCGGCATGTCATTCATT
>CAYZYS010000085.1:0-9360 GCA_964482605.1 uncultured Bacteroides sp.
TTACGCCCTCCTTCACATTCAGTGTCAGCTTGCAGGCACCCTGCTGCGGCGCACACCAGCCAATACCATGTGTGAAGCCTGAGATATCCTCAACCTTCTTGTTCTGAACCCATTTTCCTTCGGTAGGAACCGGAGCTGCACCATGATGTACGCCCTGTGCAACCGGACACATATTCTCTACTTCCTGTGTGTAAATCATCTTATGACTCCTTTCGTTACTATTTTTCAAGATTGCTAACCTTTGTAATTTTCTCACAAACACATTATTAAGTCAAATATAAATT
Source organism: uncultured Bacteroides sp. (assembly GCA_964482605.1). Taxonomy (GTDB): domain Bacteria; phylum Bacillota; class Clostridia; order Lachnospirales; family Lachnospiraceae; genus Bacteroides_F. The sequence goes on from CAYZYS010000085.1 coordinate 285, forward strand.
TTAATGTGCATCACTCCTTGGCGACAACCTCACCCTTTTTCTTGTATATGCTTTCCGCAGGCACTACCCCGCGCACTGATGACAACGGGTAGACATTGCTCCCCCTTCCGATTACCGTCCCCGGGTTCAGCACGCTTCCGCAGCCGACCTCCACATTGTCACCGAGAAAAGCGCCAACCTTCTTTCGTCCGGTCTCCACGGATTCCCCATTGCCCTTTATGACAACAGGCTTTTTGTCCGACTTCACATTGGAGGTAATGGAGCCTGCCCCCATGTGCGCCTTGAAGCCAAGTATTGAATCGCCCACATAATTGTAGTGCGGCACCTGAACCTTGTTAAACAGAATCACATTCTTAAGCTCCGTGGAATTACCCACAACCGCACCCTCACCAACAAGTGCATTGCCCCTGATGAATGCGCAGTGCCTTACCTCGGCATTTTCACCTATTATGCATGGCCCCGTGAGCAATGCAGTTGGTGCAACTGTGGCGCTTTTCGCCACCCACACGTTGCCGCCCCTGTCCTCATACCTGTCCCCCGATAAAGTATTCCCCAGTTTCACGATAAAATCCCCGATTTCAGGAAGCACCTCCCAAGGGTATGTCTTCCCCGTGAAAATGTCTGCGGCAATCGTCTCATTCAAATCAAATAATTCATTTATTGTATACATTTTTCATCTCCATTTTTCATTGCTGCCATCAGTCTACTCAACCGTCACCGACTTTGCCAGGTTCCTTGGCTTATCCACGTCACACCCCTTGAGTATTGAGGTGTAATATGCCACAAGCTGCAATGGAACCGCCGCCACCATTGGCATGAGAATGTCATCCACCCTTGGAAGCCTGATTATGCAGTCAGCCACCCCATCCTCCACGTCAATGTCAGGCCCGCACACAAGGATGACCATCGCCCCCCTTGACTTGACCTCCTTGATGTTGCTCACCGTCTTCTCTATCAGGTCATGCTGGGTTGCCACGGCAATCACCGGCATTCCCTCCGTGATGAGGGAAATCGTGCCATGCTTTAATTCCCCTGCCGCATAGGATTCAGAATGGATATAGGATATCTCCTTGAGCTTAAGGGAACCCTCCATGCTGAGGGCATAATCAAGCCCCCTTCCAATGTACAGCAGGCTGTCGGCATTCAAAAGCCTTGAAGCCGCATACTGGCAGGTCTCCTTAAGGCCGATTGCCTCCTCAATCGCATTCGGAATGTCCTTCAGCTGTCTGGTAAGCTCACGGCATTTATCATCATCAAGCCTTGCACACCCGCGGCTTATTGCAAATGCAATCAGGTACATCACGGAAACCTGCACCATGTACGCCTTGGTTGACGCAACGGATATCTCCGGACCCGCGTGGGTATATATGCAGTAATCCGCCTCCCTTGCTATTGATGAGCCCTTCACATTGACAATCGCAAGGGTTGCGGCGCCAACCTCCTTCGCCAGCTTAAGCGCAGCCAGTGTGTCAGCCGTCTCACCTGACTGTGATATGACAATCACCAGGTCATCCTTTGTGATGAGGGGGTCCCTGTACCTGAACTCAGATGCAATGTCAACAGTGACCGGAATCCTCGCCAGCTTCTCTATCACATATTTGCCGACCATGCCGGCATGCATTGCCGTTCCGCAGGCAACCATAAATATCTGCCTGTAAGAATTGAGCGCACCCGTGTCAATCCCATCAGATGAAAAATCAGGCAGGTCATCGGCAATCCTTGGTGTTATCGTGGTTCTTACCGCCTCCGGCTGCTCATGTATTTCCTTGAGCATGAAATGCTCATATCCGCCCTTTTCAGCCGCATCCTCATCCCAGTCAGCGACCTGCACCGTCTTGTCAAGCCTGTTGTTGTGGGTGTCATACACCTCGACCCCGTCCTGCTTCACAACCGCAATCTCATTTGCCTCAATAAGGTAATAATCCCTTGTGTACTGCAATATCGCCGTCATGTCGGAGGCGATGAAATTCTCCCCCTTCCCAAGCCCAACGATAAGCGGGCACTCCTTCCTCACAGCAAACACGACGTCAGGAAAATCACGGAACATGATTCCAAGGGCATATGAGCCCTTAATCTCGGAAATGACCCTTGCAATGGTTTCCCTCGGATTGCCGTTGTAATAATAATCAAGCAGCTTCGCCACAGTCTCCGTGTCAGTCTCGCTCACAAAGCTGTATCCCTCTCCTATAAGAAAATCCTTAATCTGCTTGTAGTTTTCTATTATACCATTGTGTACAATCGTGACCCTCTTGTTTCCATGCGGATGGGAATTAATGTCGGATGGCTCACCATGTGTTGCCCAGCGCGTATGTCCAATGCCAACATGCCCCTGCGGCTTCCCCTCATTTTCCATCTTCTCCACAAGGCTTGAAAGCCGCCCCTTGGACTTGGCAACCTTGATTGCACCATTTTCAAACACAGCAATGCCAGCTGAATCATACCCCCTGTACTCCAGCTTGGAAAGGGCATTCACCAGCACATCAGCGCTGTTCCTTCCCCCAACATACCCAACTATTCCACACATGTCCGGCTCCTTTTATTTATTAATAATTTTTACTTACCTGATTAAAATTACTTAACAGCATCGACTGGTTGTTAAGATTAATCACATTCTGGGTCCTCCGCCTGACAAACCCCTCCAGCTTATCCATGTACTCCTCAGGGGTTATGCTCCCCTCAGCCACATAGGTCAGCCCCTTCTCCCAGCTTGCGGTAAGCTCCGCATTGAGAAGCTGGCTGATTGAGGCATTGACAACCTCGTATATTATCTCCCCAAGCTGCGTTGGGGTTATAATCTGTGTCTTCTTATTAATGCAAATGTACTGGTTATTGTCAAGCTTTTTGAGAATCTCCGCCCTGGTTGCACTCGTTCCTATGCCGGAGCCCTTAATCTGGGCACGAAGCTCCTCATCCTCAATGAGCTGCCCCGCATTTTCCATGGCAAGAATCATGGAGCCTGAGCTGTAACGCTTCGGCGGCGTCGTCTCACCCTCCTTGATGGAAAGCCCTGCAATCGGAAGCCTTGCGCCTTTTTTCAGCTTCTTCAGCTGCTCAAAAAATTCCTTGTCACAGGCTTCATTCTCAGTGGAATCCGCACCTTCACCGGACGGGGCATCCGAGGTGCCGCCCTGTGCCGCCTCCGTCTTCCTTTTTGTAAATGAATACTGGGACACCTTAAGATACCCCTCATCAACCATTATCTTAAATGAGGCAAAAAAGCTTTCATCCCCAACCCTTGTCACAACCGCAACCTTCTGGTACTGCGCCGCAGGATAAAATATGCCCAGGAAGCGCCTGACAATCACCTCATACACCTTGACATGTGTTGGCTTAAGTGCATTCAGCGCATTAAGCCCCTGTCCCGTCGGGATTATGGCGTAATGGTCAGTTATCTTCTTGTCATCACAGTATCTCGTCTTTGCAATGCCAGAATACGACTTGTTTTCAAGGATTTCCCTTGCAAATTCACTTACCAGCGGAAAATTCACAAGCCCGCCGATGTTTTTGTGTATCTCCTTGCTGACGGCAGTGGAAAGCACACGTGCATCAGTCCTTGGATATGTGACAAGCTTCTTCTCGTAAAGCTCCTGCACAACCTGCAGCGTCTGGTCAGGGCTTATCTTGAACAGCTTTGAGCAGTCATTCTGAAGCTCCGCAAGATTGTACAAAAGCGGCGGGTTCTTGTTTTCCTTCTTTTTCTCAATGCTGTCAAGCACCGACTCCACCGGCAGCCCTGACGCCAGCAGGCCGTCAATCATCTCCTGCGCCTTTTCACGTTCCTTGAAGCCATTTTCCTTGTATAGCACAGGTGTATTATAATATTTACTTGCCTCCGTCACGCGCCATTCGGCGGGAAAGCCCTTCGCCGTTGCCACAGCCTCGCCCGCCGCGGGGCATCTCACGTCTGCCACCACCCTGAAAAACGGCGTCTTTACGAACTCGCGAATCTCCCTTTCACGCCTGACCACCATCCCAAGGACACAGGTCATGACACGCCCGACAGAAACAACCGTTCTGTCCTTCTTAAGGTAATTGGAAATATTTCTCCCATACTTAAGTGTCAGAACCCTGGAGAAATTAATCCCCATGAGGTAATCCTCCTTGGCACGCAGATACGCGGATGCGCTCAGGTTGTCATATTCCGACCAGTCCTTTGCCTCCCTGATTCCCTTGTTAATCTCCTCCTCTGTCTGCGAATCAATCCACACCCGCAGGCGCTTCTTGTCCCTGACCCCTGCCATGGAATCCACAAGGCGGTATATGTATTCGCCCTCACGCCCTGAGTCCGTGCAAATGTAAATGGTATCCACATCATCCCGTGTGAGCACGCCCTTCACAATCCCAAACTGCTTCTCAACGGCAGGTATGACCTCATACTTGTATTCCACGGGCAGGAACGGCAACGTGTCCAGCGACCACCTTTTAAGCCTCTCATCATATTTATCAGGATAGCTCATGCTGACAAGATGCCCCACGCACCAGGTAACTATGTATTTTTCCGATTCGAGAAAGCCGTCACGCCTTGAGAAATTAACCTTCAGCGCCTTGGCAAACTCCTGTGCCACAGAGGGCTTCTCCGCTATGAAAACTGATTTTGGCACCTTAAATAACCCTCCCGCCAACATTTACGTCACTTTGCATTTTCATCCAGGGTAAGCTCATATGCAGGAAGAAAATGCTCCATAAAGTAATCCGCCTCCGGCAAATGCAACGCCTCAACCGCCTGCCTTGTGCTTTTTTCAGCCTCAATGAAGTCCGCATTACCCGTGCGCTTCTCCTCAATGCACTTTATCAGTGCGGACAGCTTATCGGCAGCCTTGACATAACGCCAGTTCTCCTTCTCCTCCTCCCTCTCCTTCAAAAGGGGGTCATAGACATCCCGCATGTTTTCCGGCAGGCCGCACAAGAGCTGGTCCTTCGCCACCTCCTCAACCTCCCTGTAGGCGTCCCTGATGATTGGATTGTAATACTTCACGGGGGTTGGCATGTCCCCGGTTATTATCTCCGTCACATCATGGTACATGCCGAGCACCGCAAGACGCTCCGCATCCACATTTCCGCCAAACTGCCTGTTGTTGATTATCCCAAGCGCATGCGCAATGAATGCCACATTAAGGCTGTGCTCGCAATTATTTTCATTCCTGGTGTTCATCATAAGCCCCCACCGATTGATGTACTTCATCCGTGAGAGCATCGCATAAAAATTATTATTCTGCATACATTTCCCCATTTTCCCACAAAAAACAATCAGGATAAATATTACACCATATGTCATTTGCAGGCAAGAACAAATACTTTATCATTTATACATTATCATTTGCCACGGTTGGCTGATTGTGGTATCATATGAAGTCGGTGGCTCTGACAGCGCCATGCACAATGACGCCTTCACCGCATGCCTACACCATAATGTTATCAGAAAGGTCAAAAAAACATGACAATCAATGAAAAGGCGCTTGCGCTCCATGAGCAGTGGAACGGCAAGCTTGAGACAACAAGCAAATGCAAGATAGCTTCAAGGGAGGATTTGGCTTTGGCGTACACCCCGGGTGTTGCAGAGCCCTGCAAGGTCATAGCAAAAAATCCGGAGGAAGCATACCGATACACAATCAAGTCCAACACCATTGCGGTAGTGTCAGACGGAAGCGCAGTCCTTGGGCTTGGCAACATAGGCCCGTATGCGGCAATGCCTGTCATGGAGGGCAAGGCTGTGCTCTTCAAGGAATTTGGCGGTGTGAATGCAGTGCCAATCTGCCTTGACACCCAGGACACGGAGGAGATAATCCGCACCGTTGCCGCAATTGCCCCGGCATTCGGCGGAATCAACCTCGAGGACATATCGGCGCCAAGGTGCTTTGAAATTGAAACAAGGCTCAAGGAAATGCTTGACATCCCCGTATTCCATGACGACCAGCACGGAACGGCAATCGTCGTGCTTGCGGGCATCATCAACGGGCTAAAGGTTACCGGAAAGACAAAGGAGGAATGCCAGGTTGTAATCAACGGCGCAGGCTCCGCAGGCATTGCCATCACCAAGCTCCTCCTCACATATGGCTTCAGGAACGTGACCATGTGCGACAAAAGCGGCATATTGAGCAAGGGCAGCGAGGGGCTCAACTGGATGCAGGAATCCATGATGGACGTGACCAACCTGTCACACAAGACAGGAAGCCTTGCCGACGCGCTTAAGGGTGCGGACATATTTGTCGGTGTTTCGGCGCCTAACATCGTGACACCTGAGATGGTATCGTCCATGAACAAGGACGCAATCATATTTGCAATGGCAAATCCCGTGCCTGAAATCATGCCTGATGTCGCAAAGGCGGCAGGTGCAAGGGTTGTGGGAACAGGCAGGAGCGACTTCCCAAACCAGGTCAACAACGTCGTTGCATTTCCTGGAATCTTCAAGGGTGCGCTCCAGGGACGTGCAAGGCAGATTACCGAGACCATGAAGCTTGCCGCAGCCAACGCAATTGCGGGGCTTGTGCCTGACGAAGCCTTAAGCGACGTGAACATACTCCCTGAAGCCTTTGACCCAAGGGTTGCTGACGCGGTTGCCAAGGCAGTCATGGACAACATTGAGAGATAAGGCTTCCACGCCGCCCTCCCGATGAATATAAAATATCATATATCAAAATAACAAACGGAGATACAATGGCATCAGATTCAATGACACTATATAAGCTAATGATTATGTACATGCTAAGCCGTGTCAATTTTCCGCTGAACAACAGCCAGATATCGGAGTTCATGTCAAATGAGTACACCAATTACTTCACGCTTCAGGAGCTCCTCAATGACCTGAGTGCCAACAACTTCATCTCAGCCGTGACCTATGGCAACACAACACAATACCATCTCACGGCTGAGGGTGCTGACACCATATCATATTTCAGCTCAAGGATATCCTCCGAAATCAAGTCGGAAATTGAACAGTACCTTACCAAGAACAAATACGAGCTAAAGAATGAGGCTGGCACAATTGCGGATTACTACCCTTCCACCAACCATGAGTACATTGTACACTGCCAGGTCAAGGAGGGGGAATCAACGCTGATTGAGCTCAGCCTCTCCGTTCCAACGGAGGAACAGGCATCCACCATGTGCTCCAACTGGAAGAATGCCAGCTCCGAAATATACGAATTTGTCATGCACAGGCTTATGTAGTCAGGACAAAAGGATACCGGCAAGCATGTCTGCCGCGAACCTGCCATCCTCCTCACACAGCTTCTCAAGCCTTGCGAAATTAACATCAGAATGCTCAACCTCACGGGAATACAGGTGGGTTATGTCCACCTGGTCCCACAGCCTGAGCGTCCCGCCATTCATCCTCCAGTGGCACAAGTCAAGCTCCCTTACCACGGCAAGCCCGACAAGCCCCATCTTCATTCTTCCAAGAAGCCTGTCATCATAGACGGCCTTCAAAAAATACCTGTATATGTAATACACAAGAATATGCTCGTAATGTATCTCACCATCAACATAATATGCCAAAAATTCCTGCATATCCCTGTTGTGCGCCATTTCATCACGGTTTGCGCCATTTCTTCCATACAGCCTTTCATCCTCACCCATCAGGCAAAGAAGCTCCTGCTTTACAAGCTCAAATGAATGAAACACGGAAAGCACACCATCCATGGCACCAAAGGCATCTGTATTCCGGCAGCTCCGCCTTAATGACTTCAGCCTTTTCACAAGAAATTCCCTGTCCCCATACTGTGCGCTAACCACGGGAAGTCTTGAAAACCTGTGCCCGTTAATCGAATGCTGCAGCGCCTCACACATGGAAAGCAGCAGCGCCGCCCTTTCCCACACCGTGAAATCCCTATCCTGCGCCAGCTTATAGGCACGCTCCCTTGCAGCCCGGAGCCCCATGAAAAATTCAGGGTTAATGTCATTGTAGGAGGTCAGCGGCTTCCCATCCTCACTTGTGACAGTCGCAAAGTCCCCCTCATAAGTAAGAATAAGCCTCGCAGCGGTCTTACAGGAAAATGCAATGCCCATCTCACGAACATTGCCGTATTCCTCCACAAACCGCGGAAACATGGCACAGGTGACACAAAGCCTGTCCTCGCCCAGTTCCGTGTACAGGTCACAAAGCCCTTCCCCGTTAAGGAAAGGGCAGTCTTTATTCTCCTTCAATGTGAAATGCAGTCCGCCTTCTGAATTCATGACGGACTTAAGGCGTTTTCCAAATTCACCGCCAACCCGCGAATAATAATCCCACGCCTCCTGGTCAAGGTCAACCTCCCACCCTGCGCAGCAGGTGTCCTCACACTCCCTGTCAATGCATTTGAACCCGGCATAATATTTAGGTACTGTCAGCTTCATGTAAATCCCTCACCCCATCTGAAACGGTTCGTTGAGCTTTTCCGTCCCCGGCAGCACAAACCTTCCGTCCCTGATTATCACCGTCCTGGTGCCATCCTTTGCAACAGCCGTTATCTCACCGATTTCATCGTATGGTATCGTAATGTCCGTATGGCAGTTAAAATACGCCTCCTCCGGATTGGTCTTTCTCTTGAGGGTATTTTCATTGTCACGGGAGATTATCTCCTTGCCGTTGGGATTGTGTACGGGTATGTCCTCACTCCAGCTATAACATGTGTCCCCCAGCGCAAAATGCGGTCCCATCTTCTCCACAATGAGGATTGGCAGCTTCTCCACGATTTTGTACCTGTTGGCAATCACATATGCGGTGGTGTTGGTTCCTATGGCAAACTCACCGATTGGCAGGGATTCATGGCTAAACAGGACATTTTCCCTGATGTAACCCTTATTCCTGTCAACAACCGTGCCATCCTGTGCCGCCTCCGCCGAATCAGGAAAATTATCACAGTCATAATCCGTAACCATACCGTCCTTAAAATGCACCTTCAGGTTTACGTATGAAAGCCCGTTGAGGTACACCTGGGACACGTTGAGCACGCCCTCCGTTCCTGCAAGGCGCGGCGACGTGAACACCTCGCCGAGCGGAATATTCACATCCGCAAGGCAATTTTCAAATACGGTCTGTCTAGACGCATCCTCAATTGGCATGAGGCTAACACGCATGTCGGTACAGTTGTCACCCCTG
>CAYZYS010000086.1:0-9081 GCA_964482605.1 uncultured Bacteroides sp.
ACATCTCCGTCTCAAGGTAAATCTGTCCATCAGTGATTGAGATTACGTTGGTAGGAATGTATGCAGATACATCACCAGCCTGCGTCTCAATGATTGGAAGCGCCGTGAGGGAACCTCCGCCATACTCATCTGACATCCTTGCCGCACGCTCAAGAAGCCTTGAGTGCAGGTAGAATACATCACCAGGATATGCCTCACGTCCTGGCGGTCTCTTAAGGAGCAATGAGAGTGTACGGTATGCAACGGCATGCTTGCTCAGGTCATCATAAATGACAAGCACGTCCTTGCCCTGTTCCATCCATTCCTCACCTATTGCACACCCTGAATACGGTGCAATATACTGCAATGGTGCCATCTCGCTGGCTGTTGAGACAACAACCGTGGTATACGCCATTGCGCCGTAATCCTCAAGTGTCTTAACTATATTGGCAACAGTCGATGCCTTCTGTCCTATGGCAACATAGATACACAGCACGTCCTGTCCCTTCTGGTTGATGATTGTGTCAATTGCCAGCGCCGTCTTACCTGTCTGGCGGTCACCGATAATGAGCTCACGCTGTCCCCGTCCGATTGGAACCATGGCATCAATCGCCTTGATACCTGTCTGGAGAGGCGTATCAACGGACTTTCTGGTGATTACGCCAGAAGCGACCCTCTCAATCTGGCGAAACTTATCTGTCTCAATAGGTCCCTTGCCATCAACCGGCTGTCCCAACGCATTGACGACCCTGCCAATCATGGCATCGCCGACGGGAACCTCAACAACACGTCCCGTGGTCTTAACGGTATCGCCTTCATTAATGCTTTCGGAGCTGCCGAGCAAAACCGCACCAACATTGTCCTCCTCAAGGTTCATCACCATTCCATAGACTTCCCCAGGGAATTCAAGAAGCTCTCCCTGCATCGCCTTCTCAAGTCCATGGATACGTGCGATACCATCGGCAACCTGGATTACGGTACCAACATCAGATACTTCAAGCTGTGTTGAATATCTTTTAATCTGCTCCTTGATAACCGAGCTTATCTCTTCCGGTCTTAATTTCATGGAGTTTACGCACCCTCTTTCTGTTAAAATCCAGCTACTCGCCAAGCTGTACTTTTCTCAAGTCCCTGGTGAGGCTGTCTAACTTATTCCTGATACTGCTGTCAACCACCCTGTCCCCAATGCGGATTATCATCCCGCCAAGGATTGAGGAATCCACACTGTAGTTCATCTCAAACTTCACGTACCTGGTGGTGTCGAGAAGCTTCTTCTCGACTGCCGCCTTCTGCCTGTCGTCAAGCTCCACGGCAGTGGTTACATAGGCTATTCCAATGTTGTTGTATTCCTTGACCTTGCCAAGGAAATACGCAAGTGTGTCGGCAATGTCATTGTGCCTCTGCTTTGACACCATGAGCTCAAGCAGCCCGCTCATGTTCTTGGAGACATTGTCCCCAAAAATGCCAGCCATCACCTTTTCTTTTTCTTCCTTGTCAACCTTCGGGTTGTTCAGCAGCTTCCCCAGGTCTTCATTGTCTTTCAAGGCGTCAAGGACAAATCCGGCATCCTCTTGCAGTTCATCCATGCAGCCCTCTTCAATTCCAAGGTCAAACAATGCATCCCCGTAGGTTTTAGATACTAGCTTTGCCATACGCCATCACCCATTCCATTCAACGTATCATCAATCAAATCATCCTGCTTCTTCTTGTCAAGGTTCCTTGCAAGTATGCTTTCCGCAGCAGCGGATGATGCGTTGATGATTTCCTGCTTAATCTCATCATTGACACGCTTCTTCTCAAGATCGCCCTCAGTCCTGGCATGTTCAAGGATTCTGTCAGCCTCATTTTTCGCATTGCCAAGGGAGACTTCCTCGCGGTGTCTGGCGGTTTCCTTCGCCTCAGCCACAATCCTCTCCGTCTCCTCGTCAACTGCCTTCAGCTTTGCCTCATATTCAAGGCGGAGCTTCTCAGCTTCCTCCATGCTTGTCCTGGTACTCTCCCTCTCCTCTGTTATGGCAGCCTGTCTCTTCTTGAAGACCCTGGCAACCATCGGTGAGCCAAAGTAGCTCGCCACGAAGAATAGGATAAATACATTGATGGCTGTAAGAATAGCGGTCGAATTCCACACTCCGGTTATCGCTTCTAACATGTTCCATCACCAGCTTTCATTGCTTCATTGAGAAGGGCATCATCAACGGTGGTGTCAATCTTATGTGGCACAAGCTGCGAAGCCATGATTGAAGCCACTGTCCTGACCTCATCCCTGACTGCCGGCTGTGAGGCTTCCTTGTCAGCCCTTGCCTCCTGCCTTGCCTTGTCAAGAATCTGGGCAGCCTTACCCTTGGCTTCATCCAGCACAGCCTGCTCCTGCTTAAGGGAAGCCTTTCTTGACTCGCTAAGGATGGCATCAGCATCCTTCCTTGCGGCATCAAGCTTCTCCTCGTACTCCTCCTTGAGCTTTTCAACGGCCTCCAAGTCGCTTTGTGTCCTGCTCTTTTCCTCATCCAGCAATTGCCTTCTCTTTTCCAGGAATGCCCTCATCGGCTTCAGAAGGACATTGGTGAGGAATATGAAAAGTATGAGCACACACACCCACGTAAATGCCGTGTCAAAAAGTGTCTGGTAATCAAGGCCGAATAGACGCTCAGTATCCTCAGCAGACTGGGCAGCTTGGGTTGCCACTTGTGCAGATAAACCTACAACCTGATATATGATTCCCAAGTTTTCGCCTCCTCTTTCCTAAACTGCACCTCACAATTAGTATGCACTCTTGAAAGGCTTAACGAACATCAAGATAATCGCAACAGCGAAACCATACAAACCTGTTGTCTCTGCCACTGCCTGACCCAAAAGCATCGTCTGTGTTACATCTGACTTGGCACCCGGGTTGCGTCCAACTGCTGCCGCTGCATGTCCTGCCGCAATACCCTGACCAATACCAGGACCTACACCTGCTATCATTGCAATACCTGCGCCTACTGCTGACATAGCAGAAATAAACTGTTCACCATTAACCTGATTCATAAAAAGTCCTCCATTCTCCCGCATTTTGCGGACATATGATTTGGTTTGATTCTTGCCGCTTAATCGGCAATCTTGTCATTAACGTACACCATGGTAAGCATACTGAACACGTAAGCCTGGATGCATCCGGAAAATGCATCAAAGTACACATGCAGCACTGATGGAATGCCAATCTTCACGAATATCGGCAACAATCCGTAGATAAGTCCCATCAGGACCGTACCGGACATCACGTTGCCAAACAAACGCAACGACAGTGACAGCGGGACTGCAATCTCGCTGATGACGTTGATTGGGAACAACAGTGCAAAGGGTTGGAACAATGCGGTAAAATGCTTGCCCTTGTTCTTCTTCACACCACAGTAATGAATCATGCCAAAGGTAATCAAGCCCAGTGGCAATGTCACGCCATAATCGGCTGTTGGCGGCCTCAAGCCAAGAAGTCCGCTGACATTACTGATGATGATGAAAATGAACAATGTGGTAATGTAATTGACAAACCGCTTCGCTTCCGGTCCCATGTTGGAATTGACCATCCCGCCCAGCATATCAATGACCATCTCAACGACATTCTGGTAAGCCCCAGGCGTGTCTGCCGCATTCGCCTTGTTAAGCTTCAGCCTTGCCACAACCGCCAGCACCATGATGAAAAGCATGACTATGACGAGAGCCACATGTGTCGTGGTTATGTGTACCTTGATGTTGTCAGTTATGTTGACCTCACACAGGTACTTAATCATAAAGTCCGCTTCCAATCCAACTGCGGAAACTAAAGTATTGCCCACCTTATCACCTCCTCCTTCTAGTTTGTGTTTTTAATATTAGCTTATGAGTAAGCGGCTGCATGTGAGCCGATACTTTCATGGAAAACATTGCCGCCAACCCGGAAAACATGCCGGGAAGGTCCCACACATAAAACAAGGCCGCCTCCAAAAGCAGCATCACCAAAAGCCTGACAAGATACCCGCCAATCACGTATATGACAGCCTGCTTCTGCTGGCTGTATGCCGCCTTGTCAAGGTTCTCCGCCATATTCACCAGGCTGAAAACCGCATACAGTGTGCCTACAAGCCATCCTGCGCCAAGCGCTGCCTTATACGGCAGGAAAAGCACAATCACCAGCTCCCCTGCCACCAGCATAATGGCATGGGCAAAAATCAACTCCGGCAGCACCGGATTCAATGACCTAAGCTTTCCCATGGCGATCCACCTTGTCCTGTATTTCCTTGAGCTGCGCCTTCTTCCTGCGCTCCTCGTCACTCCTCACCATGTCCATGACCGTCACATAGCCTGTCCTCGCACCGCTTATGATGCCAAGGAGCAGAAACGGCAGAGTAAGAGGAAGCCCCGTCTTCGACTCCAATAATATGCCCAATCCAAGGCAAAGGAAAACCGGAACCATGACGTAAAGGCTAAGCTGCGTTATCATTGCCAGATTCCTTGCAATTCCCTTTTTACCCTCCATACCATTCCTTCCCGAACAGCCCTTGTCCTAAAATCAAGCACCTAGACATTTTACCATTTTTTGAGGTAATTGTCCAACATTTATCTGTAATTTATCTCAAATTTTACATAGATTATTTTTATGTACGAATTATATTGAATTTATGCAAAATCACTGATATAATTTAGAAAATTTTCATACATATCAGAATGGAGACAAAATTCATGAGTGAATTTTTCAGAAAAAGACTAATTCCCAGTGAATGCATACACCTAAAGGATGACCTGGTACTGTACCAGGATGACGAATACATAATCACACGCTGGAAGACCTTCCGGCCAAAGGATGGCTTCGTGGGCGGGCTGTCCCTGTACTGCATAAGACAAGGCTACAAGATAAGCCGCTTCTTTAAGGAGGACGGCTCCACCGCCTACATTTACTGTGACATAATCGACACGGAATACACCCGTGAAACCGACACCTACGTATTCACAGACCTGCTTGCGGACGTGATTGTATACAATGACGGAACCGTCAAGGTGGTTGACATAGACGAGCTTGCGGATGCGCTTGAACAGGGCACACTTTCAGTGCCAATGCTTTCCCTTGCGCTGAGAAGGCTTGATTCGCTGCTTTCCATAATATATGACGACAGACTTCGCGAATACACCAACGTAATGGACGCATTCCTATGAGAAATGCGTCCGTTTTCCTTGAAATCACAGTACAATGCCAATGCTTCGCCCTGTCCTCTGATACCTGTAATACCGCACCCCCGCCGCATCGAACATCCTCTTGGATGCAATCACTGAAGGAGTCTCGGAATATTTGTCATCATCATACACCACGGTCTTGATTCCCGTCTGGATTATCGCCTTGGCACACTCGTTACACGGAAAGAGCGTGACATAAAGCTTGGCGTCCTCAAGGCTTCCGCCACGGTAATTCAATATCGCGTTCAGCTCACTATGGGCGGTGTACATGTATTTGTTGTCAAGCGGCTCACCCTCACGGCACCACGGAAACTCATCATCAGAGCAGCCCAGCGGCAGCCCGTTGTAGCCCATCGAAAGTATCTTGTTATCCCTGCTCACAATGCAGGCTCCCACCTGGGTATTGGGGTCCTTCGAGCGCATGGCGCTCAGCATTGCAACCCCCATGAAATACTCATCCCAGGAAATGTAATCCGTTCTTTTGTCACTCATGCCTCTAATTTCCCTATTCTTCTTATATGCCTTTCGTCATTGGAAAATGGTGTGTCAACAAATGTGTCCACTATCTTGAGGGCGAGCCCCGGTCCTGTCACCCTTGCCCCCATACACAGCACATTTGCATTGTTATGCTCCTTGGTCGCCTGTGCGCTGAAGCAGTCGCCGCACAATGCAGCACGTATTCCTTTCACCTTGTTGGCGGCAATTGACATGCCTATGCCCGTCCCGCATATGAGGATTCCGAGGTCACAGTCTCCGCCCGCAACCTCGCCGCACACTGCCTGTGCATATTCAGGGTAATCGCAGGAGCTTTTGCCAGGACAGCCCTTGTCCACGCACTCAATCCCCCTGTCCTTCAAATGGCTGATGACCTCCTGCTTGAGATCAAAGCCGCCATGGTCACATCCTATTGCTATTCTCATCATTACCTCCATTCGCAAAACCCTCCAACAGCCTTGCGGCAGCCTTGCCAACCAGCCTGTGGAGCTTGTCAAAGCATTGCTTGTACTCCTCTATCCCCTTGCCGTAAGGGTCATCCACCTTGGCAGACTCGTCCTCTCCGGCATATTCCTGCAGGGTATAGACATTGATTGAATTTTCGTATTCTGCGTAGATTTTATTCTTCTGTGCCTCCGACATGGTCAATATCAGCGTATCATTGGAAAAGTCACCACCATCTAGCTGTGTGGCTGAATTATTGGGCATCAGCAGTCCATGTGAAGCGCACACTGCAACAGCCTTGGGGTTATACGGTTCAGGAAAAAGCACCACCATGCCGCGTGACATCACAGTCACGTCGGTGTCCCTGCACATATCCCTCATGATTGTTGCCGCAATGGGGCTTCTGCATGTGTTGCCGTTGCACACAAATATGACCCTGTTATATCTCATACACATTTACCATCCAGCATACATTTATGTCCCTGAGCTTCATTGCATGGCCATATGCCATACCAAATATATAATTTACCATAATAAGCGCTTTATGTCCACACCCTCACACCTTCAGCACGCTGTGCCCTGCCGCCTTCAAAAGCCTGTTCATTATTGCCTGTCCCACATTGTCCGACGGAAAGCTCTCAGAATATATCCTGTCCACATTAAGGTCATCAAATTCACGAAGCACGGCAAAAAGCCGCCTTGCAACCGCAGCCTGGTCATCCCTGCTGCCAAGGCTTTTCACGGCAAGCCCCGGAAACCTCTCCCTGTACCTGTCCGCATTTTCATCCGTGGTCATGACCGCAGCAGCAACACCTTCCACGCCTGCCTTTTCCACAAGCCCGCATATTGCCTGCCACACAGCTTCATCCTCACCCTCCACAAGGGTAAGGGATGCCTTTGGCGCATAATGGCGGTACTTCATTCCCGGGGCCTTTGGAACCACGTTGCCGGTTATGAGATTTGCCCCCTCAATCGCCTTGTCAAGCTCCACCCGCCCCAGCACTTCCTGCAGCATCTCCATCGTTATGTACCCCGGTCTTAAAATGGTAGGCACACCCTCGCTCAAATCCACAATTGTCGACTCTATCCCAATGTCAACCGTGTCATCACAGATTATCATGTCCACACGTCCGTCCAGGTCCTCAACCACATACCTCGCCTTGGTCGGGCTTGGCCGTCCTGATGTGTTGGCGCTTGGCGCGGCTATGTAAAGGCCGGACTCACGAATCAGCCTTGCCGCCGTCTTATGTGACGGCATCCTGATTGCCACCGTTTCAAGCCCACCCGTAATCTCATATGGCACGATTTCACTTTTTTTGAGAACCATTGTGAGTGGGCCTGGCCAAAATGCATCAGCCAGTGTATATGCCTGCTCCGGCACGTCAACTGCCAGCACCCCAAGCGCCTCAATCCCCGCAATGTGTACAATCAGCGGATTATCCGACGGACGGCCCTTTGCCGCATATATTTTCCCTGCCGCAGCCTTATCCAGTGCATTGCCGCCAAGCCCATACACCGTCTCGGTGGGAAATGCAACAAGCCCTCCAGCCTTAAGAATCGCCGAAGCCCTCTCGTATACTGCCCCGTCAAATGCCTCGTCACCCGTAATGTTACTGATTATTGTCTCCATAGTCCGTCATGCCTTCATCATTTATTTATTAGGGAAGCTATCCCCCGTAATATTCCACAATCCCCGTCCCAAGTGCCTCCACAAGCCTGCTCCTGTATTCAGCCGATTCAATCAGCTCCGCCTCCTCCCTGTTGGAAAGGAAGCCGCATTCCGCAATCACCACCGGAATGGCTGTATTAAGCAGCAGATAATAGGAATCATTGGACTTCTCAACCCTGCCGTTATCCCCGTCCAGGCAGTCACGGAATGCCTGCTGTATACACGATGCAAGCTGCTTTCCGCCCACGGAATCCTTGTAGTAAAATGCCTGCGCACCCCTGACCGATGAATCGGTAAAGCTGTTGAGGTGTATGCTCACCGCTGCCTGCGCACCGCTTGAGTTAATGATTTCACACCTCTTTTTCAAGTCCGCCTTCTTGCGGTTCTTGTCACCATCTGAATACAGCCCTGTGTCCACATCCCTGGTAAGCACCACCTCAAAGCCCCTGTCCTCAAGATAACCCCTAAGCTCAAGGACTATCATCAGGTTCAGGTCCTTCTCAAGCGTGCCAGTGACCGCAATCTTCCCTGAATCATAACCGCCATGGCCAGGGTCAAGCACAATCACCCTCCCCGCGGCACCGTCAGACTGCTCCTGCCTTACCTTTTCGACATCCAGCAGTGCAGCCTTGGGCAACAGGCTGTTTGATGCAATGTATGCCGCACCAATCAACAATGCAGCCATGATTACCCTTAATCTCCTAATGTCAATTGACATGGGTTACATCCCGCTAATGAGCTTATGTCAAATATATGAGGGCTTCACCCTGATAATTCATAAGCCTGCGGCATTTCACACATCATTTCACATACTGCGCAATCACGGACCACACCGAGCTTCTTTCAAGCCCAAGCTTCCACGCCGCAACCCCCGCAAGGTCATACTTCTGGTAGAGCTTTAGCTTCTCCTCAATTGAACGGTCCTCCTCTACCCACACCTTGACAACTGCGCCGTCCTTCTCATACGAGCCGAAATACTGCCCAATCGTCTCGTCCCACACTGCCACTGCGCCGTTGGAGCTCAGGTTGTTAATGGCAGACTGCATTCCCACTGCCGTGCTGGTTGTCTTGCCATCACTCTCCGTCCATATCCTTGTGTAAAATGGCATTGCATTGATGAGCTGCTGCTTTGGCACATAATTAAGCGCCTTCTGTATTCCATCCTCAACAAAACCGATGGATGCCACCGAACCGCTTGATGAGCCCGCATAATGCTCATCATACCCCATAAGCACGACATAATCCGCATACGCCGCCTGCTCGGCAAGGTCATAGTGGGCATTGTAGCTTTCCGCCTTGTAATTATCCATGGA
>CAYZYS010000087.1:0-8997 GCA_964482605.1 uncultured Bacteroides sp.
AACCCGGTGAATCCGTTTACTGGCAACCTTATATCCAATGCTGAAAAGTATTCAGGAGACCAAAGAATTACAACTGCAAGCAAGTATAATGTTTTATATAATAACGGTAATGTCTTTGATGTTAGCTCAGGTGTGTCATCTGAAACCGGTTTATGGTATGATGTTGGTACCAATATGTTTGACAGTTCACATTGGAAGCTTGTTAATGAATAGAGGAAGATAATTGCAATAATTCAGCCTGAATATTAAAGAGTGATTTTAAAAACGTCGTGCATTGTGCATAACGCAACATCAGGATGTATATCATTTGAGATAAGGTTGGGTATAAAGTTGGGAAAACGGTTGGGAATAAAATGGCCATTCCCTTGCGGAAAATTGACATCCCCATCAATTGGATGTACAATGACCCCGATTGACACTAAAACACAAGGGGGAAATTATGGGAAGAGCCACATATGTAAGTATTAAGAAGCAAACTGAGAATAAATTTTTAAATATGTATGAAATGGATGCCGTTGACACAAAAGGTAAGCATTTTCCGTATTATTTTGCGACAAGGAAGTCGGACGGGGAGCTTGTGTGCCAGACGGACGAACAAACCGAGGTTAAGCCGGACGGGGTGGTAATATATGCTGTCAATAAGGACGCAGGGGGCGGGGGCAGGCTTGTGCTGGTGCGCCAGTACCGTTATCCCCTTAACCGGTACATATATGAGCTTCCGGCAGGGCTTATAGATGGCAGGGAGACACCGGGGGAGGCAGCGGTAAGGGAGCTTCGTGAGGAGACGGGGTTTTCCTTTTCGGAGTATTGCGGCGGCAGCCCAGGGCTTCGCAGGGTATTTTACCAGGCACAGGGGCTTTGTGACGAGTGCAATGCACTTGTGTTTGGCTATGCAAAGGGTACTGCGTCAGATAAGGACAGGGAATCATCCGAGGATATCACGGTTGTGCTTGCCGACAGGCGGGAGGCGCTTAGAATCCTTGAAAATGAAGAGGTGTCAATCAGGTGTGCCTATATGCTTATGAATTTCATCCACGCGGTTGATGGGGATGAATTTGGTTTTTTGGATGCGCCGGAGGGACTTAAGGGGAGGTAGTGGCTACCTCCCCTTTCAATTTTGTAAGCCTTGATGCCACACGAGAAACTGCATTCGCAGCTTTCTCGTGGGCTCTCCGACGATGAGCGTCTGCGAAATGGGGATTAAAATGAATGTCCGCCACCGCCGCCGCTGCTGCCCCCGCCACCACCGCCGCCGCCACCGCCGCTGGAGCTGTCGGAGGATTGCGGTGAGTAACGCCTTGTGGTGCTGACGTGACGTACCTGTGGTGAGGTTATGTGTGTGTTCACGTGGAGCTTGCTGATGATTTCACGCCGCTGTGCCTTGCCGTTAGAGGTAGTCAGCTTGGCTATGAAAAAGTTGGCAAGCATTGCCAGTGCAACGGCAATCAGCGCATTTCCAATGTATTTCATTGGCTGTGCGATTCGCTGTCCCTTGAAAAGCTGCAATTCCTGTGAGTATACCTTGTATGCGCATGAGTAGTAGTCGGCAGCGGATGCAAGCTTGTACACGTTGTCCGTGATGGTGTCAGCGTAGCTTGTCGTAAGCACCGTGTACATATAGCCGTCGCTGAATATCCATATGTTCCTGTTTTTCATGTCTATGAGGAACACCGTGCCGCTATCCGTGCCAAATGTGGAATGATAGTATTGTCTGGCGTAGCTTGACGTGGATGAGGACGTGGGGAAGTAGGTTGTCTTGAAGCCCACGTTGCCATACTGCGACAGCTCCGTCATGATTTCCAATAGCGATGCTTCCTCTGAATCAGTAAGTAAATCCGCATCATCGCTTATCAGGACACGGTATCCGTACTGTGTGGTTATTTCCGTGTCTGAATTGAGGCCGCTGTCTGTTGTGCCAGCTGACACGGAGCTAGCCGCTGTATCGGAGCCGCTGAGGCTGCTTCCTGTTGTGCCGGTCGACACAGCATATGTTGATGAGCTGGAGCTTGTGCTGCTTTTGGTTGAATGGCTGGTTGCAATTAGTATGGCTAATGCAACCTGGAGTATGCATGAAACGGCAATGATTGATATGCATATCAAAAATGTTCGATGCAGCAATGTTCTTGAGTGTTTTTTTGGCGTGGTATTACGCACGGTCATCACCTCCCTTGTTGCCAAATGCGGGAAGCGGTCTTGTCACAAGCAGGTTGTGTCTTTTTATCAGGCTTGTCAGCACAATGAATTCCATCACCATGCCGATGATGATTCCACAGTAGTACCAGGCATCATTTATCGGATGCGTGGCATACAGGGCGATGTATATGAATATCGGCACCACAAGGCCAAGGTTCACAATGCCGTCGCCCTTGCCGGTTTTCTCCATGGCAAGCCGCTGGGAGGTTTTAAGCGGCTTTTTCTTTGATGCCACCCCCCTGTCATCGGAATTGTTTTCCTTCCTTTTGAGCAGGATTGATTCTGAATTATATGTAATGAGCGTGATGACGTTGATGACGAGGCACAGCGCCATTGTGGCAGCAGGCTTAAATGTGAACATCATGTTCAGCAGAACGAATATCACCACAGCCAGAATCCCGGTAAATATGGAATATCTGGTGATGTCAATCGGCAGGTCGGCGGATATTTTTCCCGTCTGGCCGTTTACCGTTGCATACGCAATGCGGTCCTTGTTGCGGTAGGACATGAACCAGGTCGGGAACAGGCAGGATTCCGAGGACGCACAGGTGGTGTTGAAGTGGGAATCCATGTTGCCGGGCTTGGTTATTCCGTATCCGTGAAATGTTGGAATCCTCTTTATCTGGTTAAATGTTTCCGTGTTTGCAAGGTCTTTCGCATCACGCTCATACAGCTTGCTTTCCACATCAGGTGAATCTGCATAGAAGCCGCTAAGGTATGCAGGGATGTAGGTTTCAAGCGCGGTCACGTCATATGGTGCAATTCTTTCGCTTATGCTGTCGGCAAAGTCCGAGGCGGCATCATGAGCGAATCCGTCATAGTCATTGTCAATGTTCACGGTCAGGTCATAATGGTCGGTGATTATGTAGTCACCGCTTCGGTGGCTCTTTTCCCCACTCAGGTGTGCGGTATAATTTTTTTGCTTTATGCGGTATATCCAGTATGGCATGTAAATTCCGCGGAAGCCGTCGATGAAGGAGGCGTCCTTTAGCGCCTTTGGTGCAAATATTGCCATGCGTGCCCTGCGCTGGTATGATTTTTTGCAGTCCTCCTTTGTTATCTTGAAGGGCAGTATGTACATTGGCTTTTTTTCCTTGGTGATTCTTGCCTCAAGCACCGTTGGCGTGCCGCAGAAGCTGCAAAAGCCCGATATGGTGTTGTCCATGGTGTAGATTGAGCCTCCGCACTGGGGGCACACAAAGCGTGTCACCTCCTCAACGGTGGCGTCATTTTTTTCGCTGCCTTTGGCGTTGGTGCTTTCGGTGCTGTCAGCTTCATCCCTGACAGGCTCGGCATTTTTCTGGTCAGTGACCTTCCGCGGGTCATACAGTGAGCCGCAGAAATCACATTTCATGTGTTGTGAGGCGATGTCAAACTTGAGCGCACCGCCGCATCCAGGACATGGATACATGTTTTCTCCCCCTTATTCATAAAACCCCACCACATTGTGTGGTGGGGAAAATTCTCAATTCTTCTTTTTCTTCTTTGCCTTGGTTTTGGATTCTTCCTCCTGGCGGCGCTTCATATCCTCGTCCACGGTTTTCCTTGCCTTTGCCTGCAGCTTGGAAAAGAAGCCCTTTTTCTTGGCAGGAGGCGGGGCTGTCTTGCCGCCGCGCACTGACTTAAGGCCCACGATGTAGATTCCGCTTACCTCGACCTTGACCTCAGCCTTCACGGGAAGCTGGTCGAATACCGCATTGTCAGCGATGAGCGTCATTATTTTAGGTCCAATCTTTGCCTTTACAATTGGAAGCTTTGTCCTCTGCATGTACTTTGGAGCCTGGTCCATGACGATTTTGGGAAGGTTCGCCTCCGACATTTTCATTATCTTTTTGTCGATGATGAGCATTGTCATATCCTGCTTTGCCGCATCAATCTGCTGTTGCTGTTCCGCCTGCCTTTTGCGCAGCTTGTTGCCCACGATTATCAGGGCGACAAGGAGTGCCACAAGGACAAGGACAATTACGAGTGCCACGATTGCACCTGTTGACATGTGTGTATTCCTCCGTAATCCTATTAAATGTGACGATAGCCGTACTTATTATTTATACACCATATGGTTTGATGAAACAAGATGTTTTTTCACACAAGCCGTTGATTCCGCTCATATATTTCAAGCATTTGCTCCCGCACCATTGACGGAAGCGCCTTCATTTCCTCACGGCTCATGTCCTTGACCTCTATTGGCTTGCCAAATTCAATCACGGTGTGTCCGCCCCTGACCCTCGGCAGGTGGTCCTCAAATAGTGCCGAGGTGTTGTTCTGTACTACCGGCACGATTTTGCAGCCGGATTTTTCAGCCATCTTGAAGCTGCCGCCCTTGAAGGGCATTATCCCGTCCCCCGTGTTTCTTGTGCCCTCAGGGAACACCGTGATGGAAATGCCGTTTTTAATCTGGTCGATGGCTGTGAGTATGGTCTTCATGCCCTGCTTTACATCCGCCCTGTCCAGAAACAGGCAGTGCAGCAGCACCATCCAGGTTGAAAGCACGGGAACTTTGCGGATTGCCTTCTTGGAAATGTAACCTGTAAGCCCTGGCAGCATTGAGTAGGAGATAATCACGTCGTAGAAGCTTCTGTGATTACCCACGAACAGCACCG
The DNA here is from genome assembly GCA_964482605.1 of uncultured Bacteroides sp. Lineage (GTDB taxonomy): Bacteria > Bacillota > Clostridia > Lachnospirales > Lachnospiraceae > Bacteroides_F. Next base: position 4,794 of record CAYZYS010000087.1, read on the forward strand.
CCTCGTCCCTGGGGATGTTCTCATAGCCAATGACGGTGGTTTTCGCCCCCGTGATGAACAGGACAACCTTGAACGCACCCTGTACAATCCTGAGTGAGCTTATGTCCCTTGCCCTCGGGCTGAATTTTCCAATTATCCATTCCACAAGGAAAAGTGGAATGCTTATTATGAAAAATATGGCGAGAAATAATATTATGATGATTAATCGTATCATCCTGTGTCATCCTCCGTGAAATTACATTGTGTGTTAAGTCCTTGTGTCATCGGTTGTTGTGGCCTGCGGTTGTTGCACTGGTGGTTCCGTTGTTGCCGCTGGTGTTACTTCCGTTGGTCGTGCCGTTGTTTGTGCCATTGGTGGCGCCTGTAGTGCCGTTGTTTGTGCCGGTTGTGCCATTGGCACCTGTAGTGCCGTTGGTAGTGCCTGTAGTGCCGTTGTTTGTGCCGGTTGTGCCATTGGCACCTGTGGTGCCGTTGGTAGTGCCATTGACGCCGCCCGTGTTTCCTGTCACCCCTGAAATTATCGGTGTTGTGGATGAGCCGGGCAGGATGTTCACTGCGGTGTGGGTTGTGCAGAAGGTGCTCAGAAATTCATCTGTCACACAGTATTCCGCATCCGCAACCTCATAGTTTGCGGCATCCTCAGGATTCAGCACATCCTCGGCAGGCTTTTTGATGTATACCTGGTCGGATGTGCTGGTACACAGCGGTGAAGCCAGCATTCCGGACACATTGCACACCTTTACCAGCGTGTGCAGGTCACAGGACTCCGTTGGGACTGTGCCATCGGCGAAGTATTCGGTCACAACCTGGCTTCCCCTTGGGTCTGCATCGCAAAGTCCCTCCACAGGGAGCTTTCCTGACAGTGAGCAGACTTGGGCCTCGACTATCCCTGATGGCATTTCAAAGCTCTTGGTCTGAAGCCCTGCGTGAATCTGGGTCATAATCTGTGACCAGATGGAGCAGTGCTGGTACAGGCTGGTTTTCATGGTGGTGTTGTCGTCAAAGCCAATCCATATGGATGCGGAGTAATACGGCGTGAACCCGCAGAACCAAATGTCACCGTCCGCATTGGTCGTACCTGTCTTACCTGCAACGGGCTGGTTGGCGATTGCCGCCTTGGTACCGGTACCTGACTTGACAACGTCCTCCATGGCGTTGGTGAGAAGCCATGCGGTGGTCTTTTTCAATACCTGGTGTGTTTCAGGTGTTGAATTGTCAAGCATCAGCACGCCGTTCTGGTCATAAACCTGTGTGTAGTATATTGGCTTTGTGTAGGTTCCGTTATTGGCAATTGCCGCATATGCGGCGGTTATGTCAATGTTTGTCACACCCTTTGACATACCGCCGAGTGCAAGGGACTGTACAACGTCATGTACGCCGTTGATTGCCTCGGATGGTGACACAAGGGTGCTGAACCCGAATTTCTGCAGGTAGGTGAAGCCCACCTGTGGTGTAATCATTGTGAGGAGCTTTACCGCAGGCACGTTTCGTGAGCGCTTCAGTGCTGTGCGCAGGTTGATTATGCCCAGGTAGTTTTTCTCATAGTTGGTGACAAGCTGTGCCTCATCCCCCTGATAGTAGTATGGGGCATCATCAATTCCGCTTCCGAGCGTCACGGCACCCACATCAAGCGCAGGGCCATACACCGCAAGCGGCTTGATGGAAGAACCGGGCTGCCTTGCCGTGCTCGTTGCACGGTTCATGGTGCGGTTGCCCGTCTTGTCGCCCCTGCCGCCGACGATTACCTTGACCTCGCCGGTGTGCTGGTCCATCAGGGAAAATGAAACCTGCGGCTGCATGGTGAAGCTCAGGTTCTCACCCACAAGGGTGTTGCCCTCGGACAGGATTGCCTCACGGTACTGGTCAACGTACATCTGCGCCTCCTCCTCGCTGTCGAAGGTGAGGCTGAAGTTGGCACGCCCGCCTGTTGTCTGGAAATATTTCTGCAGGCTCAGGTGTGAATAATTGTGCTTCTTTCCTTCCGCATCCTCCACGGTCAGGTAGTAGGATATGGAAATGTAGGAGGTGCTCGGCCAGTTGTCAGGGTCATTGATTACGGAATCAGCGATTGCCTGCATGTTGGAATCCTGGGTGGAGTACACCGACAGCCCGCCCTTGTATATCAGGTTGAGCGCCTGTGTCTCGGTATACCCTTTTTGGGTCTGCAAATCATTGGATAACTGCTCTATCAGCTCATCCACGAAATATGAATAAGTGGACGAATCATTTTCTGAGTGTAAATCCTGAATCCTTGAATATACGTCATCAGCCATTGCCTCATCATATTCAGCCTGGGTTATATATCCCTCGTCCTTAAGGTTCTGGATGCAGGTCTGCTGCCTGCGCTGGTTGTCCTCAGGGTGGTTGATTGGGTTGTAGCCGGTTGGGTTCTGGGTTATTGAGGCGATTACCGCACATTCGGATATTGTGAGCTCGGACACGTCCTTGTCAAAATAGCCGTTGGCGGCAGCCTGTACCCCAAGGTAGCCGTTGCCGAGGTTGATGGTGTTGAGGTAATTTTCAAGGATTTTCTCCTTGCTCATGGTTGTCTCAAGCTTGATTGCCAGGTATTGCTCCTGAATCTTTCGCTTGATTTTCTCACTGGTGCTTTCATTGTATGCGTTGAAAACGTTATTCTTCAGAAGCTGCTGGGTGATGGTGCTGGCACCCTGGGTGAGCTTCCTTGACTTCACCGCCTCGGATACTGCCCTGAATATGCCCCTCATGTCAATTCCGTTGTGCTCGTAGAAGCGCACGTCCTCAAGCACCACAAATGCGTGCTGCAGGTTGAGGGGAATGTCCTCAATGTCCACGGACACCCTGTTGGAGCCTGAAGCCACAAGGGACTGGATTTCGTTGCCCTGATTGTCATATACCTTGGTGGCATAGCCCGTTGGGGACACGTCAATGGTGGATATGTCAGGTGCGGAATCTATCACGCCCTTCACCATTCCTGCCACGATGCAGCCGCCCGTCACCACTACCGCGATGACGGCTATTATGAACAGCTTGAGCAGCGTGACCCCGAACTTGCTTCCAATCTTGCTTCCGGGGGAGGCAAGCTGCCTTTTCTTTTTGCGAACGCCCTTCTTGGAATAATTCATGCCGATTCTATGTCTCCATTCTTAATAAGTATAAATGTTTTAATTTGCGAGTGCCAATAATCTAAAGAAGTATATCATACAACTACATTTTTGACAAATCCAAATGACTTATTCACGGATGTATGTTAAACTGTTTACGATTCACGGCTGGCGTGCGTTGAGGCGGCGTGTTGGAATGGAGAAGACCATGGAGGCATACTATGTAATACAGGCTCCCGGACATGGGGAGATAGTTGAGAAGAAATCAAGGTTCATTGCGGGGGCGTACCCTGTCACTGATTCCGATGGTGCGGCGAAGGTGCTTGAAGCCATAAGGAAGCAGTATTGGGACGCAAGGCACAACTGCTATGCCTATGTGTGCGGTGAGGGTGATGCGTGCCAAAAGAGCAGTGATGACGGCGAACCGTCGGGTACGGCTGGAAAGCCCATTCTTGAGGTCATACATTCACGGGGCATCCACGACTGCCTGATTGTCGTGACAAGGTATTTTGGCGGCACGCTGCTTGGGACAGGAGGGCTGGTGCGGGCGTATTCACAGGCTGCGGCGGCGGCACTTGACGCTTCCGTTGTAAAGGAACGCGTGCAGGGCAGGCTCGTCAGGCTCACATTGGGGTATGGCGATTATGAGCAGGTAAGGTACATTGCCGCGCAGCTTGGCACGGAGGTTTTTGATGTGGAGTATGCGGACAGGATAAGCCTTAAGCTGCAGCTTGACAATGGGGGATATGCGGACTTCATGGAAAGGGCGGCGGTTTTCAACGGGAGAATCGGCATCGAGACGGAGGCGGCAAGCATACTTAGGTGATGCCTCTCTGCGGTAAGGGCATGCCCCGTATGCCAATGAAAATTCATATGGGAAAATTGCACAAAACAAATTTACCAATGGCAAAATTGGCGATTTTATTTCCAAAAATATGAAAAATAACCAAAAATAACCATTAAAATCTGATTGGCATTATGCAATCTAACTATATGGAATGCCTGCAGAAAGACGGGCGGATGTCTTAAAATTCAACTTTTATACAATTTTTATACATGTCGAAAAATGGCGCAAATGCGGGCAGTTCCGCTGTTTGTTCATAAATTGTTCAAGGAATTTA